>JBIOUU010000186.1:0-68286 GCA_044867345.1 Actinomycetota bacterium
TCGCTGAACTGCACCCGGCCGCGGACCTGCTCCGGAAGCAGGGGCACCGCGTCCGCCGCGTCGGCGATGTCGTGGTCCATGTCCAGGTACTCGAAGATCCGGTCGAACAACGCCATGGACGTCTGGATGTCGCTCGAGACCTGGAGCATGGAACCGATGGGGAAGAACAGCCGCGACTGGAGCGTGGTGAACGCGACGATCGTCCCGGCGGTGATGACCGTCGTCGTCGCGCCTCCCGAAAGCACCCAGCCGGCCACGAGGTACACGAGCGCCGGCGTGATCGAGAAGACCGTGCCAACGACGGCGAAGAACGACCGGCCGATCATCGTCTGGCGGATCTGGAGGCCGGTGAGCCGCTCGTTCTCGCCCTGGAACCGGTCGATCTCGTGGTTCTGGCGGCCGAACGCCTTCGACAGCAGGATCCCGGAAACCGACAGGGTCTCCTCGGTGATCGACGTCAGGTCCGCGAGCGACTGCTGCGTGACCGTGGCCACCTTCTGCCGGGCCTTCCCCACCTTGTACGTGAGCCACATGAAGAAGGGCAGCATGAACAACGACAGCACCGTCAGCTGCCAGGACAGCACGAGCATGGCGATCACCGTGCTGGAGATGACCACGACGTTCGACAGGATCGACGAGGCCGTGTCGGTGACCACCGATTGCACACCGCCGACGTCGTTCGCCAGGCGGGACTGGATCTCACCGGTCCGGGTCGTCGTGAAGAACCGGAGCGGCATGAACTGGAGGTGGCGGTACAGCGCGTTCCGGAAGTCCTGCATGACGCGCAGTCCGACCAGATTGGCCAGATAGGTCTGCCCGATGCCGATGATCCCCGAGACGATCGGGATCGCCACCATCAGCGCCACGCTCCAGTACAGCGTGTGGAGGTTGGGGCACGAGCCGCCGTCGCACTGCCCCGGGGGGTTCCCGAACAACGAGTGGTCGAAGATCCGCTTGATCAGGAGGGGGTTCACCACGCCGAGGCCGGAGGTCACGACGATGGCCAGGCCGACGAGCGCCACCTTCCCCCGGTATGGGCGGAAGGTGGCGATCACCCGGCGGACCGTCTGCTTCCTGATGGGGCGGCGATCCTGGTCCGGGACGGGCGCGGGGAACATGCCGTGGCGGCGCATGCTTCTCAGGGTAACCGCGTCCCACGATTCCCTATGCCCCCATGGGCTAGCCTTGTCCCATGCTCCCGTTCTCGGAGTGGGCGCTGGTCGGCCGGATGGCCCTGGCCACCGGCCTCGGCTACGCCATCGGCTTCGAGCGGGAATGGCGGGGCAAGCCCGCCGGCGAGCGCACGTTCGCCCTGATCGCGCTGGGCGCGGCGGGGTTCACCGCGATCGGGGTCGAGGGCTTCCCGGCGTCGGCCGAGAAGGTCATCGCTGGGGTGGTCACCGGCGTGGGCTTCCTGGGCGCGGGGCTGATCTTCCGTGAGGCCACCGGCGGCATCCTCGGGCTCACCACCGCGGCATCGGCGTGGGCCGTCGCGGCGGTGGGGGTCCTCATTGGGTCCGGGGCGTTCCTTTCCGGGATCCTGTCCACCCTCCTCGTGCTGTTCATCCTGGAGCTGAACCGATTGCCCCTCCTCCGCCGGTTCCTGGCGCAGCAGCGCCGAGACCGAGATCGAGGGGTCGACCAGGACGACGAGGGCTGAGCCTCACCGAGGGCCGGCGACGGCCTTGGCCCTGGCCAGCACCGCGTCGAGCATCGTCGGCGTGAGCTTGCCGGTGAACGTGTTCTGCTGGCTCGGGTGGAAGCAGCCGAGGAGCGCGTAGGGGCCGATCGCCACCTCGGCGCCGTGTCCGAACGCCGGCCGGGGCCGCACCCGGTGACCCAGCGTGGCGAACGCCCGGAGGACGCCGTCCCAGGCGAACGCGCCGAGGGCCACCACGGCCCGGACCTGGTGGAGCGCTCGGAGCTCCCGGACCAGGTAGGGCAGGCAGTTCTCGCGCTCCTCCGGGGTCGGCCGGTTCCCCGGCGGCGCACATCGGTTGACCGATGCGAGGTAGACGCCACGGAGCTGCAGGCCGTCGTCCCGCGACGACGACCGTGGGTGGTTCGACAGCCCTGCTCGATGCAGGGATGCGTACAGGAAGTCACCGGAGCGATCCCCGGTGAAGATGCGGCCGGTGCGGTTCCCGCCGTGGGCCGCCGGAGCCAGTCCCACCACCAGGATGCGAGCGGCCGGGTCGCCGAACCCCGGCACCGGCCTCCCCCAGTACTCCTGGTCGGCGAACCGGGGCGCCTTCTCGCGCGCCACCCGCTCCCGCCACTCGACGAGCCGGGGGCAGGCCCGACAGGCCACGATGTCCCGGCGGATCGCGGCCAGGTCTCGCGCGCTCACGCGAGTAACGAGAACGGGGCGACTCGATCGCCCCGCCGGTCCCTCAAGGGCTCGGGCATGGCGGGCCGATGGTAGAGCGCGACCAGGGTGGTTGCCTTTGCCAACATCCCGCTGTAGAAGGGACGTTCCGCTCCAGCCCATGGCCGAATCCAATCCCCATGCCCGTCGGGCCGTGCGTGCCCTCGTCGTCGTCGTGACGGCGAGCGCGGCGCTCGGACTCGTGCCGCTCGCGCCGAGCCGCGCGGCGCCCGAGACCGTGCTCCGCTCCGTCCCGGTCGACGTCCGCGCCCTCCTGCCGCGAACCGGCGGCGCCGCTGCGGCGCTCACGCCGAACGGTCAGCTTCGCGCCGCAACCGCGATGCGAACCGCCCTCATCCGCGAGTGCGCACCGATCTGGTTCGACGGCCTGGCCTTCACCTGGGAGCAGTCCAGCGGACGGGCCGTGACCACCGTCGCCGCCGCAGGTCCCGACGGATCCTCGCTCGGTCGCCCGATCCGGATCGACGAGGAAGGAGGCCCCGACCCCGGAACCGCGGAGTACCGGAGCGGCCTCCGAGGGTCCTCATACGTCTGGACCGGCGAGGCCCGATGCGTCCGGTTCTCGATGGAACTTCCGAAGGCCGCCGTCGTGGGGGACGTCCGGATCCTGTTCATCAACAGCTCGGGCACGGCGGGCGGCCCGAGCACGGGGCCCGGGGACGTCGGTCCGGTCGCCGTGGGAGCCTCCAGCGGCCCGTTCGCGCCTTCGACCGCGGAAGCCCTGACCCGTCGTCCCCGGATCATCTCGCGCGATCAGTGGGGCGCGGACCCCAAGCTGATGAACTGCGCCCCGCTCGTGGCCGGCTTCCTCAGCATGGCGTTCGTCCACCACACCGCGGGCTCCAACTCGTACACGCAGTCCCAGGCCGACGATGTCGTCCGGGGGATCTACGCGTACCACACGAACGGCCGTGGCTGGTGTGACATCGGCTACAACTTCCTGGTCGATCGGTTCGGTGACGTCTTCGAGGGCCGCTCCGGCGGCGTCACCAACGATGTGATCGGCGCGGCGCAGATGGGGTTCAACACGGGCGCGTTCTCCGTCTCCGTCATGGGCACCTTCGACTACGTTCGCCCGCCGCAGCCCGCGGTCCGGGCGCTCGAGCGATTGCTCGCTTGGCGCCTCGACGTCGGCCATGTCAACCCATCCGCACGGACCGTGATGACCTCCGGCGGGGGCGACACCACGCGATATCCGGCGGGGGCGAAGGTGAAGCTGCGGACGATCTCGGGACACCGGGACACCGGGATCACCGACTGCCCGGGGATCATCCTGTACGCGATGCTTCCCGGCATCCGGACCCACGTCGCCGGCACCGGCCTGCCGAAGCTGTACAACCCGCGCCTGTCCACCTCGACCATCGTCTCGGGCCAACCGGTGGACATCAGCATCCGGGCGAAGGGCTCGGCCTCGATGACGTGGTCGGTCTCCGTTCTCGACCCGTCCGGGAACGAGATCGCGAGCTTCCCGGACCAGACGGGGGATGCGCTCGACGTGGTCTGGCCCGCAGTGGGACATCCGGCACAGCCGGACGTCCCCGGCGTCTACCAGGTGATCATCCGAGCGAGCGCGCCGAACGGCGCGCTGGCCCGCCCCGCCACGCTCGCCCTCACCGTCCAGCCGATCCCAACGCCCTCTCCGTCGCCGACGGTGAGCCCCACGGTGAGCCCGACGGCGACCCCGTCACCGAGCGCCTCGCCCACCGGCTCACCCACCCCCTGAGCCTGGCCGGCCGGCCAGGACCTCGAGCCCCATCGCAGGGTCGTTTGACGCGACCGCGTCCACCCCCCAATCCAGCAGGAGGCCGAAGGTCTCCCGGTCATCGACCGTCCACGTGCCCACCCGAACGCCGGCCCGGTGGGCCCGCTCGACGAAGGCCTGGCCGGCCGGCACCAATGCCCGATGCCCGGGGAACACGAACTCGTGTCCCGCGTCGAGCGCGTGGGCCAAGGCGGCGTCGGGATCGATGGCTCGGGTGAACAGGAAGCCCGTAGGCAGGGTCGGCGCCAGGCGCTTGGACGCGGAGATGGAGCGCGGGTTGAACGAGATGATCAGGACGGGTCCTCGGAATGCGCTGGCCTGCACCTCTGCCACGGCTGCCTCCACGATCGCCTCCCGCTCGTCGTCGTAGGCCGGCTCTCCCGGGATGTTCTTGATCTCGACGGCCAGGCCTCCCCGGCCGCTTACCGCGTCCAGCACCTCTCGGAACGCCGGGATCCGCAGGGGTCCGTCGCCCGTCCCTGCGTTCGCTGCCCGGATCTCCTCGAAGGTCAGCTCGTGGACCCAGCCCGACCCGTCCGTGGTCCGGGATAGGTCCGGGTCGTGGAGCACCACCGGGATCCCGTCGGCCGACAGCCGCACGTCGAGCTCGAGGACCGAGGCCCCCATGGCGAGCGCGGCCTCGAAGGAGGCAAGGGTGTTCTCCGGGTGCGTGGAGGAGGCACCGCGGTGGGCCACCACCACCGGGAACGCACTGGGGTTGAACGAATGTTCAGCCATTGCTGTGGAAAACCGGCCGGAGTATATTCGGCGGCGCTCGGCCCCTCGCCCGCAGGGCCCCGAACGGTCGTCCGCGGGTGGGGGTAGGGCATGGAATGGGTCCGGCAGGCCAGGTGCATCGGGGTCGACCCCGAGCTGTTCTTCCCCGTGGGGTCCACAGGGCCGGCACTTGCGCAAGTGGAGGCGGCCAAGGCCGTCTGCGCCATGTGCCCGGTCCGCCCCGACTGCCTTCAGTGGGCTCTGGCCACCGGCCAGGACGCGGGGGTCTGGGGCGGTACCTCCGAGGAGGAGCGCCGGGCCATGCGCCAGATCGGGCCGCCCGAACGGGTACCCGCCCTGGGCTGATCGGCGGCGCCCGAACCTAGACCCGGCTCGACGGGCACAGGTGGTTCACCGGGCAGATCTCGCACTTGGGGTTGCGAGCGGTGCAGAGCTTTCGTCCGTGTTCGATCAAGACGTAGGTGAACGGGAACCACTTCTTCCTCGGGACGAGTCGCATCAGATCGCGCTCGATCTTGTCCGGGTCCTTCTCCGTGCTGAAGCCCAGGCGCTCGGCCAGCCGGCGCACGTGGGTATCGACGGCGATCCCCTCCACCTTCTCAAAGGCGTTGCCCAGCACGATGTTCGCCGTCTTGCGGGCCACGCCCGGTAGCGTCAGGAGGTCGTCCATGGTGTCGGGGATCTGCCCCCCGTAGACCTCGACGATCCGCTGGCAGGCCCCACGGATGGCCCTGGTCTTCTGGTTGAAGAAGCCGGTGGGCTTGATGTCGGCCGCCAGCTCGGCTTCGGGCACTCTCAGATAGTCCTCACACGTGCGGTACTTCTGGAACAGCGACGCCGTGACCTGATTCACACGCTCGTCCGTGCACTGCGCCGACAGGATGGTGGCGATGAGCATCTCGAGCGGGGTGGAGAAGTTGAGCGCCACCTTGGCCTCGGGATACGTCTCCGACAGGATGCGGATGATCCCGGGCGCCCGCTTCTCGATCGGGCTGTCCCGGGTGAGCTTCGATGGGCTCCGCGGCGTCCCGGTCACAGCACTCGGTGCCAGATCCTGGTCTCCCACTCCAGGCCCACGGTTCCCGCGTCCTCCTGGAACGGATCCCCCCATCGCTCGGAGGACTCCATCATCTGATCGTGGGATTCCCACTCGGTCAGGGTGGTGACCTCGCTCGGGTTCGACTCGCTGTTCCAGACCTGCTGGTTGCGGGCACCGTCCTGCTCGAAGGTCGGATACCACTTCTCGCACGCGGCCCGGAACCGGCCCACGTCGGGCACCGTCACCCGGAACTGCACGAGCACCATGGCATTCCCCTCCTCGCCTCGGATCGGTCGGGGCTTCGCACTACACCCATGCGCTCCCGAGCGGGAGCGACCGGGAGAACGACTCGCCGGCACCGTAGTGCTCCCACTCCCCCCCGGCATGCAGATGGACCTTTCCCGAACCCATCACGGTCCACCGCTCCCCGTCGCCGGCGGCAGCCGTGTTCGTGTCGATCGCGAACAGCAGCCAGCCCGGTGGGGTCCACCGCACGATCAGGTCGGTCAGCCCGGGGACGAAGCTGTCGAGCTCGTCCCAATGGGGGCCGAAGTTCGTGTCGCTGAACAGGTCGAGCCCAGGATGCTCCATCACGCTCTCGTCGATCACCATCGCGTCGCTGTCGGGCGCAGCCGGGCCCAGGCAAGCCACCCCCGCGCTGCACCCCGCGTAGGGGACGCCCGCCTTCATCACTCGAAGCAGCTCTGCGAGGAAAGGCGTCTTCGCCAGCTTGGCCGAGAGCACCTTGGGGTTCCCGCCGGAGAAGAAGACGGCGGAGGCGCCTTCCAGCCTTCCCACGAGCTCCGGCCGGGCGGCGTCCTCGCGGCTCTTCAGCGGAACCACCTCGGCCGGGATCCCCGCGGAACCGTAGTGATCGAGGCCCTTGTTCGCCCAGTGGTCGAAGATCTCGTCACCCTCGTGGGCCGCCGCCGTGGGCAGGATCAACACTGGGGCGCCGGGGTTGGCCGATCGTTCCATGAGCCAGCGGTCCACCTCCGCCTGCCATGGCTCGAACTCCCCCGACCCGAGCAGCCCGAACGCGAGCGTCATGCCTTCACCGCCGCCAGGCGGAAGTACTCGCCCCGCATGGCCTCGCGGAAGATGTCCTCACCGAAAGCCTGGACCATCCCCTCGACCTGGCTGACGTGCTCCTGGATGGCCACGAGCTTCTGCTCCAGGATGTCGGGAGGGAGGTCGTACTCGATACCGAGCTCCTCCCGCGGGGTCACCGGCGGCGTGCCGGGTCGGAACACGTTGAACCGGTTGTATACCGGCACCCATCGTTCGGCCCAATCTGGGGTCATCGTGGCGTAGAAGAGCTTCGCTCCGGGCTTCCCGACCTCCTCGAACCCCTCGGTGGCCCACCGAGACACGGACTTGTGGCCGGCGTGATCGGTCATCCCATCGGGTCCGAACGTCAGCACGGTGTCCGGCTGCACCTCGTCCATGATGGACCGGACCTTGCCCGCGCCCCCCTCGGGGAGCGGGGTGTCCATGTCCACGTCCGGCAGGTCGAGCCACAGGTGCTCGTCCACGCCGAGCACGGCCAGCGATCGCAGGAGCTCCTTCTCCCTCACCTCGCCCATCGTCGCCGAGGGCCATTTCTCCTCGTCCATGGAGCCTCCTTCGCCACGCGTCGCGGTGACACAGACGACGCGCGAGCCGTTCCGAACGGCCCGAGCCATGAGGCCCGCTGTGGTGTAGGTCTCATCGTCCGGATGGGCCCAGACTCCGAGGATCGTCCCGAGCTCGTCGGCCACTCGATGCTCCCTTCCTCCGGTCGTGAGACTGGGATCGCCAACCGCGAATCCTAGCCTCCCCCGGCGCAAACGAAGAACGACCCCTTTCGGGGTCGTTCTTCTTCACGGATCCCGCGCATCGGGAGGGGGGAGCGCGGGTTCCGTTAGCTCCCTGGATCGACGAGCCGCTTCCCCCGGTAGTTCGGGAAGACGATCTCGGCGTGTTGCCAGCACCGATCCGACAGGTTGTAGATGGAGAGCTTCGTATGGCAGCCGGGATGGGAGCACACGCGGCCCTGGTCCTCCGTCCTGGAGGCGGGGGGCAGGTGCCCGGGTCGGGTTCCCTTCGTCATGGGAGCGCTCCTTCGCCCGAGCATTCGCCGCCGGGACCCGGGTGGTTCGGACGATCTGAAGAGCCAGGCCGGGGCTGGCGGTTGAGGGTGCGGTCACCCGGCTACAAGGAGGTCGGAGGGGTCTCCTGCAGCAAGGCGTGGACCCGCTGGAGCAGGTCCGCGGGCACCTCGTCGCACCCACACTTGGCCCGCAGCATGGCCTTCAGCCGCCGTTGGAACTCCGAGCGGTCGGCGCAGTTCCCACACGTGCCGATGTGCTCGTGTACCTCGGCGTGCAGGGACAGATCGAGCTCGCCGTCGAGATAGAGCTCGATCTGCGTCAGGACCTGGCGGCAATCAATCGGACACAAGGCCTCTCTCCCGTACCGTTTCCCACAACGCCTTCTCCAGCGCCCTTCTTCCCCGATGCAGCCGGGACATCACGGTCCCGATCGGGATGCCCAGGATCTCGGCGATCTCCTTGTACGAGAATCCCTCGACGTCGGCAAGCAGCACCGCCAGCCGGAACCCCTCCGGCAGGGCCTCCAGGGCCCTCTGGACGTCCTCGTCCGGCATGCTCCGGATGACCTCCGCCTCCGCCGAGGGCTCGACCCCGCTCTCCCCCAGCTTGTCGTACAGGTACCACTCGTCGAGATCGTCCTCCTGCACGGTCACCGGCTCCCGCTGCTTCTTCCGGTAGGAGTTGATGAAGGTGTTCGTGAGGATCCGGTACATCCAGGCTCGTAGGTTCGTCCCCTCCTCGAACCCCGAGAATCCCCGGTAGGCCCGCAGATACGTCTCCTGGACCAGATCCTCCGCGTCGGCGGGGTTGCGGGTCATGCGGAGCGCGGCCGAGTACAGGTTGGGCAGCAGGGGCAGCACCTCGCGCTCGAACCGTTCCCTGAGCGCCGGGTCGTCGGGCGGCGCCGCCTGGCTACGCGCCATGCGCCCCAGTATCCCGCATCGACTGGTTCGCGACCCTGAGACACGCCCCTTGCACCCATCGCGATGGCGAGCGGCCCGATGGCTGTCACACAGCTCATCCGGTGACAAGATGGCTGCCATGGCGAACGGCAACGACCGGCGCAACCGGTGGTCCGGGTTCGATCTGGGCGGCGGCTCGGGAGAGCCTCGGCGCCTGCGCACCTCGCCGTGGGTCTGGGTCATCGGCTTCCTTGTGGTCCTGGTCCTGTTCAACTACTTCGCGGCGCCCCGACCGAGCAAGCTCGACTACTCGGACTTCCTCGAGAAGGTGAGCGCCGGCCAGATCGTGGGCACGGTGAAGATCTCGGCGACCACCGTGACCGGAACGTATGCGGAGGAGGGCAAGAAGGTCGAGTTCACCGCCGACATCCCGCCGATCCTCCAGGGCACGACGCAGCTCACGGACCAGCTGGACCAGAAGGGAGTTCCGTACACGGGCGTGACGCCGAGCCCGATCTCGAGCTTCCTCATCGGGTGGGTGGTGCCGCTCCTGCTGTTCGGCTTGCTCTGGTTCTTCCTGATCCGAAGGATGAGCGGAGCCCAGACCTCGGCGGCCCTGAACCTGGGCCGCAACAAGGTCCGGATCTACGACCGCAAGGAGATGAAGACCACCTTCTCGGACGTCGCCGGGTTGGACGAGGCCGTGGAGGAGCTCCGCGAGATCGTCGACTTCCTGAAGACGCCCAAGAAATACCAGCGTCTGGGAGGGAGGATCCCGAAGGGCGTGCTGCTGCTCGGGCCTCCGGGGTGCGGCAAGACGCTGCTGGCCCGGGCGGTGGCCGGTGAGGCCAACGTCCCGTTCTTCTTCATGTCCGGTTCGGAGTTCGTCGAGATGTTCGTGGGCCTGGGCGCGGCCCGGGTGCGAGAGCTGTTCAACCAGGCGAAGGAGCGTGCCCCCGCGCTCGTGTTCATCGACGAGCTCGACACGATCGGCAAGGGCCGGGGCGGCGCGCTGGGGGCCGGGTTCGGCGCGCACGACGAGCGGGAGCAGACCCTGAACCAGCTGCTCGTGGAGATGGATGGGTTCGACTCGTCCAAGGGCGTGATCATCATGGCCGCCACGAACCGGCCGGACGTGCTGGATCCCGCGCTCACGCGCCCGGGCCGGTTCGACCGCCAGGTGGTCGTGGACCGGCCGGATCTGCGGGGCCGGGAGGCCATCCTGCGCGTGCACGCGCGGGGCGTGGCCCTGGACCCGAACGTGGACCTTCGGGTGCTGGCTTCCCGGACACCGGGGTTCACCGGCGCCGACCTGGCCAACGTGATCAACGAGGCGGCGCTCCTGGCCGCCCGGCGGGAGAAGAACTCCGTGACGATGGAGGAGCTCGAGGAGGCCATCGACCGGGTCACGGCCGGGCTGGAACGCAAGAGCCGGATCATGTCCGAGCGGGAGCGCGAGATCGTGGCCACCCACGAGATGGGCCACGCGCTCCTCGCGTTGGACATGCCCACGGCCGACCCGGTGCACCGGGTCTCGATCATCCCCCGTGGCGCGGCCGCGCTCGGCATGACCATGCAGCGGCCGCTGGAGGACCGCTACCTGCTCACAGAGCCCGAGCTGAAGGACCGGCTGGCCATCCTGCTCGGCGGGCGCACGGCCGAGGAGATCTCCTTCAAGCAGGTCTCGACCGGCGCCCAGAACGACCTCCAGCGAGCCACCGAGATCGCCCGGGCGATGGTGACCGAGTACGGCATGAGCGACCGCGTGGGGCCGCTGTCCTTCGGCAACGACGGATTCCGAAGCCCCGAGGGTCGTCTGTTGTTCCCCGGCGCCGCGCAGGAACTCTCGCCCGAGCTCGCGTCCCTCGTCGACGAAGAGGTGAAGCGTCTGGTCGATGAAGCCCACGAGCGGGCGAATCGGGTGCTCGAGGCCCAGCGCGACCTGCTGGACCGGCTCGCCGACCTCCTGATGGTGATCGAGGTCATCGAGGGATCCGACCTCAAGGCGTACGTGGAGGGGGACAAGCCCATCCCCACGCCCGAGGAAGCGCGGGCGCGGCTGGCGGAGAGCGGCAACGGCCGCCGGAGCCCGTCGGGACCGGAAATCATCGGGCAACCCCAGACCCGGCCGATCCCCCCGCCGCCGCCCGCCGCGATCGACGGCTAGGAAGGAGGCGGCTCGCCCCCGATCAGCAGGTCGAACCGCCCCCGGAACCTGTCCAGGAACCGGTAGTAGTTCCGCTTGGACCACTTCGCCCGCTCTGTCGGCGGGGTGTTGAACCACATCCGATGCTCGTGGCGGGTCACCGGCACCGGCACAACCACCGTTTTCAGCCCCGCCTCCTTCACCCGGAACGAGTACTCGATGTCGGCCGTCCGGTACCACTTGAACTTCTCGTCGAACAGCCCCACGTCGAGCAGGACCTCCCGCCGCATCGCCATGAGGTAGCCCTCGATGGCATCCACCTCCGGACCGTCGGAGGCCTCGAAGTCCTGCAGGTTGGACGTGACGATGCCGAACGGACCGACGATGCCGACCGCCGGGTCGGCCAGGGCCTCCTCGATCGGTCCGAAGACGTCGCCGGCGGGCTCGACCGAGCCGTCCACCACCAAGACGATCCGACCCAGCGATCGCTTCAGCCCGGCATTGCGGGCCGCGCCCCAGCCGGTCCCCTCGACGAGGGGGATGACCTCCACTTCCTCACCGAAGGAGGACGGACCCTGGCCCGTGACCTCCGCCACGACGTACTGGATGCGTCGGCCACTCTGATGGGACCGGAACCCCTTCAGGGCCCGCGCGACGTCCTCAGGCCATCCCTCCACCACCCAGTGGACGGTGGCATCGGAGGTGGCCGGCTGCTCCAGGACCGAAGGGACGTCCTCCGGCCGAACCCTGGCGGGGGCTTCCTCGTCGGGACCTGCCGCCGCGGCGACGGGCTCCAGGCGAGGTCCGTCCGGCGAATCGACCACCGTGAACCCCAGATCCGAGATGCGGTCGCGGAGTCCGTCGGCGGCGGCGAAATCCTTGGCCTTCCGCCGCTCCTCGCGCTCGGCCGCCAGTCGTCGGACCTCGTCGGGCACGTCGCTCACGCCGGGTGCCTCCAGAAGCGCAGATCGGCCACGGCCGAGCGGCCTAGACCGGCTCCTTCGACACCGCCCGCAGGCGTCCCGCGATCGCCTCGAGTGTGTGGATGGCGATCGAAGGGTGCTCCTTCAGCAACCCGCGGAAGACCCATTCGGTGATGCCGAGAAGCCGGACGTCGGTGATGGCGGTGACCGTCGCCGTCCTCGGTCCGCCGTCGATGAGCGCGATCTCGCCGAAGAAGTCGCCGGGGCCAAGGATGGCCTTCTCCTTGCCCCCGATGGTCACGCGGCACTTCCCCTCGAGGATCAGGAACAGCCCGATCCCGTGCTCGCCCTCCCGGGCGATCACGGTCCCGGCCTTGTGCCGGACCTCCTTGGCCGCCTGGGCGATGACGGCGAGCTCCCGCTTGGAGCAGCCGGAGAAGAGCGGGACCTTGGCCAGTAGCTCCGTCACGTCGTCCTTCGCCACCCGTCGACCCCCTCACGCGGCGGCCGCGAACCGCCTGGTCCGAGCAGGCTGGGATCCTATCGCGATCGGACCGCACGGCGCGAAGGACGGCCGGCCCATAGGATGAGCGCGTGACCGAAGGCCGCCGTTTCGCCGCGATCGTGGTGCTGTTCCTGCTCGGGTTCGCCATGGTGGCGTTGGCGAACGCCCTCGACGCGTACTGGCCCCTCTTCGTGACGCCGCTGCCGTACGCGATCATCCCCTGGCTGGTCGTCCACGCCGACGACCAGGACTGACCACCGACTCCAGGGCCGATCGACGGCTCTCTTGAGACCGTTGTCGCCGGTCGCTACCCTGCATGGCCTCATGGCCGAACGATTCAGCTGCCCCACGTGCGGGCACGAGAACGAGGCCGGCCAGCGCTTCTGCGGCTCCTGCGGCGGCCGGCTCGTGCTCACCTGCGAGGTGTGCGGGGGGGCCAACCCGCTCGACTCGAGGTTCTGCGGGAACTGCGGCGCGGACCTGCTCGCCTCGACGGCGTCGGAGCCGTCGGGGGAGGAGCGCCGTGTGATCACCGTCCTCTTCGCCGACCTGGTGGGGTTCACCTCGCGCGCGGAGCGGCTCGATCCGGAAGACGTCCGAGCCATCCTCACCCCGTATTACGCCCGGCTTCGTCAGGAGATCGAGGCGTTCGGCGGCACCGTGGAGAAGTTCATCGGTGATGCCGTGATGGCGGTGTTCGGCGCCCCGGTGGCATACGGTGACGACCCCGAGAGGGCCGTACGCGCCGCTCTCCGGATCCGCGACACCGTCGGCGAGATGAACGTGGCCGATCCGGGACTCGACCTCCAGGTGCGGATCGCCGTCAACACCGGGGAGGCGATCGTCGCCCTCGGCGCGAGGCCACGGGACGGAGAGGCGATGGTCGCGGGCGATGTCGTCAACACGGCGGCGCGGCTGCAGACCGCGGCGCCGGTGGACACGATCCTCGTCGGGGAGGAAACGTTCCGAAGCACCAGGTCCACGGTCGAGTACGAGCAGGTCGAGCCGATCGCCGCCAAGGGCAAGCAGGCTCCCGTCCCAGCGTGGCGAGCGCTTGTCGCGGCACGCGCGCCCGGTGAGCGCAGGGCCTTGGGGGTCCCGATGATCGGTCGACAGGACGAGCTCTCGGCGCTTCGCGAGATCTGGGAGCACGTCGTCGACCACAGGTATCCGCACATCGTCACGATCTTCGGCCCGCCGGGGGTCGGGAAGTCGCGGCTCTCAGCCGAGTTCGCCGCGGCGATTGCGGCCAGCGGGGGGCAGACGATCAGGGGGCGGTCGCTCCCCTACGGTGAGAGCGGTGCCTACGGAGCCTTCGCCCAGCAGGTCAAGCAGGTGGCCGGCATCTTCGACAACGACCCGGCTCCCGCGGCCTGGGAGAAGCTCCATGAGTCCGTCGCGGCGTTCGTCGGGCCGGAGGAGGCGGACCAGGTTGCCTCGCACGTCGCGACGTTGCTCGGCCTCGATACGAACGGCGGACCTGCCGCAGATCGCCACATGCTCTTCCTCTCCGCGAGACGGCTCGTGGAAGCCATCGCCGACCAATTACCGACCTTGCTCCTCTTCGAGGACCTGCACTGGGCCGACCCAAGCCTCCTCGATCTCTTGGAGCTCCTTGCCTCCCGCATCCGCGAGACGCCCTTGCTCATCCTGGCACTGGCCCGACCCGATCTCGTTGCCGACCGGCCGGGCTGGGGTGCCGGACTTCCCGCGTACACCTCGATGCCCCTCGAGCCGCTGGGGGACGAGGATTCGAAGGACCTGGCCCGGCGGCTCCTGGCCCGCGCGTCCAGCGAGACCACGGGGCCGGTCGCGGCCGAGTTGGCCGAGGCGGGTGAGGGGAATCCCCTGTTCATCGAGGAGCTGGTCGCCTCGCTCGCCGAACGAGCAACGTCCGATACGCAGGAGCTTCCCACGAGCATCCGCGGGATCGTCGCCGCTCGCCTCGACGCCCTTCCCCGCGCGGAGCGGTCGCTCCTGCTTCACGCGTCGGTGGTCGGCAAGATCTTCTGGAGCGGCGCGCTGGCGCGTTTCAGCCAGTTCGAGGACCGGCTGCCCGTGCTGCTCGATTCGCTGGAGGGACGAGACCTCATCCGACGCGAGTCGGTCTCCCGATTCCAGGGGCAGCAGCAATTCAGATTCAAGCACGTGCTGATCCGCGATGTCGCGTACGCCACTCTGCCGCGAGCCAAGCGACGCGAGGCGCACGCTTCGGTCGCTGCCTTTCTCGAGGAGGTATCGGCGGAGCGAGAATCGCCGGCGACCCTTGGCTACCACTGGCGTGAGGCCGGCGAGAACGAGCGAGCCGTCGAGTCCCTGCTCACCGCCGCCGAGCAGGCCAGTCGGGGGTGGGCCAAGGAGGAAGCCGTCAGGCTCTACAAGGAGGCGTTCGAACTCGTCCCGTCCGAGGACGAAGGGCGGCGCCGCGCGATCCGGATCCGATGGGCCGTCGCCGACCAGATGCTTTTCCACGTGCCCGATGCGGAACGGCTCGCGCGCACCCAGGATCAGCCGAGCGAGGAATAGTCCGGATCAGAGTGGGAAGTCGTCTGGCGTGACGTCGCCGCCTATCTCGTACACCTCATTGACGACGTGACTGCCGAGGAGCTCGGCATGCGCGCGGACCATCTCCTCGCTGGGGGCCACGTAGACGCAGTAGGACTTCAGGGTCCCCTTCTTGTCCACGACGACGTGGCTGTGCTCCCAGACGATCTCGGGGAATTTCTCTGCGGCGATGCGCTTGGATCTCCGGCCGATCTCGGGCATCTGGTCTTCCCCAACGTCGTATGTCCGATCGATCAGGTACTTGGGCATCTTGCCTCGCCCCTTCCGCAAGGACTCGCTCTCCGAGGATTGTATACCGAGTGGTCAGGGCCCCGATGTGCCCTCGCGATTCGGCCCGTCTCCTTAGCCGCTACGGGAGTAGCATGCACCCGGAGCAGGGGAAGGAGGTCACCATGCATGACGTGGAGGATCCCAGGAGGGAGGGGTACACGCCGCCGTGGGGCGGCGCGCCGGAGGCGCCCCCCGAGCCGGCGCCACCACCGGCGCCGTCGGCAGAGCCACCTCGGGAGAGCACGTGGGATTCCGTCGATCGGGTGGCGGAGCGGGCAGGGGAGATGGTCGGGTCGGGTACGGCAGAGGCCAAGAAGGTCGTGAAGCGGGCCCGCACCACCGGGAAGAAGGTGACCACGCGGGCACGGGGGGCGGCGAAGAAGGCCGTCCGCAAGGCGAAGTCCTCGGCGAAGAAGGCCACCACCAGGGGGAAGAAGGCCGCGACCCGCAGGCGCACGACCGGCAAGAAGGTGACGAGGCGGGCCAGAGCGACCGGCAAGAAGGCCACCACCCGAGCCAGGGCCGGAGCCAAGAAGGTCACCAGACGGGCCCGCTCCACCGGCAAGAAGGCCACCACCCGAGCCAGAACCGGAGCCAAGAAGGTCACCAGGCGGGCCCGCTCCACCGGCAAGAAGGCCACCACCCGGGCCAGGGCCGTGGCGAAGAGGGCGACGGGCCGTAGGAAGACCGCGGCCCGCAAGTCGAGTGGGCGCAAATCGACGACCCGGAGGAAGTCGGCGGCTCGCCGATAGGAGTAGCTGAGAAACACGTGAGCGGCCCGCCGAAGGCGGGCCCGCTCACCCTTGTCGCGGGGACGGGATTTGAACCCGTGACCTCTGGGTTATGAGCCCAGCGAGCTACCGGACTGCTCCACCCCGCAGAGGGATGCTAGCAACCTCCATAGCGAGCGCCAAGCCCATCGACTCGGCCACAAGTCTCGAACCTTCACACATCGTTAACCCGGTGGGGGCTTCGTCCCCGATCGCGGCCCGTAGTCTCGAAGACATGGACCGACCGATCGGCATCCCCGTCAACCCGAACGACGAGTCGCCCCGCAAGGCGGTGCTCGCGCTCGTGGCCCACGACGAGAAGAAGGACGACCTCCTGCGCCTGGCCAAGCGGTATCGCTCGAGCCTGGCCCGGCTGCACCTGCTGGCCACTGCCCACACTGGGACCGTGCTCTCGGAGGAGATCGGCCTTCCCGTCGAGCGTTTCCGGAGCGGGCCCGAAGGTGGCGACATCCAGATCGGCGCTCGGATCGTTCAGGGCGACGTGGACGCCGTCGTGTTCCTCCGCGATCCCCTGACCGCCCATCCCCACGAGCCGGACATCCAGGCGCTCCTCAAGGTCTGCGACGTGCACGGGGTGCCGGTGGCCACCAACCTCGCGTCGGCCGAGATCCTGCTCCGGTCGCTCTCGCAGGCCATCTGGTGGGGGCGGGACGCCGCGGCCGCGTCCCACGCCTAGGCGCCGGCTCTCCTTCCTTCAGCTCAGCCCGACGGGCTCGCCGTGGGCGACGCGCTGGGCGTCACAGACGGTGAAGGTGACGGTGAGCCCGTACTGCTCCTCGAAACCAACTGCTCGGCCCGACGGATGGCGGCCTGGGCTGCGTTCACCTCGGCCTGGTAGGTCGCGAGGTTCCCCGCCTTCAGCGCCGCGTCGGCCGCGGCGAAGTGGTTCAAGGCCTGTTGCAGCAGTTGCGCGATCTGCCGCTGGACGTTTCCCCCAGGCGTCGGCCCGCCGCCGCCCGGTGGCGGCACGACGGTCGCGCCGAACGAGTCGTTCAGCGCCTCCGTCAGCGTGCTCCCCAGACCGACGTCGCCGCCGTTCGTTACCAGGACTCGCTTCAGCTCGGGGATGGCGGTCTCCTGCGCGGACCGGACGTAGACGGGCTCCACGTACAGCAGGCCGGTCCCGATGGGGATGATCAGGAAGTCCCCGAACCTGATCTCCGAGCCGCTCTGGCCGAACAGGGTCTGGTCGGCGGAGAACCTGGGGTCCTGGCGCATCCGGGCGAACACCTGCGACGGCCCGTCCACGTTCTGGCCCGGGGGGAACTCGTACGCGACGATCTTCCCGTAATCCGGACCTGCATCGGACTTGGCCGCCATCCAGGCCACCACGTTCTGTCGCCCCTCGGGGTTGAACGGCAGGACCAGGACGAACGATTCCTCCGCGTCACCGGGGAGGCGCAAGAGTAGGTAGTACGGGCGCATCGGGACGTTCACGTTGCTGTTCGTGTTCGCCGGGATCGTGGGATCGAACGGCACCTGCCAGAAGTCCTGCTTCTGGTAGAAGACGCTCGCATCCGTGACGTGATAGTTGGCGAACTGGTAGGCCTGCACCTGGAACAGGTTCTCCGGGTAGCGGAAGTGGGCGGCCAGCTCCGCGGGGGCCTGATCGATCGGCGTGAACAGATCGGGAAAGGCGTTCTCCCACACCTTGATGATCGGGTCCGTCGCGTCGGCAACGTAATAGGTCATCGTGCCGTCGTACGCGTCCACGACCACCTTGACGGAGTTGCGCACGTAGTTCGCCGCACCGTGCAGCCCGCTCTGGCCGGCGTCGAGCGGGGTGGCCTGGTCCAGGGGGACCTCCTGCGAGTACGGGTAGCCGTCCGTCGTGGTGTAGGCGTCCCAGATCCACTTCACCCGGCCGCCGACGATCGCCGCGTACGGGTCGGAGTCGAACGTGAGGAACGGGGCGGCCTTCGGCACGCGGTCCTGGATGTCCCGGAAGATCAGGATCCGCGAGTTGTCCTGGATGAGCCCGGAGATCAACAGGTTGACGTCGCGGAACCGCCAGGCGAACAGGGCGCGCTTGAGGAACCCGCCGATGGGGATGCCCCCCTTCCCCTGGTACGTGCTTGAGACCTGCTGGCTGCTGCCTTCGGTGGAGGCATAGTCGAGCTCCTTGGTCCCCGTGTCGACCACGACGAACGGCGCGCCGGCCCGATTCTCCCCGTAGTAGATCCGAGGCTGCACGTCCAGGGGCGGCTGCCCCACCGGCGGGATGTCCGACAGCGTGAACTGCGGCGCGCCCTCGGCGGTGGCTGTGTTCACCGGCGCCGCGACGGCGCCGAAGCCATGGGTATACACCAGGTGCTTGTTCTGCCACGTGGCGCCGCCACCGGGGATGGAGTCCTGGTTGACCTCACGGGCCGACAGCATGACGACCCGTCTCTCG
Organism: Actinomycetota bacterium; assembly: GCA_044867345.1. Taxonomy (GTDB): domain Bacteria; phylum Actinomycetota; class UBA4738; order UBA4738; family HRBIN12; genus AC-69. The sequence continues at coordinate 18,519 of JBIOUU010000186.1, forward strand.
CCGTTCAGGTCGTACCGGTCGACGTCGACGTCCTGGAACACGTAGTACTGGCGGATCCGTTGGAGGGATTCGTAGTTCTCCCGGAGGATGTCCGGTCGCCACAGCCGGATGTTGGACACGGTCGCATCGTTCCCCTCGACCTGTTGCGGCGCCACGGTGGCCGACACGGGACGCGGTTGCGCCTGGATCGTGTCGAGGCCGAACGCCGCGCGGGTGGCGGCGATGTTGCGGTCGATGTACAGGCGCTCGCGTTGGAGCTCCTGCGGGCCAACCTGGAACCGCTGGACGAACGCCGGATACGCGGCGCCGGCAGTGATCGACACCAGCGCAAGCAAGCCGAGGGCGATGACGGGGATGGCCCAACCCCGCATCCGGATGTTCACCAGGAACAGGATCGCGCACGCGACGGCGATGAACGTCAGGATGCGAAGCGCCGGAAGCTGCGCTTTCACGTCGGTGAACGAGGCACCTTCCACGACCCCGCGTCGGGACGTGAGCAGGTCGAACGTTCCGAGGTAGTACCCCCACGCCTTCGTCAGCACGATGATCCCGAGCAGGACCGACAGGTGCGCCTTGACCTGGGGCGTGACCTTCTCGGTGAACGCGGGGGCCTGGGGTCGGATCCCCCCCCACAGGTAGTGGGCGACGGCCGTGATGAAGGTGATCCCCACGAGCGAGGAGAAGAGCCACCCCTGCACGAACTCAAGCCAGGGAAGGCCGAACACGTAGAACGCCGGATCCCGGTGGAACACGGGATCCGTCGAGCCGAACGTGACGCCGGAGGAGTTGCGCCACAACAGGAAGGTTCTCCATTGCGTGGTCACGCCCAAGCCGACGAACAGTGCGATGACGCCCGCGATGACCGGCAGCAGCCACCAGGCGTAGGGCTCGAACGCCAGCCGGTACCGCTCGATCACCTCTTGCTCGGGGCCTATGGCCCGGTAGCTCGGCGTGAGGAGCCGGACGATCAGCAGGTTCGCGTACAGGATGGCGAAGAACGCGGCCCCGAAGATGAGGCCGAGGGCGATCTTCGTCCGAAGGATCGTCCAGAAGACCTGGCTGAAACCTACCTCTCGGAACCACAACAGATCGACGAAGAAGCCGGAAAGGGCAGTGAAGCCAGCAAGGAGCAACACCAGCGCGACCCCGGCGATGATCAGCCACCGCCGCCCGCGTCCGGCTTGGACGACGCGCGCCACACGGGTCCTTTCGGTTCCGGGAAACGCGTCAGCCTATCATCGGGGCTTCGGTCGGGCGGACCCGGTCACGATCCCTTCCCCAGGTAGTCCAACGCATCCTGGAACGACGACACGGGCACGAGATCCATGCCGTCGCCTCCCGCCGCTTTCGCCGCCACGAGGTTACCTTCGGGCACGAGGAACACCGACGCTCCGGCATGCTCGGCGGCCACGACCTTCTCCTCGATGCCGCCGATGGGATAGACCGTGCCATCCAACCCGATCTGTCCGGTCCCGGCGATGGTCCGGTCGCCTGTCAGATCGCCCGGGGTGAGGAGGTCGTACAGCCCCAGGGCCCACATCAGCCCCGCCGACGGACCCCCGACGTCGCCACTCTCGATCCGTACCCCGAACGGGAAGTTCGAGATGAGCGACACCCCGACCAGGGGCTCGTCTCTTCCGCCACAGGGCGCCCTGCGGAGGTCCACGCGGTGCTGCTCTCCACCAGCTCTGATCTCGAACGTGAGCGTCGACCCTGAGGGTGCGGATTCGATGAGCCTGCTGGCTTGGGCCGCCCCTCCGATGGTTTGGCCGTCGATCGCCTTGATGAGGTCACCGGGGTAGAGCACCCCGTCGGCCGCGCAGCCGGCGACCACGCCCTCGACCAACGCCCCGGGGCGGTGTTCCTTGGGGTAGCCGGTGAGATCCGACAGCGCCACGGAGGTCGCGTCGAGCTTGCTCTGGTCCATCTGCGAGATGGCCCGCTGGTGCTCTTCGGTCTTGGTCTCCCCCGGTGTGAACAGGTCCGACCTGGGTACGACAGCCTGGTCCGGGTCGAGCCAGGCGAGGAGCGCACCGAGTGCCGTGAGCTGCCGGAACCGTACGGAGGTCATCACGAAGCGGCCAGAAGATCCGTACTCGGGATGGCCGGTCACCTGGATGAGCGGCAGGACCTCTCGTGCGGGGCCCGGACCCAGCGAGTACAGCGGGAGCCAGACCGTGCCGGACAGCACGAATGCGGCGACCAGCGACAGGACCAGGCCGATCTTGATGAGGCGCTTCGCGGGCGGCATCGGGTCCCATGCTACGGGCGCCGCATTCGCCCGGGGGGGAACCGGAGGGCGTACCCTCTCGTCGGAAGGTCGTTGATGAACCCCGTGGCCATCATCGGGATCGCCCTCGGCGTGGGCCTCATGGTCTACGCGTTGTCGCTACGCAATGAGGAAGACGTGCTCCTCGCCGGGCGCATCCGCCCAGATGCCAAGGCGGCCCGGCGAGGGCGAGAGGACGAACCGCGTGCCGTGGGCTTCGGTCGGGGTGAGGATGTGCCTGGAGACTCGTTCGTCTACGTGCCGGTGATCACCACCCCGGCCACGATTCGCACCCGGCTCATGGGCCTCGGAGGCCTGATCCTGTTGGTCGTGATGTCCGCAGCGTTCCTGGCCCTGGCCATCTATCAGGCCGGGCACGTCATCAATCAGACCCTGGCCCGGTTCCTGGGCAAGTGATCGGGTTCAGCGTCGCCTGACGAGCTGGAACGAGCTTCGATACTCGTCGAGGTGGTCCAGCATGGCCCCCGCTCCGAGGACCACGGTCTCGAGCGGGCGCTCGGTGAGGTGGACGGGGACCTCGCATTCCTGCGCGAGGAGCAGGTCCATCCCCCGAACGAGTCCGCCCCCTCCGGTCAGGAACATGCCGGTCTCCAGGACGTCGTGGGTGAGCTCGGGTGGAGCCTCGGCCAGGGTCTGGCGCGCCGCGTCGACGATGGCCTGAACCGGCTCGGCCATGGCCAGGCGGATCTCGTCCTCGGTGACCCGGACCTTCCTCGGCGCGCCGCTCGCGATGTCCCGCCCGGTCACCACGGCGACCATTCGGGCAGGCGTGGGGAACGCGGCTCCGATGGCCACCTTCAGCTCCTCGGCCGCCCGCTCTCCGATGGTCACGCCGTACCGCGTGCGGAAGTGGTCCCGGATGGACCCGTCCATGTCGAACCCGCCGGTGCGGACGGAGCGGCCGCTCACGACCCCGCCCATGGACACCACGGCCATCTCCGTCGTCCCGCCTCCGATGTCGATGATCAGGTTGCCGACCGGCTCGTTGATGGGCAGCCCGGCCCCGATCGCCGCCGACAGGCCCTCCTCCACCAGCACGGGGTTCCGTCCCCCGGCGAACCGAATCGCCTCTCGGACGGCTCGGAGCTCGACGGGACTGCTCTCCGACGAGACGGACACTACGACCCTCGGCTTGGGGAACTTCGACACACCGATCTTTCGGAGCACGAGGGCGATCATCTGCTGCGTCATGTCGAACTCCGTCATGACCCCGTGGCGGAGCGGCCGCACCACCGACCGATTCCCGGCCGAGCCGCCGAGCATCTGCCAGGCCTCGGCCCCCGCGAACTCGACTTTCCCCGTCGATCCGTTCAAGGCGATGACGGTGGGCTCGTTGAACACGATCCCCTCGCCCTGCCGGTACACGAGCGTGTTGGCCGTTCCCAGGTCGATCGCGATCTCGCGGCCCACTAGCTCCCCGTCACCCAGTGGGACTCGCCTTCGGCGAGGTGCTCCTTCTTCCAGATGGGAACGTCTTCCTTCAGCCGTTCGATCCCGTACCGGCAGGCGTCGAAGGCCTCGGCGCGATGGGGGGCCGAGCACGCCACGACGACGGAGCCCTCCCCGATGGCCAGGTCACCGGTTCGGTGCAGGAGCGCCACCTTGCGGACCGGCCACCTCTCGAGCATCACCCCGCCGATCTCCTCCAGGCGCTTGGTCGCCAGTTCCTCCCAGGCCTCGTAGGTGAGGCCGGTGACCGTGCCCGCGGCCGATTGATTTCGGACCGTTCCCAGGAAGACACAGGTACCGCCGGCAGCCGGATCGGCCACGAAGGCGGCCGCCTCATCGGCGCCGATCGGCTCGGGTGTGATCCGGATCAACAGTCGGTCTGGCATGGCCCCATTCTAGGGAGGCAGGGAACGACCTCCGGGGACGGCGTAACGAAAGCCCCCACCTACAATGGTCGGCATGGACGAGCCGCGCGAGCCGCAGCAGAATCCGTTCTCAATCGGGGACGCGTGGGCGGATGCCCCCCTGCTCCGGGAGATCCAGCGCGTGTTGCTGTCCTCGACCGGGCCGGTGAACTGGGAGCTGGCCCGCCAGATCGGCATCGCCTCGGCGTCGTGGGGCGGAGGGGACTCGGCACCCACAGACGACGATCGGCGGACCTTCGAGGAAGCCGTCCGCCTGGCCGAGCTGAAGGTCCAGGCGTCCACCGGCCTCGAACCCCCTCACGACATTCCCCGCGTCGACCCGGTTCGCCGGGGACAGTGGGTCCAGGCCAACATCGATGGGCTGAAGGCCATCGTCGAGCCGGCCGCGTCGAAGCTCGCCGAGGCAGTGGAGCGGGCTCAGGGCGAGGCGGCACCCGCGGAGACGGGCGGGTTCGCCCAGCAGATGCTCCGACAGCTCTCCCCGCTCTTACTCGGGGCCCAGGTCGGGTCCGTTCTCGGCTACCTCGCGCAACACGTCCTGGGGCAGTACGACATCGCCGTCCCTCGTTCGGACCCGCCGGCGCTCATGTTCGTGGTTCCCAACATCGCCGCCTTCGAGCGCGACTGGAGCCTGCCGCCCACGGAGTTCCGCACCTGGGTGGCGCTCCATGAGGTCACGCACCGGTTCGAGTTCGCCCGGCCGTGGTCCCTCGGACGGTTCCGCTCGCTGCTCGAGGACTTCCTCTCCACCGTGGAGCTGGACGTCACTGGCCTCCAGGCCCGCCTCGAGTCATTCGACACGTCCGATCCGCAAGCCATGCAGGACATGCTCCAGGGCGAGGAGGGCCTGTTCGGCACGGTGCTCGACCAGGAGCAGCGGCTCAAGCTGGGGAGGATCCAGTCATTCATGGCCTCGGCCGAGGGCTACGGGGACCACGTGACGCACGCGATCGGACGAGAGCTGCTCTCCTCGTACGGCCGGATCGAGGAGGCCATGCGGCGGTACCGTGAGACCGAGCAGGGCGACCCGGTGTTCGAGCGGCTCCTGGGGATCGAGATGAAGCGTGAGCAGTACCGGTTGGGCAGGCACTTCTGCGACGCCGTCGTCGAGGTCACCGATGAGCGGACGCTGGCCAGGATGTGGGAATCGCAGGACTCGCTCCCCTCGCTCCCCGAGCTCGAGGAGCCACGGCTGTGGCTGGCCAGGATCTGACGGGGGCCGCGCGGGGCCACTGACCTCCGATATCCTTTCCGCCCGATGACCGTCGGAGAGCTCGTCTTCGCGAGCGTCGTGGATCAGCGGGTCTACGCTGCGCAGGGCGAACGGGGATCGAACGGCGTCTACCTCCTGGGCGTCCCCGGACGAGCCCTGCCCTTCGTGTTGTACCGGGGCTGGAAGATCGGGACCGGCATGGTCACCGAGAGCGTGGACTTCTACGGACCGTCCGGGCGTCTCGTCTATCGATGGGGTCCGGTGGTCCGCCGGATGCTCGGCATGATGGATCTGACCGAGGAACGTGATCTCGTCGAGGACGCGCAGTTCGACGAGACGGGCATGTACGTCGTCTCGTTCGTCGTCGAGGACGAGATCGTGGGCGAGATCGAATGCCCGGTGTTCGTCCAGACCGCTCCGGCCAAGCTACCGAAGGACATCGAGGACGGCCTGCGAGGCTCCGACGTCATCTGGGTGGGACCGGAGCAGAACGGGAAGCCCAGCGCGGTCCCCGTGTGGTTCGTGTACCGGAACGGAAGGATCTACGTCCTGTCGAAGAAGGAGCCGGGGCCGGAGGAGCAGACCGTCCCCGGGATCCCCGGAGCGTCGGACGTGATCGTGGTGACCCGGTACAAAGCCACGAACCCCGAGCGACGGGGTCGCGACGCCGCGCTGCGGGAATTCCACGCCACCGTGCGGACGCTGGAGGGCCCGGAGTGGGAGGAGGCCGCGAAGCTCCTCGTGGACCGGCGCCGGAGCCGGGCGGGGCCGCCGGCCGAGTGGATCGAGCGGTGGCGCGGATCGTGCGCGATCGCCGAGCTCACCCCGGTGATCCCGCTGTGAGACCCGCGATCGGCGCGAGCGCCTAGACGAGCTGGCGGCCGAGCGCGAGCGCCAGGGCGTTCAGGTCCTTCGACAGCTCCAACAGATCCCCAGGCGTGAGGGCCTGAGGCCCGTCGCAGAGCGCCTCGCCGGGATCGTGGTGGACGTCGATCATCACGCCGTCGGCGCCCGCCGCGATCGCGGCGCGGGCCATGGGCGCGACGAGCTCACGGTGGCCCATCGCATGGGACGGGTCCACGATCACGGGAAGGTGGCTCTCCAGCTGGGCGACCACCATGCCGCCGAGGTCGAGCGTGTTCCTGGTGGCGGTCTCGAACGTCCGGATCCCTCGTTCGCACAGGATGATCTCGGAGTTTCCTCGCTGTGCGACGTACTCCGCCGCCATCAGCCACTCCTCGACGGTCGCGGAGAAGCCCCGCTTGAGGAGGACGGGCTTGCTCGTCGCGCCGACCTCCTTCAGCAGGGCGAAGTTCTGCATGTTGCGGGTGCCTACCTGGAGGGCATCGGCCCACGACGCCACGAGCTCCACGTCCCGTGGCTCCATCACCTCGGTCACGACCGGTAGCCCGGTGTCCTCCCGGCATCGGGCCAGGATCTCGAGGCCTCGTTCCCCCAGCCCCTGGAACGAGTACGGCGAGGTGCGGGGTTTGTACGCCCCGCCCCGCAGGATCGTGGCGCCCGCTGCCTTGGCCCCTTGCGCCGCGGCGAGGGCCTGCTCGTCGCTTTCCACCGCGCACGGTCCGGCGATGATCGTGAACGTCTCGCGCCCGACCGCGGCCGGACCCACCTTCACGGTCGTGGGCTGAGGGTGGAGCGCCCTGGCCACCATCTTGTAGGGCTTCCCCACCTGGATCAGGTGGTCCACGCCGGGGAAGTTGTCCAGGCCGAGCCCCATGAACGATGCCGTGTCGCCGACCAGACCGATGATCGTGTGCACCGCGCCGCGCGAGACGAAGGCCTCCCCGCCGGCCTCGCGGACCTTCTCGGAGACGCGTTCGATGTCCGCCTCCGTCGCGTCCCTCTTCATCACCACGACCATGGCAACCTCCGCATCCGGCGGGCCGCCCGGGAGGATGAGAAAACCCCGGGCGTTCGGCCCGGGGTCCCCTGCGCTCCGTTCGGCTCAGGCGACTACGCCGGGCCCCGCCCGCCGTAGAAGAACCAGTCACCGAGGACGTGCCGCATCAGGCGCCTATCGTGCCAGGCCAGCACGGCGATGGCAACCGATCCGGCCTGGACCGATCCCGTCGCCCTCAGGCACGGCACCGAGGCTTCGGACTAGGATGCGCGCGTGTCGGTGACCGTGGTCGCGCATCCGTTGGCGGAGCACCTCCTGACCCAGCTCCGTGACCGCGACACCCCCCCGCCGGTCTTCCGCACGCTCGCCAAGCGCCTGGCCCTGGCCATAACGTTCGAGGCCATCCGGGACCTCCCCACCGAGGAGGTCAAGATCGAGACGCCGCTCGAGCCGACGACGGGCCGGGTCCTGGCCGACACCCTGGTGGCCGTGCCGATCCTTCGGGCGGGCCTGGGGATGCTGGAGGCCGTGACGGAGCTGTTCCCGGAGGTGGCCGTGGGCTACATCGGGCTTGAACGCGACGAGGCCTCCCTGCTTCCGCAGTCGTACTACCGCAAGCTCCCGGAGGTGGCCGGTCGCCACGTGCTCGTGCTCGACCCCATGCTGGCCACCGGGGGATCGGGCGCGGCGGCCTGCGCAGCAGTGAAGGAGGGCGACCCCGCGTCGGTCCGGTTCGTGTGCGTCGTCTCTGCGCCCGAGGGGATCGGCAAGATGCAGGCCGAACACCCGGACGTCCCCATCTTCACCGCCGCGGTCGACCGGCAGCTGAACGATCGCGGATACATCCTGCCCGGCCTCGGTGACTTCGGGGATCGGCTGTTCGGGACGGAGTGAGGATCGGGCCCGTCTGCCTGGATGGACGCTTGCGTATGATTCGTCGGGAAGGTGAGAGAAGGAGGGGGCTGATGAGGAAACTCCTACGGTTCGTCGCCGTCTTCGGACTGTTCGCGCTGGTCACGTCGGCCTGCGCAAAGAGCAGCGAGGAGGGCGCGAACCCGACCGGCGGGGCCCTGCCCGGTGCCGGGATGTCGGGGTGCGAGGTCACCGACACGGGTGGCATCGATGACAAGAGCTTCAACGCCACCGCGTACAAGGGCCTCACCGATGCTGAGAACGACGTTGGGATCAAGGCCAGCTATCTCGAGTCGCAGACCCAGCAGGACTACACGCCCAACATCCGGGCCTTCCTGGGCAAGTGCGACCTCATCGTAACGGTTGGGTTCTTCCTGGGCGACGCCACGGCTGCCGCGGCCAAGGCGAACCCCGACCAGAAGTTCGCCATCGTCGACTTCGCGTACGACCCGCCGATCAAGAACGTCCTCGGGCTCACGTTCCAGACGGATCAGGCGGCGTTCCTTGCCGGCTACCTGGCCGCAGGCATGTCCAAGTCCGGCAAGATCGGGACCTTCGGCGGGGCCAACATCCCGACGGTCACGATCTTCATGAACGGGCTGGCGGCGGGTATCGGACGATACAACCAGGACAATGGCACCAGCGTGAAGCTCTTGGGTTGGAACCCGGCGAAGCAAGACGGCACGTTCACCGGCGACTTCGAGAACCAGGACAACGGCAGGCGGGTGACCGAGGACCTGATCTCGGAGGGCGCCGACATCATCCTGCCGGTCGCCGGCCCGGTCGGTCTCGGGGCTGCCGCGGCTGCGCAGGACGCCGGCGGGGTCAACCTGATCTGGGTCGACGTGGACGGCTGCGTCTCGGCCTCCGAGTACTGCAGCCTGTTCCTCACGAGCATCGAGAAGCACATGGATATCGCCGTCCATGAGGCAATGAAGAGCGTCGTGGATGGAACATTCCAGGGCGGCACCAACTACTCGGGGACGCTCGAGAACGACGGCGTGGGCATCGCCCCGTACCACGACTTCGAGAGCCAAGTCCCGCCAGAGCTCAGCAGCAAGATCGACGAGCTCAAGCAGGGGATCATCGGAGGGACCGTCTCCGTCGATCCCAAGGACTACCTGAAGTACCTGTAAGCGGGCACGACGACGGGCGCCGGGAAAATTCCCGGTGGCCCCCCGTATGCTTTCCGCTGACCGGATGGGAGGCCGCCGGTGCGCCTGGAGTTGAGGGGGATCACCAAGCGCTTCCCGGGCGTCGTGGCCAACGATCACGTCGACCTCGAGGTCGAGGAGGGCGAGATCCTGGCGCTCCTCGGCGAGAACGGTGCCGGCAAGACCACCCTCATGAACATCCTCTACGGCCTGTACCACGCCGACGAGGGGGAGATCCTGATCGACGCGGAGCCGGTCAAGTTCCGCGACCCGGGCGACGCGATCCGCGCAGGGCTCGGCATGGTGCACCAGCACTTCATGCTGATCCCGGTGTTCACGGTCACCGAGAACGTCATCCTCGGCATCGAGCCGACGGGGCCGCTCGGCTGGCTCGACCGCCGGCGGGCCCGCACGAGGGTCTCGGAGCTCAGCCAGACCTACGGCCTGGCCGTTCCACCAGACGCGATGGTGGAGGAGCTGCCGGTGGGCGTGCAGCAACGAGTGGAGATCCTGAAGGCGCTCTACCGCGAGGCCCAGGTCCTGATCCTGGACGAGCCGACCGCCGTGCTCACGCCCCAGGAAACCGAGGAGCTCTTCGCCGTGATGCGATCGCTCAAGGCGGGCGGCAAGTCGGTCATCTTCATCACGCACAAGCTGAAAGAGGTGCTCGCGGTGGCCGACCGGATCACGGTCCTCCGGGGTGGCAAGGTCGTCGGGACGACGACGCCGGAGGCGGCCAGGGAGGCCGAGCTCGCATCGATGATGGTTGGCCGGGCGGTCAGCCTCACCGTGGAGAAGGGCCCGCCGGCGCCCAAGGAACCGGTGCTGGAGGTGGCGGACCTCGTCGTGCTGGACGACCGGGCCCAGGTGGCCGTGGACGGAGTTTCGTTCGACGTGCGGGCCGGCGAGATCGTGTGCGTCGCCGGCGTCCAGGGCAACGGGCAGACGGAGCTCGTGGAAGCGCTGACGGGGCTCCGGCAGTCGGCTTCGGGCGAGGTTCGGCTGAAGGATCGCGACATCGCGAAGGCCACGCCAAAGCAGGTCCTCGAGGCGGGAGTGGGACACGTACCGGAGGATCGCCAGCGCGACGGCCTGATCGTGGACTTCACGATCGCCGACAACCTGGTCTTGAACACGTACGACCGCTCGCCGTTCGCCCGCCGGATGGTTCGGGATCAGGGAGCGATCCGCGAGTCGGCCCTCGCGCGCGTGCGCGAGTTCGACATCCGGACACCGTCGGTCGACATCCCGGCCAGGAACCTCTCGGGTGGGAACCAGCAGAAGGTCGTGGTGGCGCGGGAGCTCTCACGTCCCATCTCCCTGCTCATCGCAAGCCAGCCCACCCGCGGCCTGGATGTCGGATCGATCGAGTACATCCATCGGCAGATCGTGAAGCAGCGGGACGCGGGCATCGCGGTGCTGATCGTCTCCTCCGAGCTCGACGAGGTGCTCGCCCTGGGCGACCGGATCGCGGTCATGTATCGAGGCCGGATCGTGGACATCGTCCAGGCGAAGGAGGCCACTCGGGACGAGCTCGGCCTGATGATGGCCGGCGCGACCGAAGCGAAGGCGGCGGCGAGTGGCTGAGCAGGTCATCGCGGAGAAGGTCGAGCAACCGGAGGCCCCGGCCCCGCAGCCGGCCCAGCCCAAAGAACACTGGTGGGACAGGCTCATCGTCCCCGCCCTCGCGGTGATCACGGCCCTGGCCATCGGCGCGCTCGTGATCGTGTTCTCCGACACCGACATCCTGAAGAGCTGGTCGGGATTCTTCGTGCATCCGGCGGACACGCTCCGCATCTCCGGCCAAGCTATCTGGGACTCGTATTACGCCCTGTTCACGGGGGCGTTCGGAAGCCCCACGGAGCTCTGGCGCGGGATCACCTCGGGGAGTTGGACGGAGTTCCAGAACGCGCTCTACCCGCTCTCCGAGACCATCGTCACCGCCACACCGTTGATCTTCGCCGGCCTGGCCGTGGCGATCGGATTCCACGCCGGTTTGTTCAACATCGGCGCGGAGGGCCAGATCACGGTGGGGGCCGTCGTCGCGGCCGCGGTGGGATTCTCGTTCCCGGGCCTGCCGGGGTTCCTCCACGTCATCCTGATCGTCCTGGCTGGCTTCGTGGGTGGCGCGGTCTGGGGTTTCATCCCCGGCATCCTGAAGGCGAAGACCGGGGCCCACGAGGTCATCGTCACGATCATGCTGAACTGGATCTCCTATCCTCTGGCCTTCTACTTCCTCAGCCATAGCTTCTTCCAGCGACCGGGCCGGACCGACCCCATCTCGAAGCCGGTCCACGGGGCGTTCCCATTGCTCCTGGGGTCAGGGTTGCGAGTGCATGCCGGGATCCTCCTGGCACTCCTGGTTGCGGCAGCGGTGGGGTTCCTCATCTACCGGACCACCAACGGCTTCGAGTTCCGCGCGGTCGGTGCGAACCCCGACGCCGCCCGGGCGGCCGGGATCAGCCCGGGCCGCACGTATGTGCTCGTCATGACGCTCGCCGGCGGTCTTGCGGGGCTCGCCGGATCCAATCAGCTGCTTTCCGTTACGCCCAGCCTCACACCCGGGTTCTCCTCTGGCTTCGGTTTCGACGCCATCGCGCTCGCCCTCCTCGGGCGCTCGAACCCGTGGGGGGTGGCTACCGCGGCCATCCTGTTCGGCGCGATGCGAGCAGGTTCCCGAGCCATGCAGGCTGCCACCGCGACGCCCGTCGACATCGTCGTCGTGATCCAGGCGCTCGTGATCGTGTTCATCGCCGCCCCGTCGCTCGTCCGGGCCATCTATCGGATCAAGGTGAAGCGGCCCGAGGGCCTCGAGATCCTCACGAAGGGGCTGGCCTGATGGCGGTCTCCCCGACCGCGATCCGCGGCCAGGTCGTCGCCGAGACCACGACCAGGGCTCGGGTCCTCGGGATCCTGTTCCTGCTGTTTGCCCTGGCCATACTGTTGCTCTTCGGCCTTGGCTCCGACCCCGCCTTGAGGACGACGTTCCAGCTGAACCAGACCGGTACGGGGACCACTGCGTTGCGGCTCCCCGACCTGGTGATCCCGTCCAGGGGAACCGCTTTTCTCCTGTCGGCGATCTGCGCGTTCCTGGCCGGCGTGCAGCTCACCCGGGGCTTCGGCCGACGGACGAACCTGATCCTCGGCATCGTCGTGTTCGTCTTCGTGTTCGCCTTCCTGACGTGGGCCGCGCGGGACAACTCCCTGAACCTCCTCGGGATGCTGCAGAGCACGCTGCTGCGATCGGTGCCCATCACGTTCGGAGCGCTCTCCGGCGTGTTGTGCGAGCGATCGGGGATCATCAACATCGCGATCGAGGGCATGCTCCTCTCCGCGGCATTCACGGGGTCGGTGGTCGGCAGTGCGACGCACAGCCTGTGGATGGGTTTGATCGGCGGGGCGATCGTCGGTGGGCTGCTCGGGGCGTTCCTGGCGCTCCTGTCGATCCGCTACGTCGTCAACCAGATCATCGCCGGCACGGTCATCAACATCTTCGCCCTGGGCATCACGGGATTCCTCTCCGCACGGATCCTCGAGCAGTATCAGAACCTCAACAATCCAGGACGGTTCGAGCCCGTCACCATCCCGCTGCTCTCCAAGATCCCCGTCCTCGGGCCCGTGCTGTTCGACGAGAACGTCTTCGTCTACATCATGTTCGTGTTGATCGTCGCCATCTACCTGGGACTGTTCGAGACGCGTTGGGGCCTCCGCGTGCGAGCCGTGGGCGAGCACCCCCGAGCCGCCGACACGGTCGGGATCAAGGTGCTCTACACGAGATATCGCAACGTGATCCTCGGGGGGATGGTCGCCGGGATCGGGGGCGCGTACTTCACGCTCGGCTCGGTGGGACGGTTCGACGAGAACATGACGGCCGGCCGCGGGTTCATCGGCCTGGCCGCGATGATCTTCGGCCGGTGGAATCCCGTCGGGGCGTTCCTCGCGGCCCTGGTCTTCGGCTTCGCGGACTCGCTCCAGACCAAGCTGTCGATCCTGCAGGTCCCCATCCCCTCGGAGTTCCTGCAGATGGCCCCGTACCTCGTGACGATCTTCGTCGTGGCCGGGGTCGTGCGCAAGGCAAGGCCGCCGGCCGCAGACGGACAGCCCTACCTCAAGGAGTAGCCGCGCCCGCTCTCGGCGCGCCTGCCACGGATTCGCCGATCCGACGCAACTCATCGTCCACCGTGGTCAGGGTGATCTGCGGTGCGAACCCGTTCGCCAGCCCGAGGGCGCGCTCGTGTGCATCCGCCGTCGCGCCACGGCAGGCATCGGCCACGATCCGCACGAACATGCCGTCGTCGGCGGCGGGGAGCGCCGTGGAGATCACGCAGCAGTCGGTAGCGACTCCGCAGAGCACCAGCGTCTTCGACGCCCCCGCCAAGGTCCGAAGCTCCGGCCCCCATTTGGAGAACCGCTCCTTGTCCAGGGTGGGGACCCGCCGCGACGCCCACGGCTCGACCAGCTCCAGCCACTCGCGGCGCTCCGGTTTCGCCACTTCGCTCCACAGCTCGAAGTAAGGCACCCAGCTCCCCTCGGGATGCTCGGGCACGCCGTAGCGAGTAAACACGACCCTGTCGCCGAACGCGCCAACGAGCCTGTCGATGGGCTCGACGATCTCGTCGAACCCGGGGGTGGCCCACGGGCTCTCAGGGTCGCGGAAGACGTGCTGCATGTCGACGACGACGAGCAGCGGGGACGAGACCGGCTCGCTCATGATTGGCCCGCCATCGCGGATCTCGCGGCCGAACGGGCTGGCACGAGCTTGCTCAAGACGGCGTAGAGGGCTCCCGCCAGGATGAACCCGATGAACAGACCGATGCTGCTCGAGGCGAGCGCGGAGTCCTCCCAGCCGAACCACCGCAGCAGGTAGCCGACCCACGAGAAGATCGGGGCAGACGACGTGACCAGGCCGAGCCCCACGAACGAGGCCACCAGGAACGCGACGACGCCCGCCGGGTTGACCGTGCCGTAGATCCCTTCGCTCGCGTACAGATCGCGCTCCGAATACCCGCCCCGTCTCCGGAACACGGCCATGTCGGTGAGGAAGATCGCGGCCCATGCTGCGAGAAGGACGCCGAGCGTGATCAGGAATCCGATGAACGGGCCCACGAAGTTCGGCGCGAAGAAGAGGAGGTAGATGTTCCCCACGATCATGAGGGCGCCATCGATGGCCACGGACTGGTACCGCGGGATCTTCAGCCCGAGCGTGAGCAGGTTGAGTCCCGAGGAGTAGATGTCGAGCACCGCCCCGGCCACCAGTCCGCCCACCGCGACGAGCATGTACGGCACGAGGAACCAGGTCGGCAGGGGTTCGGCCAGCACGCCGATCGGGTTGGCCGAGGTGGCCAGAGCCTGATTGTTCGCCGCGAGGAGCACCCCGAAGATGATGAGGATGATCGGGGCGACGCTCGCACCGAACACGGTCCACCCCACTACCGCCCGCGAGCTCGAGGACCTGGGCAGGTACCGGCTGTAGTCGGCGGCGGCGTTCACCCAGCCGATCCCCAGGCCGGCCATGATGATGGAGGTGCCCCCCACGAGCCCTCCCCAGAACGGGCCGGATGGGAGGGAGGTCACCTTGCCCCAGTCGATCTCCGACCACACGAGCGCCATGAACACCACCGTGAGCACGGCGAAGGCCCAGGTGAACCAGGTCTGGATCCTGACGATCGTGGCGTGGCCGAGAAGCCCCACGGCGATCGTGGCCGCCGCGACGATCACGAACGAGACCGCGAGCGCCAGGTCCCCGTGCACCCAGCCCAACCTGGCCAGCACCGTCTCGGCGGCGAACGTGGATAGGGCCACCAGGATGATCTCCCAACCGACCAACGAGATGTAGCTGACCAGTGTGGGGAGCGCGTTGCCGACCACCCCGAACGACGCCCGGGACAGGATCAGCGTCGGTGCTCCGCCGAGCTTGCCCGCAAGGCTCACGTAGCCGACCAGGAAGAACGACAGGACCGTACCGACGGCTGCGGCCAGCACGGCCTGGGGCAGGTTCAGGCCGTAGAAGACGACCAGGAACGCGCCGTAGGTGACGCCCAGGATGCTGATGTTGGCGGCGCACCACACCCAGAACAGCTCGATCGGCGCCCCATGCCGGTCCGACTCGGGGATGGGGTCGATCCCGTGGGTCTCGATGCTCCAGACCCGGTCGCTCTCCGGCTGCCCCCCCGTCGTTCGCTCAACCTCAATGCCCATGGCACCCCCTGGTGGGCGATTGTCGCCGCCCACGGTTCGAGGCGTCAACGAGGATGCTCGTGGGACACTACGCGCGAGGGGAGACGTGGGGTCGAGCACTTCGATGATCGACGATATCCGGGAGCGGTTCGCTCGATCCGGATTCCACACCTGGATCGGGCTGCGCTTGGAGCGCGTGGAGCCCGGTGAGGTCGACGTCGCCCTCGATCTCGAACCGCATCATCTGAACCTCCTGGGCCTCCTGCATGGTGGCCTGATCGCCACGCTCGCCGACACGGCCACCGGTCTCGCCTATCGCACGGTCCTCGCGCCCGGCACGCGCCACGTGACGACCCACCTGTGCGTGGCGTTCCTTTCCCCCGGACGCGCCGGAACGGTCACGGCCCGGGGGAAGGTGGTGAAGGCCGGTGAGCGGTTCGGCTATGCGGAGGCCGATGTCGTCGGCCCGGAGGACGAGCTCCTGGCCCGGGCGACGGCGACGTTCACCGTGTCACCGGAGCCCGCGGGTCAGTAGTCGACGTCCATCTCCTGCATGACCTTCGGCAGCTCGGAGATCGCCCCCTGCAGCTGCATCAGCAGCATCATGTTGCCGGAGATCCGGAGCTTCCCGCTCATGAACGCCGTGACCGGATTGAGCTCGCTCTTGGCCAGCGCCACCGCCGTGTCGTAGTCCTGCGTGATGGTGGCGTCGGGGGTTCCGATCTCGCCCTGGCCCATGTCGATCGAGCCGCCCTGGATCTTGATCCAGTAGCGACGCTCCCCGTCGGGGCCGGTGATGACCTGCTGGAGCGTGGCGGAGGCCGACCCGGCCGCCTTCTTGAAGGAGTCGGTCGCGTTCAGCCGGCCCTTCAGCTCGGCCGTCCACTCTTCGGAGAGGAACTGCACGGGCACGAAAGCCTCCTGGGGTCGCCGGGGTCGGAAGCCAGGCAGTATAGCCAGTGCGCGTTACCGAATGCCGCCGATCGCTGTCAAAGCCAACCGTACGGAGACAGCCAGAGGAGGTGTGCTCATGTACGTCTTCGCGACAGTGGCCTTTCTGGGTCTTGCAGTGGCCAAGCTCGTCGATCTGGTGGGTGGCTACGTGAACGTCCGCCGCCCGGTCCGGCCGTTCCTCGCATTCCTGGCCGGCATCGGCATCGCCTGGGCCGCGGACCTCTCGATGTTCGCCGGGTTCGGCATCGGCCTTCGGACCCTGTGGATGGGACCGGTGGCGACGGGCCTCGTGATCGGTGGCCTGGCCTGCGCGTGGCACGAGGTGCTCGACGTCCTGGCCTCGTACGCCCGCCGGGTGAACGACCAGGCCACGGAGATCGAGACCAGGATTCCGCGGGCCGCGTAGCGGTTCGGGGTAGGACGATGGAGGGCCGCCCGCGAACGCGGGGCGGCCCTCCGCGAGCTGTTTCACTGCTGGAACAGCTGAGGGTCCGACAGGTGGAGCACGTCGTTCAGGAACCGGACCCGCCGGCTCGATCCCTCGACCTCCACCGAGTTCAGCGAGCTGTTCTCCGGCAGGAAGAACATCTCGTTCTCGACCAGCAACAGCGGCCCGAGGTAGGCGTTGATCACGCCGCCGTGGGCCACGACGAAGACGTCGCCCACGGCATGCCGCTCCAGGATCGACTCGATGGCGTCGTGCACGCGCGTGCGGAACGCATCAATCGCCTCTCCACCCGGCGCCCGATGCCAGATCGCCCGCTGGCTCCGGACCAGGCCCACGAGCTCGGGATCCGACGCCAGGATGTCCTCGAAGCTCACGTTCTCCCACCGTCCGATGTGGGCCTCCATGAGGTCGTCGTCGTAGGTCACCTCGATCCCCGAGGCGTCCGCGAACGGCGCGATGGTCTGCCGAGCTCGACGAAGCGGGGATGAGTACACCGCCGCGGGCCGCTCCATCAGCACGAGCCGGCGGGCCAGGAGCTCGGCCTGCTCCCGGCCCACGTCGTCGAGCGGCGGGTCCCACTGTGGACCCCTCGGCGTGTCCAGGAGGTCGTTCGAGGATTGGTCGGACCGGCCGTGGCGGATCAGGAACAGGATCCGGGACGCGTTCACCGGGCGCGGCGATCGGCCCGTCTGCGGTTCCACGCCCGGGCGAAGGCCTCGACATCCTCACGCCGCCACACGCGTCCCGAGGCCAGTCGCGCCACCGGCTCGGGGAACGATCCCCGGTCCACGTAGGTGATCACTCGCCGGCGGTCCCATCCCAGGATCGCGGCGGCCTCGGCCACGCCGGCCAGCGCCGGAGTGACCTCGACGATCAACGACACGCCGTGTCCGGCGGCTCGGCGCAGCCTGGCCAGGCAGCGGGCTCGCGACGATCCCGAGACTTGGACGCCCGTGGATGGGATGCGGCCGGTCCAGCCATCGCGCGTGGGCATGAGGGTCGCCCGGACCTGCCGAGTGGGCACCGGCCGATGATAGCGACGGCGGCTCAGCGGCCCCGGGTCCTGCGGAGCTCGCTCCGCCAGCACTCGGTGTGCCAGTGCCGGCGCTCGTCGGGCTGGTCCTGCGGGACCACCACCAGGTGCCAGACATCCGCGCGGATCTCGTGGTCGCAGCCCGGACAGCGGTAGGGCTTGTCGCTGCTTACCCGGCGGACGTCGAACCCCGGGGCGAGGGCCCAGGTCGGCCCCGCCGACTGCGGCACCCGGGCCGCCTCGACCGGCTCCGGCGCACGGCGGTTCTTCCTCGGCATCAGCCGGTACCCGCCACACGCAGCACGAAGGGGACGGCCAGCCCGGCGACGGTCTCGCCGACCTCCCGCCCGTCGCGCTTGCGTCCCCGCAGGTTGAACGAGTGGTCGCCTCCTTCGATCGGCACGTGTTCCGCCGCCCGCCCAACCTTGCGAAGGACCTTCCGGACCACCTCGGGCTTGGCGAACGGATCGGCCGTCCCCTGGATGAACAGCATGGGGACCGCGATCCGGTACAGGTGGTCGTCGCGGACCCGCTCCGGCTTGCCCGGCGGGTGGAACGGATAGCCCAGGAACACCAGGCCGGCGGCGGGCATCCCATCGGCCGCGGCCATCGAGGCGATCCGCCCGCCGAGGGACTTGCCGCCGGCCAGCACCGGGCGGCCGTCCGATCGGGACCGGGCATCCTCGAACGCGGCCAGCCAGGTCGCTCGCAGCACCCCCTCGGGATCCGGCGACCGCCGGCCCCGCTCGATGTACGGGAAGTTGAACCGGAACGTCGCGACGCCGTGCTCGGCGATGGCCCTGGCGAACCCGGCCATGAAGGGATGGTCCATCCCGGCGCCTGCGCCGTGGGCGACGACCAGCGTCGCCACGGCGCCGCCCGGCGCGATCCAGGCCGCGCTGATGGAGCTCGGCCCCGCGTCGATCTCGCTGCGAACCTCCGGCGTGACCATGTCTGGGATGATTGTCCCCGATGGCGGGCGCGCTCTACACGGGGACTTCCGGATTCGCCTACGACGAGTGGAAGCACGGCGTGTTCTATCCGGAAGGGCTGAAGAACGCCGACATGCTCTCCTACTACGCCAGCAGGTTCCGCTCGGTGGAGATCAACTACACGTTCCGCCGATTCCCCACGGAGAAGACTCTCGCCGGCTGGCGGGAGGGGACGCCGGACGGGTTCGCGTTCACGCTCAAGGCGAACCAGCGGATCACGCACTTCAAGCGCCTGGCCGACGCCGACGACGACGTTCGTGACTTCCTGCGCCTCGCCAAGCTCCTGGGCGATCGCCTAGGTACCGTGCTGTTCCAGTGCCCGCCGACGCTGAAGTACGACCGACAGCTCATCGAGCAGTTCGTCGGGTCGCTCCCACCCGACGTGCGGGCCGTGATGGAGTTCCGCGACCCGTCCTGGAACGAGGCCCGCGAGTTCCTCCACGAGCAGCGCGTGGCCTGGTGCGTCGCGGAGACCGACGAGAAGGACCCCGGCCCCGACGACCTCTCGTGGGACCCGTACGGCTACCTCCGGCTGCGCAAGACCGACTACTCGGACGAGGAGCTACAGGGGTGGGCCGACCGCATCGAGCCGGCGCTGGCGGCGGGAAGCGATGTCTACTGCTACTTCAAGCACGAGGGCGAGGGCATGAGCCCTCGGATGGCCGAGCGACTCGAGGCGCTGGTGCCCTCGCTCGGATCGCCGGCCTCAGGACCTTCGCCCGAGTAGTCGGCCTCAAGATCGCGCCCGGGCGGCCACGGTCCGCTCGAGCTCGGCGATCCGCTCGCGGTCCTCGAGCTTCCGGCCAAGGTCGTCCCTGACGTAGAACACGTCCACCACGCGATGTCCGTACGTCGCCACCTTGGCCAGATGCACGTCGAGGCGCAGCTCGGCGAGCGTGCGGGTGATGTCGAACAGCAGCCCGATCCGATCGGGCGCACCAACCTCGACCACCGTGAAGAAGTCCGAGGCGTCGTTGTGCACACCGATCTCCACGGGGACCGTGGCGCTCGGCCCCGGGTAGTGCTTGCGCTTCTGCGTCACGCGGTGCTCGAGCGAGAGCCGACCCTCGAGCGCCTTGCGGAGCGTGTTGCGGAACTCGCGCCAGCGGTCCTCACCGATCTGGGCCTCGAACGCCCCCTCCACCTCGAACACGTCCAGGGCCACTCCGTCGTCGGTGGTGAAGACCTGCGCCGTGAGGATCGACAGCCCGGCGAGCGAAAGGGACCCGGCGATCAAGGACAACAAGCCGGGACGGTCCGAGGCGACGACCGTGAGCGCGTAGGTGCCCGGCCGGGGGCTCTGGCCCGAGAGCGTGCGGACCTCGTGCGCGCCCACGGGTGGTCGGAGGAGCGGGAAGTGCCGCGCGGCCTGCTCAGCCGGCGTCGCCAGGAGATAGCTGCGAGGCATCCGTTCCAGGAATCGGTCGACCTCGGCCGGCTGCTCGTTCGGCAGCAATTCCCGGAGGCCGGCTCCGAGTGCCTCCAAGCGCTCCGCCGCCCGAGGGCCAATCTCTCCACGCTCCAGGACCCGCTGGACCTTGGCCACGAGCTCGCGGACGAGCGTGGCCCGCCACGGCGTCCATGCGAGCGGACCGGTGGCCATCGCATCGGCCACCGTCAGCAGGTACAGCCCCGCCAGCCGTTCGGGATCGCCGACCCTGGCCGCGACGTCGAGCACCAGGTCGTCGTCCTCCAGGTCGCGGCGGGTCGCGGTGTCCGACAGCAGCAGGTGCTCCCCGACCAGGAAGAGCGCGAGGTCGCGCGTCCGGGTCGGTAGGCGCATACGCTCGAGCGCGGCGGTCGCCTGGTCCACCCCGACCGCCACGTGGTTGCCCCTGCCCGTCTTCCCGATGTCGTGCAACAGCGCGCCGAGAAACAGTGCATCCCGATCCTCTGTCGCAGCGGCGGCCTCGGCCACGAGCGGGTCACTCTCGTCGCCGCCGTCGAGCAGCCGGGACATCCCGGCCAGGGTGTGGAGCAGGTGCACGTCCACCGAGTTCCGGTGGTACGGATCCCGCTGGGGCCGGCACCGGACGGGTCCCCATTCCGGCAGGAATCGGGCCAGGATGCCGATCCGGTCCAACGTCTCCAACGATCGTGCTCCCTCTTCTCCGGCCCGCAGGATCACCAGGAAGGCGTGGCGAACGTCGTCGGACCATTCGACCTGGTCTTCGATCCCCATCTCCTCGATGCGATCCAGGGCCGGCGCGCCCATCACGCCTCGCTCCGCCGCCACCTTGGCGAAGGCGCGCAAGACCCCGGCCGGCGTGTCCTCGAACGCCAGCGCATCGGACTCGCCACGCATGTACCGGTCGAACACCGAGCGGGAGACGTGTTCGACCTGGCGCGCGTGCTCGAACACGGCTCGCATCAGCCCGTCCACCGCGGGAAGGCCGGGCTCGTCCTCGAACCCCATGGCCCGGGCGATCGCGGGCTGATGGTCGAGGAACAGCCGGTCGGTCCTCCGGCCGGTCTCGAGGTGCAGCGCGCTCCGGACCCGGACCAGGAACCCCTCCGCCGATTCCAGGGCCTCGCGCTCGGCTTGCCGCAGGAAGCCGGCTTCCTCGAGCGAGCGGACACCGTGCCGGCCGGTGAGCACGATGGCCAGCCACCCCAGCGCGTGCAGGTCCCGGAGCCCGCCACTTCCTTCCTTGAGGTCCGGCTCGAGCAGCGAGGAGACCGACCCGAACCGCTCTCGCCGGTCCGAGGCGTTCATCGCCAGGCGTTCGGCGAACCCCCGAGGATCCTTCCCCGTCGACGAACGGAGGCGATCGCTCACCTCGTCCCAGGCGGCGACATCCCCGGCCAGCGGACGCGCATCGAGCATCGCGGTCGTCACGTCGAGGCGTTCGGAAGCCAGCGCCAGGCATTCGTCCGCCGTCCGTACGCCGTGGCCGACCGTCAGGCCGGCGTCCCATAGCGGGTACAGCAACCGCTCGGCGAGTCCCTCGATCTCCTCGGCGTGATCGCCGTCGTGGAGGATGAGCAGATCCACATCCGAGAACGGCGCCAGCTCTCCCCGGCCGTAGCCCCCGAGTGCGACGAGGGCAACCTGCGGGGGCGCCGAGCCCTCTTCGAAGAGCTCGACGACGCAGGCGTCGACGAGCTCGGAGCGACGCGCCGCCGACCACCGTCCGTGATGGCCGGTCGAGTAGGCGGCATCCAGGGCTCCAAGCTCGTCCCGCAGCCGCGCGGCGGGGGCAGAGCGGTGGGCCTTCTCAGAGCGCGTCGGGCCCCATCTCCCCGGTGCGGATCCGGATCACCTGCTCGGCCGGGACCACCCAGATCTTGCCGTCGCCGATCTTGCCGGTCCGGGCCGCCTTCAGGACGGCGTCCACGATCCCCTGCACCTGGTCGTCGTCGCACAGGACCTCGACCTTCACCTTGGGGACGAAGTCGACCTGGTACTCGGCGCCGCGGTAGACCTCCGTGTGCCCCCGCTGCCGGCCGAACCCCTCGACGTCGGTGGTGGTCAGACCGTTCACGCCGATCTCGCGCAGCGCCTCCTTCACCTCGTCGAGCTTGAACGGCTTCACGATGCCCACGACCAGCTTCACGACGGTTCTCCTCCTCGAGCAGACCCGTTCGAGCTTAGCGTCTCACGGGTGACCGGAGTCCAACGACCCGGCTCGCGGAGCTGAGGACGAAGGGGGGATCAGCCGGTGGCGGCCTTCTTCCGCGGCGCGGCGGCCTTCTTGGCCGCGGTCTTCTTGGCCCCTGACTTGGCCTTCGGGCGCGCGCCGGGTGTCTTCTTCTTCGCCGCCTCGACGGAGGCCTTCAGGGCGTCCATGAGGTCGACGACCCGAGCCGGCGCGGCCTCCGGCGCGACCTCGATCTCCTCGCCGGCGATCTTCTTCTCCACGAGCTCGAGGAGCGCCTCACGGTACTCGTCCTTGTACGCGGCCGGGTTCCACGGCTCCGTCAGGTTGTCGATGAGGGCCTTGGCCATCTCGACCTCCTGTGGCCGAACCTTGGCGCCGGTGTGGACCGTCTCGAACTCGGCGGCCCGGATCTCGTCCGGCCAGTACATGGTCTCCAGGACGAACACGTCGCCGTCGAACCGCAGGGCGGCCAGGTGCTCCTTGTCGCGGAACGAGACCTTGGCGATGCCGACCTTGCTCTCCTCGGACAAGGCCGTGCGGAGGAGCGCGTAGGCCTTCGCGCCCGTCTCATCGGGAATCAGGTAGTAGGACTTCTTGTACAGGATGGGGTCGATCTCCTCGAGCTCCACGAACTGCTGGATGTCGATGGACCGGCTGGACTCCAGGGGCACCTTCTCCATGTCATCGTCGGTGAGCACCACGTAGTGGCCCTTCTCGTACTCGAACCCCTTGACGATGTGCTCGAACGAGACCTCCTGGCCGTCGATCTCGCACACCCGCTTGTAGCGGATCCGGCCGCTGTCCTCGTCGTGGAGCTGGTTGAACTTCAGCGACCTCTCCTCGGTCGCGGGGAACACCGCGACCGGGATGGTCACCAGGCCGAAGGAGATGGCCCCTTTCCACATGGCTCTGGGTGGCATCGCGTACCTCCAGGGACGGTCGGTTCCAAGGACCACGGATTCTAGCGGTCCCACCCAGTCGTTTTACCATCGGGGGATGACGCCGGCGAAGAAACGTGCCTCGGGGCCACCGTTCACGATCAAGTTCCCAGCTTCCCTACCCGCCGAACAGCGCGGGGAGGCCTGGTGGATGCAGGCCGACGGGCGGGAGCTCCGGCTGTCCAACCTGGACAAGGTGTTCTGGCCCGAGGAGGGGTACACGAAGGGCGACGTCATCGCCTACTACTTGAACGTCGCGGACTTGATCCTGCCGCACCTCCTCGAGCGGCCCCTGACGATGAAGCGGATGCCCGACGGGATCGCCGGCCCGTTCTTCTACGAGAAGAGCGCGCCCTCGCATACGCCGGACTGGCTTCCCCGGTGCCCCGTCGAGAGCGAGGAGGCGAAGACCGGGATCATCGACTATCTGATGGTCGAGGACACGGCCGGGGTTCTGTTCATCGCCAACCTCGGATGCATCGAGTTCCACCCCCTGCATTCGCGGTGCCGGTCGATCGAATCGCCCGACTACCTGTTCTTCGACCTGGATCCGTTCCCACCGATCACTTTCGACGACGTCCTCGCGGTGGCGATGCATGTGAAGGCGTCCCTCGATGCGCTGGGCCTGGTGGGCTACCCGAAGACGAGCGGAGCGACGGGGATGCAGATCTACGTGCCGGTCGAGCCGGGCTACTCCTACGAGCAGGTCCGCGAGTTCGTCGGCGCTGTGGGCAGGATGATCGAGCGGGCCGACCGGGACCGGGTGACGATGGCCTGGCAGGTGTCGAAGCGCTCCGGGAAGGTCTTCATCGACCACAACATGAACCGGGCCGGAGCGAACATCTCCGCCGCGTACTCGCTCCGGCCCGAGGCAGGGGCCACGGTCTCCACCCCGCTCACGTGGGACGAGGTGAAGAAGGGCGTCACGCCGCAGCAGTTCA
Source organism: Actinomycetota bacterium (assembly GCA_044867345.1). Lineage (GTDB taxonomy): Bacteria > Actinomycetota > UBA4738 > UBA4738 > HRBIN12 > AC-69. The sequence goes on from JBIOUU010000186.1 coordinate 42,908, forward strand.
CGATCCAGACGGTGTGGAAGCGGTTCGCGAAGGTCGGGGACCTGTTCGACGGGGTCCGGACCAAGCCGCAGGCCCTCGGCTCCGCGCTGGAGGCCATGGGGCTCCCGCCGGAGAAGGCGCTGGCCCCGAAATCCGCGAAGGCGACCACCAAAGCCGCGAAGGAGCCGACGAGGGGCGCCAAGAGGTCGAACCCGGCGAATCCCCGGACCAGCGAGGAGGTCATCGCCGAGTCGAAGGACCCGAAGCTGGCCGAGTACCTCCGCAAGCGAGACTTCGAGGGCACGCCCGAGCCCGCTCCCGGCGCGTCGAAGGGCACGGGCAACTCGTTCGTGATCCAGAAGCACCGGGCCACCCGGCTCCACTACGACCTCCGCCTGGAGAAGGACGGCGCGCTACCCTCCTGGGCCGTGCCCCGGGGCCTTCCGATCGCGTTCGGCGACAAGCGGCTGGCCGTTCGGACCGAGGACCACCCGCTCGAGTACGGCAGTTTCGAGGGCACGATCCCCGAAGGCCATTACGGCGCCGGCGAGGTCCGCATCTTCGACAACGGCACGTACGAGCCCATCGAATGGACGGAGAAGAAGGTGAGCTTCCGTCTCCACGGGCGCCGGTACCGCGGCCTCGAGTACCACCTGGTGAAGACTCGCACCGACTGGCTGATCTTCCTGGCCAGCCACCAGGATGCGCCGCTCATCGCCCAGCCGCCGCCGCTCCAGCCCATGCTGGCGGAAGGCGGCCATCAGCCGTTCGACGATCCCAAGTGGCGGTTCGAGCCCAAGCTGGACGGGATCAGGGCGCTCGCCTTCCTCACGACGGACCTCACGCGGCCGATCACGCGACGGGGCCGCGACGTCACGACGCAGTATCCGGAGCTGCACATGATCCACGAGCTGGTGGACCAGGTGAACGCGGTGATGGATGGCGAGATCGTGGCCTTCGACGAGGACGGGAAGAACTCCTTCGAAGCCCTCCAGCAGCGGATGAACCTGGCGAACGAGCGGGAGATCAAGCGGATCGCCAAGCAGATCCCGGTGGCGCTCGTGGCGTTCGACCTCCTGTGGCTGGATGGCCGGAACCTCACGGAACAGCCGTTGGACGAACGCCGGGAACTGCTCCAGGCCGTGGTGGAGGAGGACGAACGGCTCCAGCTCGTCACCTTCGTCGAGGGCGAGGGGAAGCAGCTGGTCGAGGCGGCGCGGTCGCACGGCCTGGAGGGCGTGGTGGCCAAACGCCACCGCTCGAAGTACTTCCCCGGCCGGCGCTCGCCCGACTGGAGGAAGATCAAGCTCACGAACACCCAGGACTGCGTGGTGCTGGGATGGACGCCGGGCCAGGGCGGGCGCGCCGGGACGTTCGGAGCCCTCCTGGTCGGGGCCTACGACGACGGGAAGCTCCGGTGGATCGGCCAGGTGGGCACGGGGTTCACCGACAAGATGCTGGCCACGGTGATGGAGCTGCTCTCGCCGCTCGTGACGAAGGAACCGCCCACCGACGACCCCGAGCTCAAGGCGATCAAGGGCGCGACGTTCGTCCGCCCCGAGATCGTGTGCGAGGTCGAGTACCTGGAGATCACCAGGAGCACGAAGAAGATGCGAGCCCCCTCGTTCAAGGGCTTGCGGACGGACAAGGCGCCCGAGGACTGCATCCTCGAGCCGCCGGCGGTCAGCCGAGCGTCAGGAAGGCGTTCAGCAGGATGACGGCCACGACCGCCGCGACCACCACGAGAACCGAACCGGCGATGACCCCGGTCCAGGCCATCCAGGCCCGGCGAGGACGTGTCCGGCCGGCGAGGCCTGCGAACAGCGCGAGCAGGCCGAAGCCGGGAACCGAGCCATACAGTGCCGAGGCCGCCGCGTCGGGGAGTGAGTCGAGGAACGGCGCGCCGGACGTGCCGGCGACGATCAGGCCCACGGCCACGAGTCCGAGCACGGCGAACGCGAGCGAGGCGACGGCCCACGGGTTGCCCTCGTCGTCCTGGGTCCCGGCCCACCGGTCGCTCCGCCGCGGCGCCTCGATCCCCATCAAGCCAACTTCTCCGGGCCGCCGGTCGGGCGGCTCACGTGATCAGAACGGTTCGTAGCCCGCCCGAACGAGGAGCGAACGGACCTCCCGCTCGTCGATCCCCCGAGCCAGGAGCTCTTTGTACAGGCGGAGCGCCGCGAGGGATCGGCCGCACCTCGGGCAGAATTGGAAATCCTGTTCGCACGGCGTCTCGCACCACGGGCAGCGCGTGATCTGGATCTGACGGTCGGGTTGCAGGCCGGTGTCGGTGAGGGCATCGATGTAGCCCTTGCCGTAGTCCCACTGGATGTACTCGTCCTCGTGGACCTCGAAGGCCGGCTCGTGCATCCGCGGCTCGCCGGTCCTCAGCATGTGCTCGAGGTTCTCCCGGAGCAGGTCCCATTCGTAGAAGTGGTTCTCGCCGCAATCGGGACAGGCGATGACCACGCCCTTCACCCCCTGGGGGCCGAAGATCTCTCGCATGCCGTGCAGGTCATCGAGGTCCGCGCGGACGTTGTTCGCCTCGTCGGGATCGAGGCTGGGCGGGGCCTCGTCCCCCGGGTCGGCCGGTTCCTCCATCATCGTTCCTCTGCCTCTTCCTCTTCCTTCAGGGAGAACGCCAGGAACCCCTCCGCGTACTCCACCCCGCCCTTCTCGCCGAGCTCCTTCGCCCGGTCCCGGACCCACTGGAGGTCGTCTTCGACCCCCTGGGACCGGTGCTTCGTCAGGGCCTCAACCTTCGCGTCGATCGTCTTGGTGATGTCCACGTACGTATCGGGCTCCTCGGTGGACAACCAAAGGTTCGGGACCTCGTAGGGCTCGAACCCCGCCTCCAGGAGCTCGGGGAACTGGGGTCGGGATGGGGCGTCGGGCATGACGGCGCACAGCGCGAGCTCCCCCGCGGCCCGATGGTCGGCATGGTTGATGTACCGCCGGCCGAACCACAGCCTCGAGGGGTCGGGAGCGACCAGCACCTCCGGCCGGAGCCGGCGGACCTCGCGGGTCACGGCCATCCGGGTCTCCAGGTTCACCTCGAGCATCCCGTCGGGGAAGTCCAGGAAGGTCACCGTCCTGACGCCGAGGACCCGCGCCGCCTCGTCCTGTTCGGGCTTGCGGATCCCCGAGATCTGCTCCCTGGTCATGCCCGGCTCGTTCGAGCCGGCCGACCCGTCGGTGACGACCACGTAATGGACCTCGGTCCCGTTGCGCGCCCATGCGGCGACGGTCCCGCCGCACATGTACTCGGCATCGTCGGGATGGGCGAACAGCACCAGCGCGCTTGCGAACCCCACGAGCATGAGCCTACTGGACCCCGCCCTCAGCAGGCAGACTGGCGGAGTGGGGGATCAGGGCGAGGATGGCGGAGCGCCGCCGGGCCGGGACCAGGGACTGAAGGACGAGTACCCCCAGACGTCCGGATTGGCCGCGACGGCCGGCGCCGGAGCGGCGTGGGGGTTCCTCGGCTACACCGTCCTGTGGCAGGGCGTCCCGTTCGGCGTGAACCGGCGGTTCGTCGAGACTGTGGTCGGCACGCTCGTGCTGTTCCCCGTTCGAACCGTCCTGTGGGGCGTGCACCTCGGCGAGCGGATGGCGGGCCGGCCGTTCGACTTCGCCGACGACAACTGGTGGATCGGCGTGGCGGCCGCCGTGGTCGGCGGGGCCATCGGCGCCCTCGCGTTCATCGCGGTCCGGTCCGGCGTCCGGGCCATCCGCGCGTTACGGTCCTGACGGACGACGGGCGCTCGGCGAGGGCCTAGGACCCGTAACCGCCGTATCCGCCGCCACCGCTGCCGGACGAACCACCGCTCCCCGCACCCGACGTGCTGGTGCCCGACGCCGAGACCGCGAACCACACGCCCTGGATCCCCTGTCCGGTCGCCTGGCCCGACGCCGAGTCGCCCGAGTACGTGTACAGGGGCATGCCGTTGATCGTGAGTTGCGTGGTGCCGTCTGGGCGCATGATCGTGCCGAACGTCCCTTTGATCATCCCCGTGTCCTGCGGGAGCGAGCCCGTCACGAGCACCGGCGGCCAGAACGACGCGCACCCTCCCGTGCATACGATCTTGGTGCCCGTTTCCTTCGTGTTGTGGTACAGCGTCAGGCCGGCGCCGTTCGCAAGGACCGTCCCGATGCCGGAGACCGAGTCCGTCTGCACCGACAACGCCGTTCCCGACGGCGAGGGGGAGCCGCCCCCCGACGACGTGCTGCCACTGCTACGGCCGCACGCGGCCAGGAGCAGAGCAGTGAGAGCGATCACGGCCAGACCCGGGCGTCGCCTTCCGTATCGGAGCCTCATCACACACACCTCCTGCGTTTGGACGGTACCCGGGAGGTGTACGGCCGAACGCGGGACACGGCTTCGTTCCCACGGAGACTTCTACGACTTCGGCACAGCGTGGTACCGGGACGCGATCGTCGCCTCGATGGCCTGGCCCTGCGCCAGCACGCTCGACGGTGAGGGCCCTCCGGGCGTCGACCGGGCCCGGACCGATCGGTCGGGATCGAGGAGCGAAGCGCCCTCGGGCAGTCCGAGGTCGCGCCACTCGTCGGGTCCAAGGGATCGGAGCGAACGGTGCTCGGCGTCGAGTCGTTTCAGCAGCTCGCCGATACGCCGATGGGCCAGGCGGAACGGCACGCCGGCCCGGACCAGGTCCTCAGCCAGGTCGGTCGCATAGAGGGCCTCGGCCTCAGCGGCCTCCCGCATGGCGGCCTCGTCGAAGCGCAGCGTCTCGACGCACCCGGCCAACGCTCCGAGGGTCGCCTCCACCGTGTCCGCCGCGTCGAACGCCGGGCCCTTGTCCTCCTGGAGATCACGGTGGTAGCCGAGGGGCAGGCCGGCGAGCATCGACGCCAACGCGACGACGTTGCCGCCCAACCGTGCCGCCTTGGCCCGGACGAGCTCGGCCACGTCGGGATTCCGCTTCTGGGGCATCATGCTCGACCCGGTGGCGTAGGCGTCGTCGATCGACGCCCACCCCGACGACTCGTCGGTCCACCGGAGGAGATCGGCGGCCAGCCGAGACAGGTGCGTTCCGAGGATGGCCGCGTCGGCCACGAACTCCTGAACGAAGTCCCGGTCGGACACCGCGTCGATCGAGTTTTCGAAGACGCGGTCGAGGCCGAGGCGGGCCGCCGTCGTCTCCGGATCCAGTCCGAGCGTCGAGGTGGCGAGGGCCCCAGCCCCCAGCGCGGACACGCTCGCCCTGGCCGCCCACTGGTCGAGACGCTCGAGGTCGCGGAGCAGGGCCCAGGCGTGTGCCAGCAGATGGTGGCCGAGCGTGACGGGCTGCGCCGCTCGGCCGTGGGTCGTCCCCGGCATGACCGCTTCGGCACGGTCGCGCGCGCTCGCCACGAGCGCCCGGATCAGACGGACGATGCCACGGTCGATCCGCCGTCGCGCCGCGAGCAGCCACAGCCGAAGGTCCGTGACGACCAGGTCGTTCCGGCTCCGGCCCGCGTGCAGCTTGGCGCCGACGTCGCCCAGGCGGTCCGTCACTCCCCGTTCGATGGCCGAGTGCACGTCCTCGTCGGCCGGGTGGAACGCGAAGCGACCGGCGGCGATCTCCTCTCCAACCTCGCGAAGCGCCTTCTCCAGGGCCGCCGCCTCGCCGGCGGAAAGCAGTCCGGCGTCCTCGAGCGCGTGCGCGTGCGCGACGGAGGACTCGACGTCGTGCGGAGCCAGGCGAACGTCGACGGACAGGCTCCGCGACAGCGCTGCGGCCTCCCGAGCCGGCGCCGTGCCGAACCGCCCACTCCACAGTGGCTCATCGGTCTCCGAGCCGGGTGCATCCGGCTGGCTCATCGACGTCCCTGCCGGGCCGACCACACCTTCAGGGGCATGCCCCACAACCTGATGAAGCCCTCGGCGTGGCGATGGTCGAACGCGTCCTCCGGTCCGTACGTCGCCAGGCCGACGTCGTAGAGCGAGGCCTCAGAGCGCCTCCCGACCACCGTGCACTCGCCGGGCGAGAACTGAAGCCGAACCTCACCGCTCACGTGCTCCTGGGTGGACTCGACGAACGCGTCGAGCGCGGCGCGAAGCGGGGAGAACCACAGGCCGTCGTAGACGAGCTCGGCCCACCGTTGTTCGATCGCCGGCTTCGCGTGCGCCACCTCGCGTTCGAGGGTCAGATCCTCGAGCGCCCGATGCGCCGAGATGAGGGCCATCGCCCCGGGAACCTCGTAGAGCTCGCGCGACTTGATCCCGACCCTGCGGTTCTCGATCATGTCCACCCGTCCGAAGCCGTATCGGCCGCCGAGCGCGTCCACGGCACGGACCAGGTCCGGGAGCGCCGTGAGATCGCCGTCGAGCATGACGGGCACCCCCTGCTCGAAACCCACCGCCGTTTCGGTGGGCTCGGACGGCCGGTCCGAGGTGGCGGCGGTCCGGGCGAACGCGTCCTCGGGTGGCGCCATCCACGGGTCCTCGAGCGGCCCGCACTCGGCGGTGCGCCCCCACAGGTTCTCATCGATCGAGTACGCAGTCGCCACGTGGGCGATGGGAATGCCCCACTCGGCGGCCAGGCCGAGGGCCTTCTCCCGGGGGATGCCGGCGTCGCGGATCGGCGCGAGAACCTGGAGGTCGGGGGCCAGGACGCCGAACGAGACCTCGAACCGCACCTGGTCGTTGCCCTTGCCGGTGCACCCGTGGGCCACGGCATCGGCGCCGACCTCTCGGGCCACCTTCACCACCTCGTCGGCGATGAGCGGCCGCGCCAGGGACGACACGAGCGGATACTTCCCTTCATACAGGGCGTTCGCCTTGACCGCCCGGGCAAGGAACTCCCCGGCGAACCGATCGACGGCCGGGACCACCCGGACCTCGGCCGCGCCGGCCAGGACGCCGCGCTCCCCGATGGCGTCGAAGTCCTCCTGCTGCCCCACGTCAACGGCGACGGCGAACACCTCGTAGCCCTGCTCGACCAGCCACCGGATCGTGACCGACGTGTCCAGGCCGCCGGAATACGCCAGAACCGCTCGCTTCATCGCTCGTCCTCCATCGTGTTCGTGGCGCCGGTCATCGCTTCTCCATGGCCTTGCGCAACGCTCGTTCCACCGAGCGGGCCGAGACCCCGTCCGCGGGGACGACCAGGATCGTGTTGTCGCCGGCCACCGTTCCCGCCACCCCGGCCAGGGGGGCGGTGTCGATGGCCTCGGCCAACGCGCTCGCCGCGCCGGGCGGGGTCCGCACGAGCAGCAGGCGATTCGCGGCGACGAAGGAGAGGGCGAACTCCCGCAGGGCGTGGCGAAGCAAGGTGGCCGGCGCGCTCGAGAGGCCTCGGCCGGGAACGACGTAGCGCACGCCCTCCGGATCGTGCACGCGGGCCAGCCCGAGCTCCTCGATGTCGCGGGAGATCGTGGACTGCGTGGCCGGCAGGCCCATTCGGCGCAGGCGGGCCCGGATCTCCTCCTGCGAGCCCAGCCGCTCCCGCCCGAGGAGCGACAGGATGGCCTGTTGCCGCCGAGCCTTGGTCGCGCCGCCGTTGCGGTTCACGGCGTCCCCTCCTCGGCTGGGGCGTCGACCGCGATCATCGTGCCGATCCCCTCCGGCGTGAACAGTTCCAGGACCAGCGCGTGCTCCACCCGCCCATCGAGGAAGTGCACCCGTGGCACGCCCGCCTTCAGCGCGCGCACGGCGCTCTCGAGCTTGGGGATCATGCCGCCTTCGACGGCGTCCGGGTGAGCCAGGAGATCGAGGACCTCCTGCACGCCGAGCTCCGAGAGCAAGTCGCCGTCCGGCCCGATCAGCCCGGGTACGTCGTTCATGTACACGAGCTTCTCCGCTGACAGGGCAACCGCGAGCTCCGCGGCGACGACATCGGCGTTCACGTTGTACGCGTGTCCGTCGTCCCCGATCGCGATCGAGGCGATCACCGGGACGAAGCGCTGATCCATGAGCGCCCGGACGACCGCCCCGTTCACCCGGACCACCTCGCCGACGAACCCGAGGTCCGGAGGCTCCCGCCGGCGTGCCACCACCAGTCCTCCGTCCACGCCCGAGAGTCCGACGGCCTGGACCCCGCAGCCGAGGAGGGTCCCGACGACCTCGGTGTTCACCTTCCCGGCGAGGACCATCGTGGCCACGTCGAGTGTCGGTTCGTCGGTGATCCTGAGCCCTCCCACGAACATCGTGGGTAGGCCGAGGCGGGTCGAGACCTCCGTCACCTGTGGTCCTCCGCCGTGAACGATCAAGGGGTGGATGCCGACGTGCTGGAGCAGTGCCAGGTCGTTCCCGAACGACCTCGACAGGGGGGCACGCTCCATCGCCGCGCCGCCGTACTTGACGACGATGGTCTTGCCCCAGTGCTCCTTGATGAACGGGAGGGCCTCGAGGAGCGTCCGGGCCTTGGACACGGTTCGTTCCCGGATCTTCGGCGGCTGGTCGACGCTCACGTCGAGTACTCCGCGTTGATCTTCACGTAGTCGTACGACAGGTCGACGCCGAGGGCCCGGCTGTGGCCGGGACCGTTGCCCACCGAGACCCCGATCACGACCTCCCGCTCCCTCACGGCCGCCCGGGCCTCCTCCAGGCCAGCCTCGCGATACGCGGCCGGGATCTCCCCGCCCGCGATCACCTGGATGTCGCCGATGAACGCGTCGACCAGCTGCGGTAGGAACGACGCCCCGGAGGACCCCACCGCCTGCAGGATGCGCCCCGGATTGGGGTCCCCTCCGAACACGGCGGTCTTCACGAGCAACGAGTCCGCAACCGCCTTCGCCACCATGCGGGCCTCCGACACCGACTCGGCCCCCGACACCTCCACCAGGACGACGTGGCCGGCCCCCTCGGCATCCGCGGCGAGCTGGAGCAGGAGGGACGTGCCCACCTCATCCAGCGCCGCCGACACGTCCTCCCACGGGGAGGTCCCCGGCACGACGAGGTCGCCACCCGCAGCCCCGCTGGCGAAGACCAGGACGGTGTCGTTGGTGCTGGTGCAGCCGTCGACGGTGAGCGACTCGAACTTCGGCTCCAGCACGTCGGCCGCGAGCTTTCGAAGCTCGGCCGAGGGGACGGGGGCGTCCGTCGTGACGAACGCGAGCATCGTGGCCAGATGGAGATCGGGCGCGATCATCCCCACGCCTTTCGCGCATCCGCCCACCCGGTAGGGGCCACGCTCGGCTCGGGCCTGCTTGGGCTTCGTGTCGGTGGTCATGATGGCTTCGGCGAAGCGCTCGCCGCCCTCCGGCGAGAGCGAGCCGGCCAGCCCGGGGAGCGCCGCGAGCAGCTGGTCCATGTGGAGCGGTTCGCCGATGACACCGGTGGAGCAGGCCAGCACCGCATCAGGCTCGATGTCGAGCAGCTCGGCGGCCGCGCCGGTGGAGCGCTCGGCGTCGTTGTCGCCCGACAGCCCGGTCCCCGCGTTCGCCTGGCCGCTGTTGACGAGCACCGCCCGGGCCCCGCCCCGAGCGACGCGGTGTCGGGACAGGCGGACCGGCGCGGCGGCGAACGCGTTCGTGGTGAACAGGCCGGCGGCCGAGCGGCCCTCGTCGGCGACCAACAGGCCGAGGTCCGGCCGGCCGGAGGGCTTCATCCCGGCCGTCACCCCCGCTGCGCGGAACCCCCGGGCGAACGTCACGCTCACGGGTACACCGCCGTCGCCGTGAGCCCGGTGGTCTGCTCGAAACCGGCCATGAGGTTCATGTTCTGCACGGCCTGGCCGGCGGCCCCTTTCACCAGATTGTCGAGCGCGCCGGCGACGATGGCCGTCCCGGTTCTGCGATCCGCCACCGCCTGGAGCTCGACCAGGTTCGACCCCCGGGTCCGTTTGGTGTCGGCCATGTCGCCCGGAGGCAGCACCCGCACGAACGGCGCGCCCGCGTAAGCGGAATCGAGGCAGCCGGTCAGCGAATCCGTGGTCGCCCCTGGTGCCAGTGGTGCGTAGCACGTCACCAGCACGCCGCGAACGGACGGAACGAGGTGAGGGACGAACGAGACCGCGACAGGGATGCCGGAGGCGAGCTCGAGGACACGCTCCATCTCTGGCGTGTGCTGATGCCTCGGGAAACGGTAGGGGCGAACGCTCTCCTCGGTCGCAGCGTACGAGGTTGCCTCGGCGAGCGCCCTGCCCGCGCCGGACAGCCCGGTCTTGCCGTCCACCACGATCGGCTCGGACCCGATCTGTCCTGCCGCAAGGAGCGGGGCGAGGCCGAGGACGACCGGCGTCGGGTAGCAGCCCGGATTGGCCACGAGCGACGCCCCGGCGATTTCGTCGGCGAAGACCTCGGGCAGCCCGTAGACGGCCTTCTCCAGCCAGGACGGGGCGGGATGCTCGAACCCGTACCACTCCGGATACGCGGTCGCCGGGAGCCGGAAGTCGCCGGCCAGGTCCACCACCCGGAGACCGGCGTCCAGCATCGCGGGGGCGATGGCCGCGCTGGCCCCGTGCGCAAGCGAGAGGAACGCAAAGGACGCCTGATCGGCCACCGAGGCGGGGTCGAGCGGAGCCAGCACCCGTCCCCCGACGGGAGAGGCGGCGAGGTGAGGATGGACCTCCGCCAGCTCGCGGCCGGCCGACTCGTTCGCCGCCAGATGCCCGATCTTCACGTTCGGATGCGCCAGGAGCAGGCGCACCAGCTCGCCCCCGGCATAGCCGGAGGCACCGAGAACGGCCACGCGCAGACGGGCGCTCTCACCGAGCATGCTGCATATTCATGCATAGGTTGCATGAACATGTCAATGGCCCCGGGAACCGGCGCCTTCCTCCCCGTCATTGCCTTACGGAAAGGACTGGGAGGACATACCATCCTGCACGCTCTTCGCCGGCAGGAGGCTGGGGCTGGTCGGGAATGGAGGTCACATGCGAAGACTGATGGTCGTGATCACGGCGGTGGGGCTCCTCGGCGGGGCGGCGTGGGCCGTCGGTGCTCAGACCATCGGCGGCGTGACCCCAGTGAAGTGCATGGACTCCGTGTGGCAGACCACCGCCCAGTCCACGTCCTCGACGCAGTGGGCGAACGTTCCTGGATTCAGCGACCACCCCATCGCGATCTACCCCATCGCGATCGACGTCAGCGCGCTCGTCTCCGGAGGACCGGTGGAGTTCCGCATCCTGAGCACCAACGTGGGCGGGCAGACCTTCGTCAGCAAGCCGGGTCCGACTCGGTTCGTCGCCGGCGGGGGCGGCCCCAACTCATTCGCGTACCGATGGATCGAGCGGGACCAGGTGGCGGCCACCCACGGAAACTCCCTCCGGCTGCAATGGCGGAGCCCGAGCGGCGCTGCCGTCCAGCTTCAGCGAGGCGACATGTCGGTGCTGTACACGACGGACGTGTGCCAGGGGTCCTCGTAGAGCGCCGGGCTTCGTGCCGGCATCCATCGCGCTCGGCTCCCGACGGCCAGCCTTTACGAGCTGCGTTTGCGGGCCGAGGCCCTGCCGCCCTTGCGACCTGCCGCCTTCTTCTGCGCGGTCGTGCCACCTTGCGAGGCGGATGACCGGCCGCCTGAGCCGGACTTTCGGCCGCCCCTGCTGGACGCGCCCGGCGAGTTGGCGATCCTTGCCGCCCGCTCCTTCGACATCCCCTTCCGCTACACCGCCTCGTACTGCTTCTCGTTCTTCACGCTCGGGCGCTTGTCAGGCATGGCGACCTCCTTTTGTCCACGTTCAGTGATTCCCCGATTCGTTCGGAGGAAACGGGTGTGGTAGAAGGTTGACGGTTCAAAGGGGGTGGGCGAGATGTCCGCAACTCGTCGTCGGCTGACGCTGTGCGTCACCGTCTCGCTCGCGGCGCTGTCCCTGCTCGTTCTCGCCGTGCCGGCCTGGGCCGCCGACTCCGGCACGGACGATCCCCAGATCGTGTTGACCGGCCAGGTGGTGGTTGCCGCGGGCCAGACCGTCGGCGACGTGGTGATCTTCAACGGTCCGGCCACCATCGAGGGGACGGTACGGGGCTCCGTCACCTCCTTCAACGGCGACGTATCGATCTCGGGCACTGTCACCGGCGACGTCACGTCGTTCAACGGAGACGTCACCGTGGCCTCCGGCGCCCGGATCGGCGGGGATCTGGTGACCCAGTCGGCGCCGAACGTCGCCTCCGGGGCGACGGTCGAGGGCGACCGCCGGCGGGTGAACCGCGACGTGATCTTCGGCCGCTTCACCTGGATCAGCCGGTTCGCCGTGTGGGTGGCCGTCTCGGTCTCGATCCTGGTGCTCGGGCTGCTCCTCCTCCTGTTCGCGCCGAGGGCGGCCGAGTCCGTCGCCGTCGCGGCGAGGGAACGGATCGGTGCGTCGATCGGCTGGGGGGTCGGCCTGTTCTTCGGGCTCCCCATCGTGTCCGTGATCGCGCTGGTCACCATCGTGGGCATCCCGTTCGGCGTGGGGATGCTCCTCGGTCTCGCGCTCATCTACTCGCTCGGGTACACGGCCTCGTGCCTCGCCCTGGGTCGGGCCCTGATCAAGCCGCCGACCAGCCGATACCTGGCGTTCCTCGCGGGGTGGGCCATCGTTCGCGTCGCATCGCTCGTCCCGTTCGTCTCCGGCCTGGTGTGGTTCGTGGCGGTCGTGTACGGGCTCGGCATCCTCGCGGTGGCGGCTCGCCGCAAGGAGGCGATGGTGGGCGTCGCGGCGCCGGCGACGATGCCTCTACCACCGCCGCCCGCTCCGGCCTGACGGCAGCAGTACCATCGCCCTCATGACCAAGGCTCCGGCCATCCACATGGTCCACGTGGCGGGCTCCCACCGGGAGGTGGGGGCGCAGATCGGATCGGCATGCGCGGACGTCCTGCGTGAGGCTGTGGAGTTCGACGCCGAGATTCCTCCGGGCCGCACCCGGGCCGATCAGCTGGCCCTGGCAGATCGGTACCGAGCGGTGACGGCCGAGGCGCACCCCTGGTACCTGGACGAGGTCGAGGGAGCCGCGGAGGCAGCCGAGGTGGATTCCCTGGCCCTTTTCGCGTGCGCCACCGAGGAGATCTGGCACGAGCCGCGCACCCATGCCCTCAAGGGCCGGTGCAGCGACCTGGTCGCCGTCCCGCCCGCCACCGCCGACGACCGCGTCCTCGTGGCCCACAACAACGACATGCATCGCAAGTACCAGGAGCAGCTCGTCGCGATCGAGTGGGAGGTCCCGGGCGATCCCGTCGTGCTCACCATCGGCAACGGGATCTGGATCAGCGTGGGGTGGAACTCGGCGGGGCTGTCGCTCACGGGAAACGAGCTCTCGCCGAACGACGAGCGGATCGGGGTCCCCCGCGAGATCCAGGTGCGATCCATGCTCCGGGGACCCACCATGGACATGATGGTCGGCGAGGCCCTCCGTCACGATCGCGCATCCTCCTACAACAACGTGCTCGTCTCCCGCGGGGGCGAGGTGGTGAACGTCGAGGGCTCGGCCATGTCCGCCGAGATGACCGAGCCGGACGAACGTGGCCACCTGGTCCACACCAACCACTATGTCTGCGAGGGCATGCTCGGCTACGAGGGCGACCCCGACTACGCCGAGCATTCCGCCGTTCGGTACCGGCGGGCAACCGAGCTCCTCCGAGCCGAAGAGCCGGGCACGGTGACGGCCGACCGGCTGCGGACCATGCTGTCCGACCACGAGAACCCGCCCGACGCGCTGTGCCGGCACCCCGAGCGGTGGGGAGGCGACACGGCCACCGCGTTCTGGTGCGTGGCCGACGTGACCGACATGCGGATCACGTTCGGCCGCGGAAACCCCTGCGACTCGGTGGCGCAGGAGTACGCGTTCGCCTAGCGGATCGCCGGCCGAGCCGGAGTGCGACGTGCCTCGCCTGCGGGCGTCGGTGCCGTCGAGTAGGCTTTCCGCCGCTCGAAGCTCCCCGTCCCTCGTCCCCCGCCGGAGGCTCACCGAATGGCGCTCGACGTAGCGAAGGAGGCCGTCGAGGCGGCGCGAGCCGCCGGCGCCCACTATGCGGACGCACGGTTCGTCCACGAGGAGTCCGAGTCGATCACGGTCCGCAACCAGGAGATGGAGGGGATCGACCGGGCGACCTCCGAGGGCGTCGGCGTGCGCGTGCTGGTCGACGGGTACTGGGGCTTCGCCGCCACCGCCCGTCCCGAGGGCGACGAGATCGCCCGGACCGCCGGCCTGGCCGTCGAGATCGCCCGGGCCGCGGCTCGACTTCCCCGGGATCCGGTGACGCTCACCTGGGTGGAGCCTGCCTCCGGCACGTGGGCCAGCCCGTTCCAGGACGACCCGTTCAACGTGTCGCTGGAGGAGAAGGTGGCCCTGTTGATGGAGGCCACCCGGCGCATGCAGGAGGTCGACGGCCTGGCCTTCGCCGAGGGGGGCATCGACCTTTTTCGGGTTCGGACGTCCTTCGCCTCGTCCGAGGGGAGCGAGATCGAGCAGACCGTCCTGCACTCGGGGGCCGGCCTCGACGCCACCGCTGTGGCCGAGGGTGAGCTCCAGCGGCGCTCGTACCCGAATTCGTTCCGCGGACACATCGCCGCGGCCGGCTGGGAACACATCGCCAAGCTCGGACTGCTGGAGGAGGCGGAACGGACCGCGACCGAGGCGGTGGAGCTGCTCTCGGCCACGGACTGCCCGGCCGAAGTGACCACCCTGGTCCTGGACTCCGGCCAGATGGAGCTCCAGGTCCACGAGTCGATCGGCCATGCCGTGGAGCTCGACCGTGTGCTCGGCATGGAGGAATCCTACGCGGGCTCCTCGTTCGTCTCGCCGGGCGATCGGGGCAAGCTCCGCTACGCGAGCGACCTCGTATCGATCACGGCGGATGCGACCATCCCGGGTGGCCTCGGCTCGTTCGGATGGGACGATGAGGGCGTCCCGGCGCAACGAGTCCCCATCATCGTCGACGGGACGTTCCAGGACTTCATCTCCAGCCGCGAGACGGCCGCCGCGATCGGCGGTACGTCCACGGGGGCCATGCGGGCGGACGGCTGGCAGAACCTCCCGCTGATCCGCATGACCAACATCAACATCGAGCCCGGCGAAGGATCGCTCGCCGACATCATCGGCGACACGAAGGACGGCATCTTCATGGCCACGAACCAGTCGTGGTCCATCGACGACAAGCGGGTGAACTTCCAGTTCGGGTGCGAGATCGCTTGGCGCATCAAGGGCGGCAAGCTCACGCAGATGTACCGGAACCCCAACTACACCGGCATCACCACGGAATTCTGGCGTTCGTGCGACGCGGTGGGAGGCCGGGAGGACTGGACCCTGTGGGGCACGCCGAACTGTGGCAAGGGGCAGCCCGCCCAGACCGCCCGGGTGGGTCACGGGACGGCGCCGGCGCGCTTTCACAACGTGCAGGTGGGGGTGCGCTGATGCCGGGGGTGATCGGACCCGACCGGGTCCGCATCGTCGCCGAGCCGGCCCTCACGGTGCCGGGCGTGGACGGCGTCGAGGTCCTGTTCATCCACGAATGGACCGGGCTCACCCGGTTCGCCTCCTCGGCCATCCATCAGAGCACCTGGCAGGAGGACACCGGCATCCGGGTTCGCGTGGTGAAGGGCGGACGGATCGGGGTGGCCGCCTCCAACGATTTCTCCGAGGAGGGGGCCCGGCGGGCGGCCGAGAGCGCCCGAGAGATGGCGGAGGTGGTGGCGCCCGACCCGCTGTTCCCGGGACTCGCGCCTCCGCAACCCGTGCTCAAGAGCGACCGCTTCGACGAGGCCACGGCCTCCACCACACCGGACCATCGCGCGAAGGGGGTCGCGACGCTGATCGCCCAATGCGGGCGAGGTCTGGTGGCCTCCGGCGCCTTCGAGACCGCCGCGAGCGAGGTGGCGTTGCTCAACACCGAGGGCCAGTTCTGTTGGGCTCCTTCCACGCAGGCCTCGGTCACCACGGTCGTCACCGCCGACGAAGGCGGGAGCGGCTTCGCCGAGACGTTCGCCTCCACCCTGGCGGAGGTCGATCCGGGTGCTGTGGGCCGGCGCGCGGCGACGAAAGCCGCCGCCTCGCGCAGGCCGATCGATCTCGACCCCGGCCGGTACCCGGTGGTGCTCGAGCCCGCCGCGGTCTCGACGTTGGTGGGGTTCCTGGCCTGGATCGGTTTCGGCGGGCGGTCGCTGGCCGAAGGGCGGTCCTGCTTCTCGGGGAAGCAGGGGCAGCAGGTGGCCCAGCCGGCCATCACGATCTACGAGGACGCCACGTCGCCGGACACCATCGGGCTGCCCTTCGACTTCGAGGGAACGCCCCGTCGCCGCGTCGACCTCATCCGGGACGGCGTGTTCCTCGACGCGGTGTACGACCGACGCACGGCCAAGCAGGCCGGCACGGAAACGACCGGCCACGCCCTGCCCCCGCCGAACCCGGAGGGTCCGTTCCCGCTCAACCTGTTCATGGAGCCCGGGGAGGCCTCGTTGGAGGGCATGATCGCCTCGACCGACCGGGGCCTGCTCGTCACCCGGTTCCACTACTCGAACGTCGTGCACCCCCTGGAGTCGACCATCACAGGGATGACGCGCGACGGGACGTTCCTGATCGAGTCCGGAGAGGTGACTCGTCCGGTGAAGAACTTCCGGTTCACCCAATCCATCCTCGAGGCCCTCCGGACGGCGTCGATGGTGGGCCGGGACACCGAGCTGGCGAGCGAGTTCTTCTTCTCCGCCTCTCGCGTGCCGGCCCTGAAGGTGGACTCGTTCCACTTCACCGGCCGCTCGGATCACTGACGGCGCGACGGAGCAGGATTTCACCATGGCCGCCCCGTTCCGGTACCCTCGCAGGTGGGCCTTCCCCAGCTCCACGACGGAGGTGACCGATGCAGGTCGGAGACGTGATGAAGAGCGCCGTGAAGACGACGACCCCGGATCAGACGTTCGCCCACGTCGCCAAGCTCCTGAAGGACAACGCCATCTCCTCCGTCGTCGTGATGGATGGCGACCGGCTGGCCGGCATCGTGACCGAGCGCGACCTGGTGAATCTGGTGGCGGACGGCCTGGATCCGCACGCCGCCAAGGTCGCCGACCGCATGAGCACCAATCTCGACACGGTCGAGCCCCGGACCGACATCGCCGAGGCCGCCGAGCACATGGCCAGGCTTCGGATCCGCCACCTGCCGGTCCTGGACAAGGGGACGCTCGTGGGGATCATCTCCATCCGCGACCTGACCAACTGGGCGGTTGCGGAGATCACCGGCGGCCACGAGCTCCCGGATTTGGAGCGCAGCCACACGACGCTGTCGGCCGCGGCCGAGATCAACCGGAACCGCTGAGGGGCCCGCTCCGGAGCTACTCGCCCTCCGCGGCGCGTTCGAACGCGTCGCGGGGATGGTGGATCGATCCGAGCTGGGCCACGTCGCGAGGGAAGAGCAACCCCACGGTCCAGTCCATCACGATTCGGACCTTCCGGTTCAGGGTCGGCATCATCAACAGGTGATAGCTGCGGTGGAGGAACCACGCGGGGAACCCCCTGACCTTCACGCCGAGCACGAGGGCGGCCCCCTTGAACCGGCCCAGTGAGGCCAGCTGCCCCAGATTTCGCCACCGGAAGGGCTCCAGCGGTTCCCGGCGCAGCGAGGCGATCACGTTCTTCCCCAGCCGCCGGGCCTGGCGGAGCGCGTGTTGCGCCGTTGGCGGGGATACCCCACCCGTGGAGAGGTCGGGCACCGCGGCGTTGTCGCCGGCGGCCCAGGCGTCCTCGACGCCGCGCACCCGCAGGAACTCGTCCACGACCACACGTCCCCGCTCGTCGACGGGGAAGTTCGAGCGGGCGCCGAGCGGCTCCGGCTTCACCCCCGCCGTCCACACCAGCGTGTCGGCGTGGAAGTGCATCCCGTTCGAGAGGCGCATCATCCCGCCCTCGGCCGATTCGAGCGTCGTGTTCACCAGCACCTCGATCCCCCGTATCCGAAGCCGCGAGTTCACGTACGTCGCCAGGTCGGGGCTGAGCTCGGGGAGGATGCGTGACGTGGCCTCCACCAGGACCCATCGCATGTCGTCGGGGTGCAGCGTGGGGTAGTAGTCGAGCGCCGAACGGGCCATGTCCTCCAGTTCCGCCATTGCTTCCACCCCGGCGTACCCGGCTCCCACGAAGAGGAAGGTGAGGGCGGCACGACGATGGTCCTCGTCGCGCTCCTCGGCGGCGGCGTCCAGCCGGGACAACACGTGGTTGCGAAGGAAGATGGCCTCGGCCACGGTCTTGAACCCCACCCCGCGCTCGGCCAGGCCCGGGACGGGCAGGACCCTCGATCGCGACCCCGCGCCCAGCACCAGGATGTCGTAGGGAACGTCGATGTCCTCCCGGTTCGGGGTCCGCACGGTGGCGACTCGGCCCTCGTGATCGATGCGCTGCACCTCGCCGACCAGGACGGTGGTCTTCTTCAGGACCTGCCGGAGCGGGACGACGACATGGCGGGGCTCGATGTTGCCCGAGGCCACCTCGGGCAGGAACGGTTGGTACTGCATGTAGTTCTCCTGGTTCACCAGGGTCAGGTCATGCCCCGCCCGGGCCAGCTCGCCTTGCATCTCCAGCGCCGCGTACATGCCCACGTAGCCGCCCCCGACGATCAGCACGCGCCGTGCTCCGGGCTTCATCCGGCTATCCCGAGGCGGCGAGGGCGCGGAGCGCCCGGAACTGAACAGGATCGGTCGTCACCGACCCGAGCCGTACCGGGTCGTAGCGCGTCCCGTGGCAGTCTGAACCGCCGGTGATCACCAGGCCGAGCCGCTTGGCCAGGCCCCGGTAGTGCTCGCGCTGCTCCGGGGTGTGGTCGCTGTGGTCGGCCTCCAGGCCCGCCATCCCTGACTCGGCCATGGCCTCGATGAGCTCCTCGGGGACCGGGGCCTCGGCGCTCCACATGCCCGGGTGGGCGAGCACGCATGCGCCGCCCGCCCGGCGGACGAGCGCGAGCGCGTCGAGTGGATCGAGGGCGTGCTTGGGGACGTACGCGGGCCCGTCGTCGCCGATCAGGCGGTCGAAGGCCTCCTCTTCGTCGGCCACCACCCCGGCCTCGACCAGCGCCTGGGCCACGTGGGGTCGCACGATGTTGCCGCTGCCGGCGATCTGGGTGACCCGTTCGAACGAGATCGGGTACCCGAGCGACCGGAGCTTCTCCACCATGGTTTCCCCACGGAGGAACCGCTCGGAGCGCAGGCGGACGAGCTCCGCCTGGAGCTCCTGGTGCTCTGGATCCATCCAGTAGCACAGGACGTGGACGCTCGTACCTCCATGCTCGGCCGAGAGCTCGACACCGGGAACGACCTCGACGCTTTCCTCGAGCCCGGCAGCCGCCGCCTCCTCGAGCCCATCCGTCGTGTCGTGATCGGTGATGGCGACGACCTCGAGGCCGCGCTCCGATGCGAGCTTCACGAGCTCCGAGGGCGAGAACGTCCCGTCGGAACGCTTCGTGTGCGTGTGGAGATCGATCCCGCCCATGGACGGGCCATGGTGTCATAGGGACTGCGCGGCCGTCATCGACCGAGGGATCAGCGGGCGCGGGCCGACAGGCGGCCCGCGCCCATCTCCCTGGACAGGCTCCGGGCGGTCTGCCGAACCGCCGCCACCACATGCGGCGAGGGCCCGTCGCCCAGCAGCCGTTCGACCGGCCCGGCCACGCCGATCGCGCCGACCGGCGTACCCGCGTAGTTGAACACCGTCGCCGCGATCTCGGCCTCCCCCACGATGGCCTCCTGGTCTTCCAGGGCCACGCCACGTCTGGCCACCTGATCGAGCTCGCGCTCCAGGACCGCCGGGTCGCACACCGTCTTGCCGGTCAAGCGGACAAGGTCCTCGTCGAGGAGCTCGCTGCGACGATCGCTTTCCAAGTACGCGGCCATGGCTTTGCCCAGGGCGCAGGCATGCCACGGGATCGACGCCCCCACCTCCAGGATCTGCACCGAGTTGTCCGGCCGGAACACGTGGTGGACGATCAGCACCCGCCGGCCGTTCAGGACGCCCACCCTGACCGCCTCCTCCACCCGGCTGGCCAGCGATTCGGCCCAGAGCAGCGATCTGGCTCGGAGCTCGTGGTTGTCCAGGAAGGCGTTCCCCAGCTGGAGCATGGCCGGGCCCAGGCGGTACTTACCCGCCTCGTCGTCCCGCTCCACGAGCTGCTCCGCCTCCAAGGTCCGCAACAGCCCGAAGACCGTGGCCTTGGCCAGGCCGAGGCGCTCGCCGAGCTCCGTCACGCCCAGGCGGGGGGAGGACCCCAGCTCCTTCAGGATCAGCGCGGCTCGATGCACCGACCGGATCACGGCCGCTCTCCCGTCGCACCGTCCGCGCCCCCGGCAGCCCGCTCGAGCGCGGAGAACAGCATCGCCGTGGACGTGGCCCCCGGATCCTGATGACCCACGCTCCGGGGGCCGAGGTAGGACGCCCGGCCCTTCCGGGCCTGGAGGGGCACGGTGGCCCGCATCCCCTCTTCGGCTGCCTCCCGGGCCCTCTTGGCGGCGGCGGGCCAGCCCTCCCCGGCCCGAAGCCCCCGCTCGAAGGCCGCCAGTCCCGGGACGAATGCGTCGACGATGGTCTTGTCGCCCACGGCGGCCGCCCCGAGCCTCTGGATGGCCTCCAGGGCTGCGCGAAGCGCGACCAAAAGGTCTTCCGGTCCGAACCATTGGTTGGACCCCAAGGCCTGACCCAGACCTCGGAACCCGCTCCCGTAGAGCGGACCGGCCGCGCCGCCGACGGTGAAGGTGAGCGCCGTCCCGACCGCCTCGAGGATGGTCCCCGGCGGCTCCTCTCTCATACCCTCGAGCTTGGCCACCGCGGCCGTGAGGCCCCGATCGAGGTTGATCCCGTGGTCCGCGTCGCCGATCGCCGCGTCGAGCTGGGTCAGGTAATCACGCTGATCCCGGACCGCGCGGGCCAGCTCGTTCACCCACTGCAGGACGAACGCCGCTCCCAGGGAAGCGTCTCCGTCCCCCGCCGCCATCCCCGCCAACCCTTTGGAGCGCTGCTCTCGCATCTCTTCCACGTTCCGCTTCTCCGGGGCCGCCTGTCAAGCACGTGCTCGGCGCCGGCCGACGGCCTCGACAGGGGAGCGTGGCGTTCGACGATGCCGAACGCCGTCTTGAACTGAATCGATTTGACATCCGAGACCGAACGATCTTGGCTTTTGTGGAAAGCGCCACCCGTGATCTTCTGACGGGAGAAAGGGGGTGAGCCCGGTATTGCTCGCCCGGGCCGAGGGGCCCAGGTTGCTTGCCCTGTCGTCTCGAGAAGGGGGTGGTCATGAACCACTTGTTCTGGTCGGAGATGGTTGGCACCGGCATCCTCATCTTGTTCGGCGACGGAGTCGTCGCCGGCGTGGTGCTCAACAAGACCAAGTCGCAGAACTCGGGGTGGATCGTCATCACGTTCGGATGGGGGCTGGCCGTCGCTATCGCGGTCTATGCGGTGGGACGCTTCCCGAGCGGTGCTCTTATCAACCCGGCGGTAGCGTTGTCACTGGCCGTCACCGATCAGGGAGTGGCGTGGAAGAATCTGCCCGCGCTGATCGGTGGAGAGTTCGCAGGCGCGATTAGCGGTGCAATCCTTGTCTATCTTGCCTACTTCCCCCATTGGGCCCCGACGGAGGACCCCGGGACCAAGCTCGCCGTGTTCTGCACGGGGCCGGCCATCCGCAACTACGCGGCCAACTTCATCACGGAGGTCATCGGGACGGGCGCCCTGCTGCTCGGCGTGCTCGCGATCCTCGGCAACGACCTGACCACGGGCTTCGCCCCGCTGCTGATCGGCCTGCTGGTCCTGGGCATCGGCCTCTCGCTGGGCGGCCCGACCGGGTACGCCATCAACCCGGCCCGGGACCTCGGCCCCCGGATCGCGCACTTCGTCCTGCCGATCCCGGGCAAGCGCGACTCGGATTGGTCCTACGCGTGGATCCCGGTGGTGGCTCCCCTCGTAGGAGGCATCATCGGGGCGTGGTTCTACAAGGTCGCGTTCTAAGCTGAGCATTCAAAGCGGAAAGGAGGCCATGTGAAGAAGCTGATCAACAAGCCGGAGGACGTCGTCACCGAGACGCTCCAGGGCATCGCGGCGGCACATCCAGACCTCGTACGGGTCCACACGAACCCGAACTTCATCGTTCGGGCCGATGCGCCCGTGCAGGGCAAGGCGGCCCTGGTCTCGGGGGGCGGCTCCGGCCACGAACCCATGCATGGTGGCTTCGTGGGGATGGGCATGCTCGACGCGGCGTGCCCGGGCGAGGTGTTCACCTCCCCCACCCCGGACCAGATGCTTGAAGCGACGAAGGCAGTGAACGGCGGCGCGGGCGTCGTCCACATCGTGAAGAACTACACGGGCGACGTCATGAACTTCGACATGGCGGCCGAGATGGCCAGAGGCGAGGGCATCGAGGTCGAATCGGTCCTGGTCGACGACGACGTGGCGGTACAGGACAGCCTGTACACCGCAGGTCGTCGAGGCGTCGGCACGACCGTGCTCATGGAGAAGATCGCCGGAGCGGCGGCGGAGGAACGTCGGGCGCTGAAGGAGGTCGCCGAGATCGCACGGCACGTGAACGCGAACGGGCGAAGCATGGGAATGGCCCTGACTTCGTGCACGGTGCCGGCGGCCGGAAAGCCCACCTTCGAGATCGGCGACGACGAGATCGAGATCGGCATCGGGATCCACGGCGAGCCCGGCCGGCAGCGGATGAAGCTCAAGCCGGTCCATGAGATCGTGGAGATGATGGCGGTCGCCGTCGTGGAGGACATCCCATACACGAAGGGCGACGAAGTCCTGGCGTTCGTGAACGGCATGGGCGGCACGCCCCTCATCGAGCTCTACGTGGTGTACAACGAGGTGAACAGGTTCCTGGAGGGACGGGGCGTCAAGATCACCAGGAACCTGATCGGCTCGTACATCACGTCGCTCGAGATGGCGGGGTTCTCCATCACGCTGCTCAAGCTGGACGACGAGCTCACGAAGCTGTGGGACGCGCCGGTCAAGACCCCCGCGTTGCGCTGGGGCGTTTGAGCATCTCACGAGGCGGCCGGTCCGGATGCCGGCGAGCGTGGAAGGAGGGTCGGTGAGCGTCCCGTACGACCAGGTGGTCCGGTTCGTTCGGACGTTCGCCAAGGTGGTGTCGGAGAACCGGGAATACCTGACCGACCTGGACTCCGCCATCGGCGACGCTGACCACGGGATCAACATGGATCGCGGGATGAGCGCCGCCCTCGCCAAGCTCGACGGCGTGCCGGAGGGAGACGTCGGCAACCTGTTCAAGACGGTGGGGATGACCCTGGTCTCCACCGTGGGGGGCGCCGGGGGACCCCTGTACGGCACGCTGTTCATGCAGATGGGCATGGCCGTGACAGGAAAACCCGAGCTCTCCTCGCAGGACTGGGCCGAGGCCCTCACGAAAGGGCTGGAGGGCGTGGTCATGCGGGGGAAGGCCGAGCTCGGTGACAAGACGATGGTCGACGCGCTGACGCCGGCTCGAGACGCATTGAAGGAGGCCCTCGACGAGGGGGCCTCCTTCGGCGACGCGCTCCGGCGCTCGGCCGCCGCGGCCGAGGAGGGGATGAAGGGCACGATCCCCCTGGTGGCCCGGAAGGGACGGGCCAGTTACCTCGGCGAGCGGAGCGCCGGCCATCAGGATCCAGGGGCCACGTCGACCTATCTGCTGCTGAAGACGGCGGTCGACACGTGGGCCGACGCCGACCCGTAGAGGAGGAAGAGGAGGAGAAGGAGGCGCCATGGCGGAGTATGCAGGAGCGCTCGACCAGGGCACGACCAGCACGCGGTTCATGATCTTCGACCACAGCGGGAAGGTGGTCGGGATCGACCAGAAGGAGCACGAGCAGATCTATCCGAAGCCCGGGTTGGTCGAGCACGACCCGATGGAGATCTGGCAGCGCTCCGAGGATGTCATCACCGGAGGCCTGAAGAAGGCCAAGATCAAGGCGAGCGACCTCGCAGCGGTGGGCATCACGAACCAGCGCGAGACCACCGTGGTATGGGAGAAGTCCTCGGGCAAGCCGGTCTACAACGCCATCGTGTGGCAGGACACGCGGACCGACAAGATCTGCAACGACCTTGCCAAGGACGGCGGCCAGGACCGGTTCCGTTCGAAGGTCGGGCTCCCGCTCGCCACGTACTTCTCGGGGCCGAAGATCAAGTGGATCCTCGACAACGTCGACGGCGTGCGCGAGCGCGCCCAGCGGGGCGAGGTGCTGTTCGGCAACATCGACACCTGGTGCATCTGGAACCTCACCGGCGGCCCGGACGGCGGGGCGCACGTCACCGATGTGTCCAACGCCAGCCGGACCATGCTCATGAACCTGGAGACGCTCGACTGGGACGACGAGATCCTGGGCATCATGGGCGTCCCCCGGGCCATGCTGCCGCAGATCAAGGCCTCGAGCGAGGTCTACGGTGAGGCCAAGGGCGCGCTGGCGGGGATCCCGGTAGCCGGCGACCTCGGCGACCAGCAGGCGGCGCTGTTCGGCCAGACCGCCTTCGACGTCGGCGACGCCAAGAACACCTACGGCACCGGGAACTTCATGCTCCTGAACACGGGAACGAAGCCCGTCCAGTCCAAGAGCGGCTTGCTCACGACGCTCGGGTACAAGATCGGCAGCCAGCCCGCCGTCTACTGCCTGGAAGGCGCCATCGCCATCACCGGCGCCCTCGTGCAGTGGCTGCGGGACAACCTGGGGCTGATCAAGAAGTCGCCCGAGGTGGAGGATCTCGCCAAGACGGTGGAGGACAACGGCGGGATCTACTTCGTGCCGGCCTTCTCCGGCCTGTTCGCCCCGTACTGGAGGGGCGACGCCCGTGGCGCGATCGTGGGGCTCACGCGGTACGTCAACAGGGGCCACATCGCCCGGGCGGCCCTGGAGGCCACGGCATGGCAGACCCGCGAGGTGCTGGATGCCATGAACGCGGACTCCGGCGTCGCGCTGAAGGAGCTGAAGGTCGACGGCGGCATGGTCTACAACGACCTGCTGATGCAGTTCCAGGCCGACGTCCTCGGCGTGCCCGTGATCCGGCCGAGCGTGGCCGAGACCACGGCGCTGGGCGCGGCCTACGCGGCAGGCCTTGCCGTCGGGTTCTGGAAGGAGGTCAACGACCTGCGGGCCAACTGGGGCAAGGACAAGGACTGGAGCCCCAAGATGGACAAGGCCGAGGTCGATCGGGAGTACAAGCAGTGGAAGAAGGCCGTCACCCGCACCTTCGACTGGGTGGAGGAGTAGAGGAGGCCGCGTAACGAAGACGGAGCCCGGCGAGACCCAGATCCCGGGCAGCCCCAAGGGGGGCATCCCTTCCGAAAGGAGGGAGCGATGAAGGACGACCAGGAGGGCGACTTCGCGGCCGGCCAGGAGACCGAGCACCCGGAGGAGCACCGCAAGGGCGATTTCGCCGAGGGCCAGGAGAAGGAGCACGAGCAGCACAAGGAAGGGGACTTCGCCGAGGGTCAGGAGAAGGAGCACGAGGAGCACAAGAAGGGCTCCTTCGACGAGGGCCAGGGCTAGCTCGTGACGTGGGGCGCGGGGTGGGGGGGG
>JBIOUU010000187.1:0-6043 GCA_044867345.1 Actinomycetota bacterium
ATCCGTGGCCACGGAGTACGGTCTCCTGCTGGCCCTCATCGCCCTGGCCATCGTGGCCGCGGCGGCCCTGTTCGGGGTGGCGGTCGCCCACCTGTTCGATCAGGGCCGGTCGGCCATCCCCTGAGCCCGGACGGACCTCGCCCGCCCTCGGCCTGCCCCCTGGGAGCCTCCATTGGCCTGCCGTCTCCCAGGTCAGGGGCCGACTCGCGCTCTGTCATTGGCGCGATGTAACGTCCCGCCATGAGGGTGCGCTCCGAGGTCGCTGCCATCCCCCGGGACAAGGTCCGGGCCTTGCTGCGCGGCCTTCCGGCTGCCCCCGGCTACCAGATCGTGGTCAAGCCGCTTCGGTACCGGGAGAAGCCCCACCTGTCCGCCTGGACCGACTTCGACCACCGGGAGATCATGCTCCAGGTCCCCGAACCGTTCTTCGCCTTCGGCGAGATCGTGCCGTATGCGGCCAAGCGCCGGCCCGGCAAGGGCATGCGGTTCATCTGGATGACCGAGGGGGTCACGTTCCGGACACCCCGCGAGGTGCTCCGGTTCCTGTATCTGCACGAGTGGATGCACTGGTACCTGAAAGAGCGCCTCGGGAGGGGCTCGGCCGCCGAGACGGCCTGCGACCGGTTCGCCCTGTTCAACTACCGGCGCCGCCGGGTCACCCAACTCGACGGCGACGCCGCGCTCGTCCGGCGGTAGGCTCGCGCGCCCGGCCGGCGTTCAGAAGTGGATGTTGAAGACCTGCACCACGCCCACGAAGATCAGGTAGCCGGCCACGACGTAGTTCAGCAGCTTGGGGAAGATCAGGATCAGGACCCCGGCGACGATGGCCAGGATCCCGGGGATCCGAAGGCTCACGCTGATCTCGGATCCCTTCGCCAGCACGTACGAGAGATGGAGCACGTCCCGCACCTCCTTCGGTCGGGCCAAGGATTCCCGATGGCCGCCGAGGTCAAACGAGGCCGGGCTACCCCTCCCGGGGTCCGATGGCGCTTCGGAGCAGCTCGGTGAACTGCCTGATCCGAAGCTGCTGACGCCGCTCGGGGTCGTCGGACCGGCGGTGGAACAGCCCGGGGTCGAGCTCCTCGGTGACCAGCGCGTCCTGGAACCGTTCGGCCAGCCAGTCGAGCATGGACGCGATCATGTCCGCGTCGACGTCGTCCCTCACCTCGTTCAGCCCGACGCCGAACTCCACGAAGTCGAGCGTTCCGTAGGGATCCTCCGAGAGCAGGAACCGGTTGATGTCTCGCTTCAACGTGAGGTCGGTCCCGTAGTTGCCGATCAGGGACACGCGATAGGGGACCCAGTCGTCGTGGATCAGATGCTCTGTGCGTTCCAGCCAGTACTCGAGCACAGGCCAGAACCCCGTCTCGACCACGTCGCTCGGCGCGTCGAGCCACGCCGGCAGCGACGACACGGCCCGCTTGTACGTCGCCAGGAACAAGCCGGCCTTGCTCCCGAAGTGCTGGAAGATCGAGCCCTTGGCGATGCCGAGCCCCCGGGCCAGGTCCTCCACGCGAGCCCCTTGGTATCCGTGCTCCGCGAAGTGGCGCATCGCCGCCTCGGTGATGGCGTCGCGCTTTGCCGCAGACCTGGGCTTCTCTGACTTCAGGTCATCGACCACCGTTCACCGTCCACCCTCCTTGATGCACACTTCTCGATGTCCGACGGTCGATGTCTGACCGAGGGTCACATGATACGTGAGACGAAGGCGCCCGGGAACGAGCAGACGACGGAGATGCAGCGGACCCTCCCATCCTCGGCCTATCTGTCCCAGGGATCGTTCGAGATGGAGCGCGAACGCATCTTCGCCTCGGAGTGGTTCTGCGCCGGCCGCGAGGAGGTGGTCCCCGCACCCGGGGACTTCCTGAAGGTCGACGTCGCCGGGGAGAGCGTCCTCCTCGTTCGGACGAGATCCGGCGACCTCCGGGGCTTCTACAACGTGTGCCGGCATCGCGGGTCCCGGATCGTGATCGATGACCCTCCGCCCTCCACGACGGGGCTGGGAGCGACCGGCCGATTCAGGGGCTCGATGGTCTGCCCCTACCACGGCTGGACCTATGGGCTCGCAGGAGAGCTCAGACGGGCCCCGTTCCTCACCGAGAGCGACGGCCTCCGCCGGGAGGAGCTCTCGCTGCACCCGGTCGCGGTCGACGTGTGGGGTGGCTTCCTGTTCGCGCGCCTCTCGGCGGAGGAGGCTACGAGCGAGGGCCGGACGCTCAGTTCTCAGCTCGGACCCATCGTCGAGCGGACGACGCGCTACCCGCTGGCGGAGCTGCGGACGGCCCGTCGGATCACCTACGACGTCGGCGCCAACTGGAAGTGCATCGTGGAGAACTACAACGAGTGCTACCACTGCGGGCCCGTGCACCCCGAGCTCTGCGAGGTGGTGCCGGCGTTCAAGCGGGTGGGGGGCGCCGACCTGGACTGGGACCGGGGCATCCCCCACCGGGAGGGCGCCACGACGTTCACGTTCAGCGGGACGACGGATCGGGCGCCGTTTCCCGGCCTGTCCGAGGACGAGCGGACCCGCCACAAGGGTGAGCTGGTCTATCCCAACCTCATGCTCAGCATGTCGCCGGACCACGTCACGGCGTTCACGTTGTGGCCCAAGGGTCCCGGCCGGACCGTGATCGACTGCGACTTCCTGTTCCACCCGGGCGAGATGGCCAGGCCTGGGTTCGACCCTTCGGACGCGGTGGAGTTCTGGGATCTGGTGAACCGCCAGGACTGGCGGATCTGCGAGAGCGTCCAGCAGGGGATGTCCTCCCGCGTGTTCCGGTTCGGCTACTACGCGCCGATGGAGGACCTGTCGCTCGACATCCGTCGGTACGTGGGCGAGCGGCTCGACGACCCGGCCGGATAGCCTGTCGGTCGTGGGTCGGGAGGTCATGATCCTGCGAGAGGCCGACGTCCGGGCCGCCCTCGACATGCTGTCGCTGATCGATGCGGTCGAGCGGGCGTTCGTGGCCTCCTCGACGGGTCGGGCGGAGGTCCCCGGCGTCATCCACTTCGACGTCCCCGAATCGGGCGGCGAGGTCCACGTCAAGGCCGGACACCTCCACGGCGAGCCCTTCTACGCCGTCAAGGTGTCGTCGGGCTTCGCCCCGCACGAGGGGCCGGCGGTGGCCGACGGCCTGGTGATGGCGTTCGACGCCGGGACCGGCGCTCCCGTCGCCTTCCTCCTGGACAACGGGTTCATCACCGATGCCCGGACTGGGGCCGCGGGCGGCGTTGCGGCCCGGTATCTCGCGCCCGCGAACGTCGGCGTCGTGGCGGTGATCGGTACCGGCGCGCAGGCCCGGTATCAGCTCGACGCGCTCGCCTGCGTTCGCGGGTTCGGCGAGGTGCGCGTGTGGGGCCGCACCACCGACCACGCCCGCGCCTGCGTGGACGAGCTGGCGAGCCGCGCCGGGTTGCCGGACGGATGCACGTACGAGGTCGCGGCCTCCGTGCAAGGGGCGGTCGAGGGCGCCGACGTTGTGATCACGTGCACCGCGAGCCGGGAGCCACTGGTCCGGGCGGAGTGGCTCTCGCCGGGGGCGCACATCACGGCCGTGGGGAGCGACGCCCCCAACAAGCAGGAGCTGGACGTCGACATCCTGGCTCACGCCGACGTCTTGGTGGTGGACGACCGGGCTCAGTGCGCGAGGATCGGCGAGCTGCACCACGCCCTCGACACGGGAGCGATCGCTTCGACGGAGGACGCGGCCGAGTTGGGAGAGGTGGCGGCGGGCCTGATGCCCGGCCGAACCCCGGAGGATCAGCTCTCGGTGTGCGACCTCACCGGCCTCGGCCTGCAGGACGTGGCCGCCGCAGCGCTCGCCCTGTCTCGGGCGGGCACGGCGATCGAACGCCTGACGATCTGAGCCCCGCGGCTAGGGGGCCGAGCCCTTCAACCGGGCCAGGATCTCGTCGTGGAGCACCCGGTTGGTCGACAGGACGCTGCCCCCGTGCTCGAGGGGTCCGCCCTCGAACGTGGTGACTCGCCCTCCCGCCTCCTCCACGATCACCTGGACCGCGGCGAAGTCCCAGGTGGCCAGCTCCCGCTCGAACATGGCGTCCGCCGACCCCCGGGCGACCAGCATGTGCCCCCAGAAGTCCCCGAACCCCCGGTTCCGCCGGGCGTCACGGAACACCTCCTGCATCGGGGCGGCGTACGGGCCCTCCAGGACCAGCTCCACGCTGCCGTGGAGCACGAACGCCCGGTTCAGCCGGTCGGCCCGGGAGACCCGGATGGGCTGGCCGTTCAGCCTGGCCCCGCGGCCTCGCACCGCCTCGTACCGTTCCCCGAGGGCCGGGGCGTTCACCACGCCGAGGACGGGCTCGTCGTCCACCGCGAGGGCGATCAGCGTTCCCCAGATCTGGACGCCGTCGGCGAAGTTCTTCGTGGCGTCGATGGGGTCGACGATCCACCGCCGGCTGCCGCCGCCTTCGAGGCCTCCCTCCTCGCCCAGCACGGCGTCGGAGGGGTATCGCTCCCGAACCCGTTCCCGGACCATGGCCTCGATCGAGGTGTCGGCCTCGGTGACCGGCGAGCGATCCGGCTTCAGCTTCACCCGCAGGTCCGTGCCGAAGAGGGAGAGGGCGATCTCGCCGGCCGCGCCGGCGAGATCGCCCGCGAACGCGAGCTCCTCCTCGAACACGAGGCTCCGGAGCCTACCGCTCGACGCGACGGGCCACGTCTCGGGATTCTTCGGTACGCTCGCCTGCGATGCAGACCACTATCGAAGAGACCGACAAGCACAAGGTCAAGCTGACCGTCGAGATCCCCACCGACCGCGTCGGGAAGGACCTCGATGCGGCCTACCGACGGGTGGCCCAGCAGGTCAAGGTGCCGGGCTTCCGCAAGGGCAAGGCCCCTCGCAAGGTGATCGACGCGCAGGTCGGCCGCGACGCGGTCGTGGCGGAATTCCTGGAGGATGCCGTCCCCACGTACTACCGGGAGGCCATCCGGGAGAACGAGCTCGCGCCCATCACGGATCCGGACATCGCGCTCGAGCAGGTGGAGGAGGGAAAGCCACTCGTCTTCACGGCAACGGTCGAGGTTCGTCCGCGGCTGCAGCTGGAGGAGTCCGACTACAAGGGTGTCCGGGTCGAGCGGCCGCCGACCGAGGTCACCGACCGCGAGGTGGACGAGCTGCTCGACCGGCTCCGGGAACGGTTCGCCGAGCTGGATCCGGTGAGCCGTCCCGCCCGGGCCGGCGACTACGTCGTCATCGACCTTCGGGCCACCGTCCACGGCGAGGAGGTCCCCGAGGCGTCACGGCCCGACTACCTGTACGAGGTGGGCTCGGGCGAGTTCGTGGAGAAGCTCGACCAGGAGCTGGAGGGCAAGCGGGCCGGCGAGATCCTGAAGTTGAACGCGACGCTTCCCGAGCGCTTCGGTGAGCGGGCCGGACAGGAGGTCTCGTTCCAGGTGCTGGTCAAGGAGGTCAAGGCCAAGCGCCTCCCGAAGGCCGACGACGAGTTCGCCAAGACGGCTTCGGAGTTCGACACCCTGGAGGAGCTTCGCCAGAGCCTCAGGGAGCAGATGGGCCAGAACAAGGAGCGGGCCGCCGACGCCGAGGTCAGGGACCGGGTATTGCAGGCCCTGGTGAACACCGTCGAGGTCGATTTGCCCGACACGCTGGTCGACGAGGAGACCGAGCATCGGGTCCAGCACGCACGTGAGCGGGCCGAGCAGGCAGGCGTGACCCTCGAGCAGGTGCTCGACGCCCAGGGATTCGACGAGCTCCGGTTCCGCTCCGACGCCCGGGCCCATTCCCTTCGAGCCATCAAGGCCGACCTGGTGCTCGAGGCGGTGGCCCGAAACGAGGACATCCAGGTGACCCCCGAGGAGATCGGGAACGAGATCGGGCTCCTGGCCGCGTCCCTGGGCCGGGACCCCAAGGAAGTGGCCCGGACGCTCGAACGGAGCGGTCAGGTCGTAACACTGGCCGGTGATATCATCCGCTCGAAGGCGCTCGACTCGATCGTCGAGCATGCCGATATCGTTTCGGAAGGCGAGCGCCGAGCGGCCGACCAGGTCTCCGACGAGACCGAG
>JBIOUU010000188.1:0-17674 GCA_044867345.1 Actinomycetota bacterium
CTTCGCCCCCTACAGCGAGTCGCTGTTCCTGCTCCTGGCGGTGACGAGCTTCTGGGGGGCGAGGTCCAGGAGGTGGGCGGCGGCCGGCGCCGCCGGGGCCCTGGCCGCCCTCACCAGGAACGTCGGCCTGGTGCTGGCGCCGGCCCTGCTCGTGGAGGCGTTCCACCAGCGGGCCGAGGGCCGAGGGTCGGCCCTGCCGGGCATCGGGGCCGCCGTGGCCACCGGCCTCGGCACCCTGGCCTATCTGGGGTACTGGGGGGCGAAGGCGGGCGACTGGCTGGCCCCCGTCACCCAGCAGGGCAACTGGCAGCGCACGTTCTCCTGGCCCTGGGCCACCCTCGTGAACGGAACCCTGGACGCCTTCCCGTATCTGGGCAGCACGAAGGGCAGCTACTGGCTGATCGACTGGCTGATCGTTGTGCCGGTGGTCGGCGCCTCCGTCTTCGCCCTGTTCCGGTACCGGCCCTCCTACCTCGTCTACCTGTGGGGCGGGCTGCTGATCCCGCTGTCGTACGTGTTCGCCGACCGCCCCCTGATGTCGATGCCCCGGTTCGTGCTCCCCCTGTTCCCGGCCCTCTGGGCGATGGCGGAGCTGACGGAGCGATGGCGGATCCCCCGGGCCGTGGCGGCGGTGGGGGCCGCCGGGCTCGGGCTCCTCGTGGTGCTGTTCGTGAACTGGTACGAGATCTTCTAGACGGGTGGGGCGGACACGATGGCCCGGTGAGTTGGGCCGACGGCGGGCAGAGGGAGGCTGGGTTCGCTCAGCAGGGAGCGGGCTCGGTGTTGCCGGTGCGAGGCCCGGTGACGAAGGCGATCTCGCCCTCCTCCACCATCCCCAGGCACTCGCGAGCCAGGCGCTCCTTCTCGGCCGGGTCGTGGAGCCGGACGATGTCCGCCTGGAGTGCGGCATTGGCTCGTTCCAGTCCCTGGGTCTTGCGCTGGAGCTCCGCGATGTGCCCGCGCTCCGACAGGTACTCCCGTGACGGGGCCGCGGCGAACACCGCCAGGAAGGTCAGCACGATGAGGAGGAACCCGGCCCGGCCGGTGAGGCGAGGCCGGGAGCGCTCCGGGGCCGCGGCTCGGACCGTCATGCCGGCCCTCGCCTGAGAGCGCCTCCGCCAGCGTACCGTGCCGCGTCGCCCAGCAACCCCTCGATGCGAAGGAGCCGGTTGTACTTGGCGGTTCGCTCCGCGCGCGCCGGCGCTCCACTCTTGATCTGCCCCGCATCGAGGGCCACGGCGAGGTCGGCAATCGTCGTGTCCTCGGTTTCGCCCGACCGGTGCGACACGACCACGCCGTACCCGTTCCGCGCGGCGAGCCGCATCACGTCCAGGGTCTCGGTGAGCGTCCCGATCTGGTTCACCTTGATCAGGATGGCCGTGGCGGCGTTCTCCCGAAGGCCGCGCTCCAATCGCTCGGGGTTTGTCACGAACAGGTCGTCCCCCACCAGCTGGCATCTCGAACCGAGCTCGGCCGTGAGCCTGGCCCAGCCGTCCCAGTCGTCTTCGGCCAGACCATCCTCGATGGAGACCACGGGGAACGAGTCCAGCAGCCCGCGGTAGAACGCGATCATGTCGTCGCTGCTTCGGTCGGCCCCCTCGAGCCGGTACGAGCCGTCCCGGTAGAGCTCGGAGGAGGCGGGGTCCATGGCCAGCGCGACCTCGTCCCCCGGCTCCAGGCCAGCCTTCTCGATGGCCCGGACCAAGAACTCGAGGGCCTCGGACGCCGAGGCGATCTGCGGGGCGAAGCCCCCCTCGTCGCCCACCCCGGTGGCAAGGCCCTTATCCTTCAACAGGCCCTGGAGCGCGTGGTAGATCTCCGAGCCCCACCGGAGCGCTTCGGAGAAGGACGCCGCCCCAATGGGGGCCAGCATGAACTCCTGGAGCTCGAGCTCGTTGTCGGCGTGGACGCCGCCGTTGATGACGTTCATCAGCGGCACCGGCAACACGTGCGCCGCCGGTCCGCCGATATAGCGGTACAGCGGGAGGCCGAGGCTCGCCGCCGCGGCGTGGGCAGTTGCGAGCGAGACGCCGAGCATCGCGTTGGCGCCGAGGCTCGACTTGTCGGCGGTGCCGTCGAGGTCGAGGAGTCGGGCATCGAGCCCTCGCTGGTCCAACCCGTCGAGGCCCTCGATCGCGGGGCCGATCACGTTCACGACGTTGTCGACGGCCCGCAGGACCCCCTTGCCGCCGTAGCGTCCGGGGTCACCGTCCCGTAGCTCGAGCGCCTCGTGGGCGCCCGTCGAGGCTCCCGAGGGGACCGCGGCCCTCCCGGCGGCGCCGTCGTCGAGGAACACGTCCACCTCGACGGTCGCGTTGCCTCTGGAGTCCAGGATCTCGCGGGCGGCCAGGGAGGCGATGGCAGGCATCGGGGGGAAGATTCTAGAGCGGTCGTTGCGGGAAAGCGGCCAGTTCGAGGGGTGAAGTTCCGGCTCGCCGTTCGGCGGCTGCAGCTACGCGGCGGGGTCGGAACCCGAAGCGTGGCTCGAGGATTCGGGGAGGACGACCACCCGTCCCCGCCCCTGCTGCTTTGCCTCGTACAGCGCGGCGTCGGCCCGAGCCAAGAGCTGCTCCGCACCGGTCAGGCGATCCCATTCGGCCACGCCGATGGAACAGCGGGCGGCGGGGACGGCCGCCCGCAGGCGCTGGGAGATGGCCGCGCCCATCTCGAGGGTGCATCCCGGCAGGAGCACGGCGAACTCGTCGCCACCCATCCGGCCGAGCACGTCGCTCACGCGGAGGATGGCCTGCCATGCCGCCGCGGCCTCCTTCAGCAGGAGGTCGCCGGCCTGGTGGCCGTTGCGGTCGTTGTATCCCTTGAAGTCGTCGAGGTCCATGACCGCGACGGTGACGGGCATGCCCTCTTGCTGGGCCCACGTCAACGCGCGCGACAGCTCCTCGTCCCACGCCCGCCGGTTCGCCGCTCCGGTGAGGGGGTCCGTTCCGGCCAGCAGGCGGAGCCGGCTGGTCTGGCTCCGCAGCTGGGTGAAGAACCGGTTGAGGACGAAGCCGATCGAGCCGCCGATCGAGACCATGGCGATGGCCCGCACCCAGTCCTGGTCCGTCGCGTCCTGGGAGAACAGGGGGATGGCCAGGGCGACCGCCGCGCCGGTCACCGTCACCCCGAGCTCCAGGACCGTTCCATACACCGCCACCCATAGCACGGGAAGCAGGGCGAGCTGCGCGAAGGTCGAGTCCGCCCCGCCGGTCGCTTGCCGAGCCAGGACGGCGACCACAAGGTAGACGAACGGCAGCGCCCGATGCACGACGGAGGGGAGCCGGTCCCAGGGAACGAGGATGATGGCGGCAACGGTGAGCGCGGCGAGCGTCGAGGCCTGGAGGAGGCCACCGGTCCTTCCCGGCGACACCTGCCGGGTGGCCATCGACATGAACCCCAGGAGGACCGCGCCCACCAGGCATCCGACCTGGCGGAACAGCGACTCCCGGCTGAGGGGGTCGGTGCGCCGCTGCGTGGTCGGGCTGGCCTGTGTGGTCGTCACCGCGTCCCCTTGCTCGTCCCGGTCTCCGCGAGTGGCCCGAATCCGTCATGTCGGGCCATCCACGGGGGTTATCGGCAAGTAGGCCGCCCCGGGACGAGTCCCCCGCCGAACGATTTCGCTCCACCCCGGCGGCCGATACCGCCGGTCCACCACCCGGGGGACGTTCGCGCTCAGCCCTGCCGGTAGTAGGCCAGGAGCTCGTCCTCGCCGAGCTCGCCCAGGTCCACGCCTTCCCGGCGAGCGCGGGCCAGGAGCCTCTCGTACCGATCGGCGAACTTCGTCGTGGTGCGCCGAAGCGCGCTCTCGGGATCCAACCCAAGCCTGCGGGCCACGGCGGCAGCCGCGAACAGCACGTCGCCCAGTTCCTCCTCCGCTTCCTCGGGAGTCCCGGCGGCGGCCAGCTCCTCGACCTCCTCGCGCAGCTTCGCCATCGCCCCGTCCGTGGTCCGCCAGTCGAAGCCCCAACCGGCGGCGCGCCGTTGCACCTTCGATGCCCTGGCCAGCGCGGGAAGCGTCGGCGGGATGTCGTCCTCGACGGGTCGCTCTCCCGTCTCCTGCGCTTTGATCTGCTCCCAATTCACAAGGACCTCGTCGGCGCCGGACACCTGCACCTCGCCGAAGACGTGGGGATGGCGCCGGATCAGTTTCTCAACGATGCCCTGCGCCACGTCATCGACGTCAAACGTCCCCTCCTCGGCCGCCATCTGCGCGTGGAACACCACCTGGAGGAACACGTCGCCCAGCTCGTCGCGAAGGCGGTCCGGGTCGTCGGCATCGATCGCGTCCAGCACCTCGTGGGTCTCCTCCAATAGGTGCCGGGCCAACGTGCGGTGGGTCTGTTCGTGGTCCCAGGGGCATCCGCCCGGGCCGCGGAGCCGGGCCATGACGCGGACCAGGTCGAGCAGCCGCTCGCCCTGCCGGCTCGACGGGACGGGCCCCTCGGGAACCGCGGACAGTGGATCGCGGATTGGCCAACCGGTCACGACGAGGCGGCGGCCGTCGGCGAGCTCGACGGCGTCGGTGACCCCGTGGCGGTGCTCCTGATCGGCTCGACGTTCCCGGTCGAAGGGTCGAACCGCCCGTACTTCGGGTTCACGGTGATGCGACGGCTCCCGAGCTGCTCCTGCAGCCAGTCGGTGAACGCCTTGGCCCGGAGCGGCCCGGCCAACTGGTCGCGCACCTGATCGAACGGCTGCACGTCGACGCTCACGAGCTGGATGATGTGCCACCCGAACCCGGTGTGGATCGGTTCGCTGATCTGGCCCGGCTCGAGCGCCAAGGCGGCCTGGACGAACGTGGCGTTGAGCGCGGATGCCTGGAGGGTCCCCAGATCGCCTCCGTTCGGCGCCGATCCCGGGTCGATCGAGTTCTGCTCTGCCAGCCGGCCGAAGTTCTGCGCGGTCACCTGCTGCTCGATGCGAAGGGCCTGCGCTTGCGTCTTGACCAGGATGTGCTTCGCGTGGATCTGGGTGAACTGCAGCCGCTGCTCCTGATAGAGCTGGCGGAGCTGCGCGTCGTCCACGCGGGACGTCGCCACCGCCGTCTCGACCTCGTTGAACAGGAGGATCCGGCCGACGATATCGGTGAGATCTCGCTCGGTCAGGTGCTCAGCGGCGAGTTGCTGATCGAGGGTGTCGCCCAGCGCGGACCGAAGGCCCGTCAGCGACTTCGTCACCTCGGCCTTGTCCACGGTGATGTGGTGGTCACGCGCGTACCCCTTCACCAGGTCCTCCTGGATCAGGGTGGTCAAGGTGAACCGGGCGCAGGCTGACTGGGCCGTCTCGCCCTCGATGGCCTGCCCGCACGGGGCCTGGTTGATCGCGGATAGGAACCGGAACGCCGAGATGTCCTGGGCCAGCTGGTCGTCGGTGATGCGGTCGTCGCCGACGGTCGCGGCGGGCGGCGCCGCGGCGCCGCACGCCGCGAGTATGACGCTCAGCGTGATCGCGACGAACGAGGTCCGAAGGAGGGGTCGGGGGATCACCGCCCGATTCTAGCAACGCCCCTCGGAGCCCCGGCCGGATGGTCGGGGTGGGGGCGGCTCGCGTGGCCGGGAGCCGCCCCCGATCCGGGCTCAGACCCAGCGGGTGTCGACCCCGCCGCCGCCGTTGTCACAGATGGCCTCGACCTCATGGATCGAGTCGTACGGGAAACCGGAGATCCTCGTACGCCTTGGCCACGGTGTCCTTCCCCGGGGCCTCCCACTCGCACACCACCTTTCCCCTCCCCTCCTTGAAGCTGGTGTACGCGCGGAGGAATCGCGCCGCCTCCTGCTTCTCCAGGCCCGGCGTGGCCCCGGCGAGCATCTCCCTCGTGAATCCGGGGATCGTGTGAAGACCGATGTACCTGGCCATCGTGTCCTCCTTCCTCCTCGACCGGTTCGGTGGCCGACAGAGGCACGGTACGGCTGCGGCGTTCCCCAGCCGTTCCCTACAACCGAGGGCTCGAGCTCGCCAGGTCCCGGGCCCGGCCGGCCCAGTAGGGCTGGCCTCCCCGTTCGAACAGAGTTGCAGCCGAGCGGAAGCGCTCCGTCGCGATCTCGGCATCCCCGGCGGCCCGGGCCGCCCAGCCGTGGGCGGCCTCCGACATGGCCCGCCATGCCGAGCTCTGGAAGGACGCCGCCACCTCGGCCGCCACCGGGTGCAGGAGCGCGCTGCACGTGGGGCAGTCGCCGTACCGGGCCGCGGCGGCATCAGCGGATCGTACGGCTCGGACCGCAGCGCGATGGTCGCCGCGCTCCAGAGCCATCAGCGCGGCGGTCGCGTACAGCCGGCCCCACAGGTGACTCGCCATCGGGGACACCGTTGCGATCGTGATCCCCCGCCGAAGGTGGACGTCAGCGGCGTCGGGGTTGCCGCGACAGACCTCGAGCTCGGCCAGGCGCTGCCAAGGCAGCGCTCCCGACCGTGTCCCGAACTCCGCGTGGATCTCGCCGCTTCGCTCCCAGGCATCCGGCGGCCTCGTCGAAGTGCCCGCGCAACAACAGCGACTCGCCCAGGAGGCACCAGGCGAAGGCTTCCGCTCGTCTCGCGCCTCGGGTCTGCGCCAGGTCGAGGGTGGAGCGGGCGAACGCCTCCACTCCCTGGAACAGGTCGTCGCCGTACAGGTGGTACTGACCGATGCAATGGTGGAGGTCGAGCACGCGAGCGAGCCGGGCGTCGCCCTCGGCCCCCGAACCGACCCGGAGGATCTCCGCGTGCAGGCCCGCTCGCCATTCTCCTCGGACGTGGTGCACGATGGCCAGGGATTCGTTGGCGGCGGCGATGTCCGACTCGTCACCGTGACGTTCCGCGAGCCGCAAACTCTCTTCGGCGGCGTCGAGCGCTTCGGCCGGGGATCCGAGCTCGCAGAACAGCTTGGCCCGCAGGCTCAGCAGCCGGCCCCGTTCCGCCTCGTCCGCCAGCGTGGCCTCGGCCGCGGCGAGGTGGCGTTCGACCGCGTCCGCCCGATGCTCCACGAGAGACGCCGTCGCGATCTTCCGATGGAGTCGCGCCGCCACGCTCGCGTCGTCGCGGTCCGGATGCTCCCGCATCGCCTCCTCGAACGCGTGCGCCGCTCCCTCACCGTCGCCAGAGACGAGGCGGAGATCACCGACTCGCTCCCAGAGTTCCGAGGTGACCCTGGGCTCCAGGCCGGTCCCGGCCCGGATCTCCTCGTGGAGACGCTGCGCGGCGGCCGACGGCTCGACCCCCAGCTCCCGCTGGAGCAGGGTCCGAAGGCGGGCGAACTGGTCGAGCGCCTGGCGCCGCCTCCCGGCGAGCGCGTACGCCCGGATGAGCCGAACATGCACCTCCTCGTTGAGCGGATCGAGGTCCACGACGCGCCGGAGCGCTTCGACGGCGCCCTCGATGTCCGCCCGGGCCTCGAGCAACCCGGCGAGCTCCATCGAGAGAGCGACGAACTCGGCCCGGAGCTCGTCCTGCCGTGGTCCGACCCACTCCTCGTACCGGTCCTCGGGAAGGAGGTCGCCCGTGTACAGGTCGATGGCCGCTCGATAGACCTTGAGATCCCGGGATCGGCGGGCATCCGAAGCCGCCGACTCGAACGCGTGGACGTCCACCCACGCTTCCGGCGGTAACGCGAGCAGGTCGCCTTCGGAACGAAGCCATCGCGCTCCCTCCTCGGGGTCGAGCGCTCGACGAGCGAGATGCACCGCCTTCCGTAGGTTCGCCGCGGCGGCCTTGGAATCCAGATCGGGCCACAGCCGGTCCATGACCTGCTCGCGGTGGAGGCGACGGCCTTCGGCCAGGGCCAGGAGCTTCACCAGGGCCGCGGGCCGCTTGAGACGCCATGCCGCGTCGTCGACGTGCCGAGGCCCCACGCCGACGTGAAACACACCGAGCAAGTGGATCCGCAGGTCGGAGTCGTCCACGACCCCACCGACTGTAGCCGCCGCCGGGTGGGCGGGGAACCTCCGAGTCAGCCGGTCACGGACGCGGGTTCCCGTGCGCCCGTGGCCGCGCGCAGGGCCCGCTCGACCCATCGAGCCAGCTCGGCGCCGCGCGCGCCCGCGGGCGAGAGATTCAGCGTGGAGGTGGCGGCGTGGTACGTCGCCCCGCCGACGCGCTCCGCGAGCGTGAGCGCGTCGGCGTCCGCGAGCGCGACCGGCTTCACCCGGACCTGATCCCGGTAGGTCGTGATCTCCTGAACCCCGAGCTCGAGACCCGTGATGCGGAGGGAGGCCACCGCGAGGAGCGTCTCGACCTCCTCCGGAAGGCGCCCGTACCGGTCGACGGCCTCGGCACGGACATCCTCCAGGCGCTGGTGGTCGCCGGCCGTGGCGACGGCTCGGTACAGCTCCAGGCGGAGCACCTCTTGGCCGACCAACCCGACCGGGATGTAGGCCTTCAACGGGAGGTCGATCTTCACCTCGCGTTCGACCGGGAGCGGCTCGCCTCGGAGATCGGCGACCGCCTCCCGCAGGAGCCTGGCGTAGGTGTCGAACCCCACCGCGGCGATATGGCCGTGCTGCTCCGCCCCGAGCAGGTTGCCCGCGCCGCGGATCTCCAGATCGCGGAGGGCGATCTGGAAGCCGCTCCCCAGGGCGGTGTGCCGGCTGATGGTTGCCAGTCGCTCGTGGGCCTCCTCGGTCAGCTGGCTCACCGGGGGGAAGAAGAAGTAGGAGAAGGCCCGCTCGTGCGACCGGCCAACGCGGCCGCGGAGCTGGTACATCTGCGAGAGGCCCAATCGGTCGGCTCGATCGACGACCAGCGTGTTGGCGGAGGGAACGTCGAGGCCGGACTCGATGATCGTCGTGCACACCAGCACGTCGGCGTCACGGTCCCAGAACCGCATCATCTGCTTCTCCAGGAGATCCTCGTCCATCTGTCCGTGAGCCACGGCGATGCGGGCCTCCGGGATCTCCTCGGCGATCCATCCTGCCTGCCGGTCCACCGTGGCCACGCGGTTGTGGACCCAGAACACCTGCCCTCCGCGGAGCAGCTCTCTGCGGACGGCGCCGAGCGCCATGCCCTCGTCGTACGGCCCGACGTAGGTGAGCACCGGTTGCCGGTCCTCGGGTGGCGTGTCGACCACGCTCATGTCCCGGATCCCGGTGAGCGCCATCTCCAGGGTCCGAGGGATCGGCGTCGCCGACATGGTCAGCACGTCCACCGATGTCCGAAGCTTCTTCAGCCGTTCCTTGTGGGCCACGCCGAACCGCTGCTCCTCGTCCACCACGACCAACCCGAGGTCGTGGAAGGCCACGTCGCCCGAGATCAACCGGTGGGTCCCTATCACGACGTCGATCTTGCCGGACCGCACGTCGTCCACCACGCGCTTCTGCTCGGCCGGCGAAAGGAACCGCGACAGCATGGCCACAGCCACTGGGAAGGGGGCGAAGCGCTCGGAGAACGTGACGGAGTGCTGCTCCGCGAGGAGCGTGGTGGGGACGAGCACCGCCACCTGCTTCCCGTCCATGACCGCCTTGAACGCCGCGCGCACCGCGATCTCGGTCTTGCCGTATCCGACGTCGCCGCAGATCAGCCGATCCATCGGCTTCGGAGCCTCCATGTCCCGCTTCAACTCGTCCACGGCGGCGAGTTGGTCGCGTGTCTCCTCGAAGGGGAAGGCGTCCTCCATCTCCCGCTGCCACGGCATATCGGGGCCGAACGCGTGACCCGGCACGCTCATCCGGACCGAGTAGAGGCGCACGAGCTCCCCGGCCATGTCCCGGACGGCCCGCTTGACCTTCGCGGTGGTCCGGGCCCAGTCGCTCGTTCCCAGGCGATGGAGGCGCGGCTCCTCCCCGCCCACGTACTTCGCAACCATGCCCACCTGGTCGGTGGGAACCGACAGCCGATCGCCCGCGGCGTACTCGAGGACCATGTAGTCGCGTTCCGCCCCGGCCACGGCCCGACGCTGGATGCCGAGGAACCGGCCCACGCCGTGGATGCGGTGGACGGCGTAGTCGCCCGGCTCGAGCTCGACGGCCACCGCGTCGGTCCGCCGCCGGGCGATCCGCGGCGCCGTCCGCGTGTGCCGCCGGGACCCGAACAGGTCCTCCTCGGTGGCCACCGCGAGCTTGCCCGGAGCGAACACGAATCCGCCGGACAGCTCGGCGTCGACCGCCATCACGTCGCCGGGGTCGCCGAGCCGAAGGCCGCGCTCCGCGAGGACCTCGCGAGCCCGCTCCAGGCTCCCGTGGCCGAACGCGGCCACGACGAGCCGGTATCCGCGCGCGGACAGATCGGCCATGCGCCGGGCCAGCTCCGGCGCATTGCCCTGCGCGGAGCCCCACCCATCCAGTCCGAGGTCCACGCCCTCCGCGAACTCGCTGAGATGCAGCTCGGTCAGGCCGGCCAGGGCCTCCGGCAGCGGCCTGGCCACCGGAGGGCCGGTCCACCCGGACGCCTCGGCCAGGGCCTCCGACTCCTCGACGGCCTGGCGGGCGCGGTCCAGCGTCCGCCGGGCCTGGATCAGGACGGCCCACGAACCCCGGGGCATGAGCTCGACCAGGTTGGGCAGGCGATCGAACAGGAGCGGCGCGAGGCCCTCCATCCCCTCGAAGGCAAGACCGTCGGCGAACCGGGAGAGCTGGTCGCGGAACCGGTCCACGAACCTGGGGGCCAGCCGCTCGGCCCGGTCGCGGAGCTCCGGGGTGGTGAGGAGCTCCCGAACCGGATGGACCTCGACCGCTCCCACCGGAGCGGTCGACAGCTGCGTCGCCGGGACGAACTCTCGTAGGGACTCGATCTCGTCGCCGAACAGCTCGGCCCGGACGGGCCGACGCGCCGTTCCGGGGAACACGTCGACGATGCCACCGCGCACCGCGAATTCGCCTCGGTGCTCGACCACGTCGGCGCGGGCGTAGCCCAGGCCGACGAGGCGCTCCGCCAGGACGTCGGGAGGAAGCGTCGCGCCCGGCGCGAGCACCAACGGCTCGGTCTCCCCGAGGGTCGGAACGATGCCCTGCAACACCGCGTGGGCCGGCGCGACCAGCGCGAAAGGCCCCCTCGCTCGACGGAGCGAGCGGGCCGCCTCCGACCGCCTGCCGGCGGTCTCCGGCGACGGGCTGATGCCCTCGTACGGGAGGGCCTCCCAGGACGGGAAGAGCGCCACGCGGTCGTGGCCGAGGAAGGCCGCGATCCCTCGAGCGAGGACCTCCGCCTCCGGTGGCCCGGCAGCCACGGCGAGGACGGGAGCGTCGAGCGCCCGGGCCAGCGACGCCACCACGAAGTCCGAGCCGGCCTCGGCTCGGCCCAACACCGGGCGGGCCCGTTCGAGCAGGAGACGCTCGAAGGGCTCCGAGCCGGTCATGGCGTCGAGCAGCAGATCGAGGCTCACGAAACTCCTTCTCGCCTGTCCGGACAGCACGAAGAGGCCTCGTCGACGCGCGACGGGGCCTTCGGAGCGAGTGTACCGGGGGCGCGGCGGAACGGATGACTCGGGACGCCGGAGCGTCTAGACGGCTCGCAAGCGCCCGACGCTCGGGTGGGCCAGTCGGCCCCGGGGAGGGCTACGCCGAGCCCGAGCCCCGGCCGTGCGGGCCTCGAGCCACCTCGTGACCTCCTCCGCCGGAAGCGGGACGCACAGGTGATAGC
The DNA here is from genome assembly GCA_044867345.1 of Actinomycetota bacterium. Taxonomy (GTDB): domain Bacteria; phylum Actinomycetota; class UBA4738; order UBA4738; family HRBIN12; genus AC-69. The sequence continues at coordinate 11,542 of JBIOUU010000188.1, forward strand.
CCTGCGCCTGCTCGCATCCCATCTCGCCCAGCCGAGCCAAGGTCTCGGCGTCCTCCACCCCTTCGGCCACTACCCGAAGGCCGAGATTCCGGCCGAGGTCGACGGTGGCGCGGGCGATCATCCAGTCGTTCGGGTCCTCCCGCATGTTCGCGACGAACGACCGATCGATCTTGATCTCGCGGATGGGAAGCCGCCGAAGATGGCTGAGGGAGGAGTACCCAGTCCCAAAGTCGTCGATCGACAGCGTGATGCCGACCTCGGACAGCAGGGACATCACGCCGACCGAGCGCCCGGAGTCGGCCATGAGGAAGCTCTCGGTGAGCTCGAGCGTCAGTCGGGAGGCGGGCACGTCCCATTGGGTGAGGAGCTCGGCAACCTGGTCGGGGAGCTGGGGGTCGAGCAGGCTTCGCGGCGACAGGTTCACCGCCACGTCGGGCATCAGCCCGTGCCGCGCCCACACGCGGGCCTGACGCAGGGCCTCATCGATCACGTAGAGCGTGAGCGGGCGGAGCAGTACGGTCCGTTCCACCATGGGGACGAACTCGTCGGGCTCGATCAGGCCACGCTCCGGATGCTGCCACCGGATGAGCGCCTCGACCCCGGCGATCCGGCCGTCCTTCACGGACACCTTCGGTTGGTAGTACAGGACGAACTCCCGGTTCTCCAGGGCCGGCCGCACCTGGCTTGCCAGCGTGAGACGCCCGGGGCTGTGCCGATCCAGCGATGCGCTGTAGACCTCGTACCCGCTCCCGGATTCCTTGGCCGAGTACATGGCGACATCCGCCCGCCGGATGAGCGCCTCGACGTCCCGACTGTGCTGGGGGTAGACGGCGATCCCGATGCTCCCGGAGACGTCGAGCTGGAGGCCCTCGACGGAGAGGGGCTTCTCCAGCTCCTCCAGGATCCGCTCGGCGATCCCGATGGCCGTCTCGGCGTCCGGGATGTTCGGCAGCAGGATGCCGAACTCGTCGCCACCCAGTCGGGCAAGGAGGTCCTCGTCACGCAGGACGGTCGAGAGCCGGGGACCGATCTCCTTCAGGAGGAGGTCGCCGAAGTGGTGCCCGAGCGTGTCGTTGATCTCCTTGAAGTGATCGAGGTCCATCAGCATTACCGCGACCAGCTCGTGGCCGTCTCGCTTCGACCTGGCCTCGATGGTCTCGCGCAGGTTGCTCTGGAACAGGGCCCGGTTGGGCAGGTCGGTCAACGCGTCGTGCAGCGCCTGATACGCGTTCTCTTGCTGCCGGGCTTTGAGTTCGACCGTCGCCTCCTGGAGCGACTGCGTTCGCGTGAACATCTGCCGTGCGAACGCGAGCGGGGCGATGAACACGGCGATCGACCATGGGCCGATGCGGACGAACGTGGTGGCCACGATGACCGAGAACAGCGCGAGCCCCATGTAGGAGAGGACGAACTCGCCGAACACCCCGACATGCATCTCTCGGATGATGCCCAGCGTCGGCTGGCCCGTCCGGACGTGCAGATAGCGCGCCACGAGCACCGCGTTGACCCCATACCCCACGAACGCGCAGAGGAGCACCGCCGGACCCAGCCCGAACCAGGGTGACTTCAACGACCCGAGCTGATGGAACAACAGGCTCTCGATGACCACGGACCATGCGATCTGGCACCGGTTCCATACACCCTGGAGGAAGGGGATCTCCCGGCGGAACTCCCTGGCGTCGCTGCACCCGAGCAAGGCCACCGCGCCGGCCACGGGAGCCGGATAGATCAGGGCCACCGAGAGCTGGAGCGGGAAGCTCAGGCTGAACGGGAAACCCACCGGCGTCGGGACCGGCAGCATGTCCACGATGGCGATGGCGATGATCCACTCGAGGAGGAGGGGATCGGATACTTCGGCGGGGGTGCGGGAGAAGGACCAGCCGAGCCACGCGAGCAGCGGCAGGATGACGGCGAGCTCGTACAGGAGGATGGCGGAGGTCCGGGCCGGAGGATCGGCCCGGAGCGACTCCAGGACCCCGGACGAGCCGTCGGGCGAGGTCACCTCAACCGACATCGTGGACGCTCTCGGGGAGCACGGCTGGTTCGCCGGATCGCTCCCTCGAGGGGGCGAACCGGCCGAGCATCGCCGTAACGACGAGCCACACCACGCCGGCGTACGCGATCAGGTCCCCGGGGCTCGCGACCATCCGGATCGGACGGATGGGCAGCACATCGCCCAGGAACAAGAGCCGATCGTCCGGCCCGGCGAGGTGGTGTTTGGCTCCACCGTCATCGAGGAGCTCTGCCAGCGTCTCACCCTGGCCCGAGGCCACGAGGGCGTCCCGGGTCACCGGCATGCCCTGGTTGAGCCCGATGACCGTGAAGTTCAAGGCGATGCCGATCAGGATCAACCAGCACCCGGCCACCCTCGCCCGGACGTTGGCCAAGGCAAAGGCGAGCAGCAGCGCGAACGAGACGTACAGCAGTCCGAGTGAGAGGGCGCGCCCGGGGATGGGGATCACCTGGAGCCCGAGCCCGATGATGGCCAAGGGTTGCCACCGGACCCGGAGCGATGCCACCGATGACAGCCGTCCCCCAAGCAGGTAGCCGATGACGACCGCAAGAGCGAGCGAGGCTGCGATCAGGCGCATGGCCGCTCGTGGGGGGCGAGCATCGATGCCACCTGCGTCTCCCGTTCGTCTCGTAGGTCGGACGTCGGAGGTCGTCCAGTGGATCGCCCCCGGCGCGTCCCGAGAACGGGATACGCCGGGGGCACCTGTCCAGATGTCCCGCTAGACCTTCCAGCCGGCCCCGACCGCGAGAGCGAGGGCGACGAGCCAGCCGAAGGCGTACAGGATCCGGCGCACGCGCACGGTGATCCTCCTTTCCATAACCGGCCCTACACCTTCCACTTCGCGCCCGCAGCCATCAGGAGTGAGGCCAACGTGGCACCGGAGAGCAGGATGCGACTGATCTTCGCCCGCATCGAACCACCTCCGAGCCGAGTCTTTCCCATCCGCCGGGTGGGGTACATCGGCCGGGGGGATGGAATGTAGGTCGGCTGGGGAGGACCACTTCCGTCCCCCGGGCCCCGTCCCCCGGTAGGTCGAAAGGTGTAGGCCCTAGCCTTCCGGACTGGGTCCCGACCGGTTGTACCGGTCCTGAGTGGGGGACAAGCCGTGCCTGACGAGCGACAGGGCGGCATCGGCCGCCTGGTCGACCAAGACTACGACCACATCCTCCTCCTTCTTGGAGAAGGGCCGGAGGACGAAGTCGAGAGGGTCCTGCCGGCCCGGAGGCCGTCCGATCCCCAGCCGTAACCGGTAGGAGTCGGGCGTCCGGAGGGCGGCCACGAGCGAGTCCAGGCCATGGTGGCCGGCCGTGGAGCCTCCGAACTTCACCCGAAGGGCCCCGAAGGCGAGGTCCAGGTCGTCGTGGGCGGCGATCACGTGATCCGGGCCGACATCGTGCTTCCTCGCCACCGAGGCGTACGCCGGACCCGACTCGTTCATGAACGTTCGGGACTTGACCAGGAGCACGCGCTCGCCGTAGGCGGTGATCTCGGCAACGTCGGCGGGGACGAACCGGGCCTTGCGGAAGCGCTCACCGGCCCGATCCGCCAGCTCCTCGACCACCATGACACCGACGTTGTGCCGAGTCCTGGCGTAGCGCTCGCCCGGGTTGCCCAGGCCGGCCACGAGCCAGGTCATCGCTCGCCGTGCGGGGACGGATCGCTCGGCATGGGCCGAGCTAGCCCTCGCCACCCTCCTCGGCGGGGGCCTCCGCGGCCGGAGCGGCCTCGCCCTCCTCCGCCGCGGCCTCCTCGGCCTCCTCCGGCGCGGCCTCGACCTCCTCGACCACGCGGACCTGCGGGATGACCACGGAGACAACGCTCTCCTCGAGCGGAGTGAGGACGGTGACCCCTCGAGGCGGAACGAGGTCAGCGACCCGAAGTGAGTCGCCCACCTGAAGTTGGGACACGTCGGCCTGGATCCCATCCGGCACGTCGCCGGGCAGGCATTCCACCTGCAGCTCCCAGAGATGATGCTCGATGACGCCCCCGGCCTTCACGCCGGGCGACTCGCCGACGACGCGGACGGGCACCGAAACCGTCACATTCTCGTCGCGGCGGACGGCGAGGAAATCGACGTGCAGGTACCGGCCCCTGACGTGGTCGCGCTGGATCTCACGGGGAAGCGAGAGGTGCTCCGCGCCGTCGACCTGGAGGTCGACCAACACGTTGGTGCCGGCGCTGCCGTGGAGGAGGTGGAAGAGATCCTTGGCGTCCACCGACACGGGGATCGGCCCCACGCCGTGCCCGTACAGAACGGCCGGGACGCGGCCGGCCGCCCGGAGCTTGCGCGCCGCGCCCTTCCCGCTCTCTTCCCGCTTCTCCGCCTTGAGCTTCAGCTCCATGCTTCTGTTCGTCTCCTCGTCCGTCAGGCGCTTCGCGCCTGCCTCGGTCGCGAATCGTACCAACGGCCGGCCGAAGCCGACCGGGGTCCCAGCCTCAGAGCTGGTTCTCGCCCCGGAAGATCTCCGAGACCGAGGTGTCCTCGAATACGGCCCGGAGCGCGCTGGCGATCAGGGGAGCGATCGAGAGGACTCGCAGCTTGGCGAACTGTTTCTCCTCGGGGATCGGCACGGTGTTCGTGAGCACCACGCCGCTGATCGGCGCCTCCTCCAACAGCTGGACCGCCTTGCCGGAAAGGACCCCGTGCGTGGCCGCGGCATAGATGGGCCCGGCGCCCTGTTGGGCGAGGGCCTCGGCGCCCTTGGCCACGGTGCCGCCGGTGTCGATCATGTCGTCGACCAGGATGCAGGGCCGTCCGTCGACCTCACCGACCACCGCCATCTCCTCGATCTTGTGGGCCTCCCTGCGGGACCGTCGCTTGTACATGAAGGCCAGGTCGGCGTGGAGGTGCTCCCTCAGCCGTTCCGCCGTTCGGATGCGGCCGGCGTCGGGGGCCACGACCACGACGTTCTCGTCATGCAGCCCCAGCTCGCCGGACAGGAAGTCGGACAGGATGGGAAGCGCCGTCAGGTGGTCGAAGGGGAAGTCGAAGTACCCCTGCGTCTGGCCGCTGTGAAGGTCCACGGAGACCACCCGTTGGGCTCCGGCGACGGAGACGAGGTCGGCCACGAGCTTCGCCGAGATCGGTTCCCGGGCCAACCCCTTCTTGTCCTGGCGCGAGTAACCGTAGTACGGGATCACCGCCGTGATCCGCTTCGCCGATGCCCGCTTCATGGCGTCGAGCATGACCAGCTGCTCCATGATGGACTCGTTCACGGGGTCGGCATGCGTCTGGATCACGAACACATCGGCGCCCCGGACGCTCTCCTCGGAGCGGAAGTAGATCTCGCCGGAGGCGAACCGGGAGATCTTGCACGGGGACAGCTGGATGCCGAGATGGCCGGCGATCTCCGCGGCCAGCGCGGGGTGAGTGGTCCCCGAGAACAGCATCATCTTCTTCTTGGTGACGATCTCCACGGCTCCCCCTTACCGCTTCCCCTTCGCCTTCGACCCGGCATTGCCACCGGATCCGGCCTTCCCCTTGGCCGCGGCGTCGGCGTCTTTGCGCTTGCGGTAGCCCTTCACCACGCGCTGCTCCGAACGCTCGACGGCGAGCGAGCCGGCTGGAACGTCCTTGGTGATCGTCGACCCTGCACCCGTGACCGCGCCCTTCCCCACAGTGATCGGCGCCACGAGCATGGTATCCGACCCGATCCGAACGTCGTCATCGATGACCGTCCGGTGCTTGGCGTACCCGTCGTAGTTGACGGTGACGGTCCCCGCACCGATGTTCGTGCCCTTGCCGATCCTGGCGTCCCCCACGTACGACAGGTGCGGGACCTTCGACCCCGCACCCACCTCCGATGCCTTGATCTCGACGAAGCTCCCGGCCTTGGCTCCCCCCTTGAGCACCGTCCCCGGCCGGACGTGGGCGTAGGGGCCGACGGTAGCCCGCCTCCCGACCCTGGAGCCACGCACGACGGAGAACTGGACGGATGCCCCGTCCTCGATACGCGAGTCGACGATGCGCGTGGCCGGCCCGATCTCGCCTCCCGTGCCGATCCGGGTGGCCCCCTCGAGGAACGACATGGGGTGCAGGACCGTGTCCGACCCGATCCGGACACCCACGTCGATGAACGTCGTCTCCGGGTCGAGGATCGTGACCCCGTTCGCCATGTG
>JBIOUU010000189.1:0-25988 GCA_044867345.1 Actinomycetota bacterium
GGGGGCCGACGCGCGCGCCGCCACCGACGTGACCGGGTTCGGGCTCCTCGGACACCTCCAGAAGATGCTGGCCGCCTCGGGCGTGGCCGCGTCGGTCTTCGCCGGCGCCGTGCCGGTGCTCTCCAACGTGCTCGAGCTTGCCCGGGCCGACGTCGTACCGAGCGGCACGAAGCGCAACCACGCGTACCTCCAGCCCTTCCTGGACTGGGGGGAGCTCACCGAAGCCGAGCAGCTCGTCCTGGCCGATGCCCAGACGTCTGGTGGCCTGTTGATCGCCGCCGCCGATCCCGAGGACATGCGGCTTCGCCTGGTGGAGCGGGGGGTCCAGGCCGTCGAGGTCGGCCTCACCGAGGCCGGTGCGCCGGGCCACATCACCGTCGAGGGCAGGCTCACGCCGGACTGAACGGCGGTTCAGGGAATAGGGGCCCGCTGCTACAGTTATCGCTGTTGCAATGGTCGAGCTCGACACTCTCTTTGCCAAGGAGATCGTGGAACACGGGCTTCGGGAGTTCCCCAATGAGGCCTGCGGGCTGATCGCGGGGACCGACGGAAGCGCCGTGAAGGTGTTCACCATGCGCAACATGGACGAGAGCCCCATGTCCTACCGGCTCGACCCGACGGAGCAGCTGCGGGTCACGAAGCAGATCGAGGAAGCGGGTTCGGAGCTGTGGGGCATCTACCACACCCATACGCACACCGAGGCCTATCCCTCGGAGACCGATCGCGACCGGGCCCGCTGGGTGCAGCCGTTCTACCCGGACGTGCTCTATCTGTTGGTGTCCATATCCGACCGAGACAAGCCGGTCGTCCGGGCCTTCCGCATCACGGACGGCGAGGTCGCCGAGGAGGAGCTGACGATCCGATGAGCCCGGGCTTCACCGAGGAGCAGGTCCGCCGGTACTCCCGCCACATCATCCTGCCGGGGATCGGCGGTGAGGGCCAGCGCAAGCTGCTCGATTCCAAGGTCCTGGTGATCGGGGCGGGCGGCCTCGGCTCCCCGGTCGCGATGTACCTCGCGGCCGCGGGGGTGGGGACGCTCGGGATCCTGGACTTTGACCGGGTGGACGAGTCCAATCTCCAGCGGCAGATCCTGCATTCGACCCCCGACGTGGGCCGGCCGAAGGTGGCGAGCGCCATGGACCGGCTCCAGGCGATCAACCCGACCATCGAGATCGTTCCCTACGACGCTATCCTGTCCTCGTCCAACGCCTTCGAGATCCTTGAGCCATGGGATGTGGTGGTGGACGGGACCGATAACTTCCCCGTGCGGTACCTGGTGAACGACGCGACCCAGATGCTCGGCAGGCCGCTCGTCTACGGGTCGATCTACCAGTGGGACGGACAGGCCACGGTCTTCATGCCGGGCCGGGACGCGCCGTGCTACCGGTGTCTGTTTCCCCAGCCGCCGCCCCCGGGCACGGTCCCCTCGTGCGCCGAGGGAGGCGTGTTCGGCGTCCTCCCCGGCATCGTGGGGAGCATCCAGGCCACGGAGGCCATCAAGCTGATCACGGGCGTGGGTGAGCCGCTGATCGGCCGCCTGCTGCTGTTCGATGCCCAGGCCATGGACTTCACCACCGTGCGGGTCCGCTGGGATGCCGATTGCCCCGTGTGCGGGAAGGAACCGACCATCACCGAGCTCATCGACTACGAGGCCTTCTGCGGCCTCGCGCCGGGGGAGGTCCCGCCCGAGGCGGAGCACGGAGTGTCAACCACCGCGTAGCGAAGAAGGAGTGATGACCCACATGTCGGTTCGCGTGAAGCTCCCCACGATCCTGCGGAAGCACGCGGGCGGCGAGGCCCTCGTGGACGCCGAGGGCGCGACGCTCCGCGACCTGCTTTCCAACCTGGAGTCCACGTATCCCGGTATAACGAAGAACATCGTGGCCGACGACGGCGGCCTCCACCGATTCATCAACGTCTACGTGAACGACGAGGACGTGCGGTACCTCGGTGCACTCGAGACCAGCGTGAAGGAAGGGGACACCGTCTCGATCCTGCCCGCGGTGGCCGGCGGTCGGGCGTAAGCCGGCCTCCTCCGGGCGGCGCCACCCCCAGGGTATGCTCCCCCTCGCTCGAGTCCGGTCGGGCCGGGCCGTCGTTTCGACTGAGGGGTTCCCACGATGAGGTTCCGCGTCGTGCTCGCCGGGTCGCTCGTCGCTCTCCTCGCGCTCGGCGCGCCCCTGGCTTCAGCGGGTGAGCGGGTGCGGAGGCTCAGACTGGGTGCGGGGATCGTCAGGACGACGACCTGAGCCCCGCTGGGATAATCGAGCGCGTGCGCTACGGAGACATCCTCGAGGCCATCGGCGAGACTCCGCTCGTCGGCCTTCCCCGGATGAGCCCAAAGCCGAGCGTCCGGCTGTGGGGCAAGCTCGAGGGGCAGAACCCGAGCGGGTCGCTGAAGGACCGCATCGCGAAGCGCATGATCGAGGAAGCCCGGGCATCGGGGGAGCTCACGGCGGAGAAGACCATCCTGGAGCCGACGTCGGGGAATACGGGCATCGCCCTAGCCATGGTGGCCCGGCGGATGGGGTATCGACTCACCGTGGTCATCCCCGACAACGCGAGCGATGAGCGGATCCGCCTGCTCGAGCTGTTCGGCGCCGAGATCGTCCACTCGCCGGGAGAGAAGGGGACGAACGGTTCGATCGAGGTGGCCAGGGCGCTGGCCCGCGACGACCGGTATTACATGCCCTTCCAGTACGGCAACCCGGCCAACCCTCTCGCTCACTACGAGGGGACGGGGGCCGAGATCGTCCGGGACCTGCCGAAAGTGACCCACTTCGTGGCCGGGCTCGGGACCGGCGGTACGCTCACCGGCGTTGGGCGTCGCCTCCACGAACACGATGCCGAGATCAAGGTGATCGCCGCCGAGCCGGAGCTCGGCGAGATGGTCTACGGGCTGCGGTCCCTCGACGAGGGATTCATCCCGCCGATCTTCGACGAGTCCGTCCTCGATCGGAAGTTCCTGGTGAACTCGTCCGATTCCCTTCGGGCCACGCGGGAGCTCACCGAGAAGGAGGGGATCTTCGCCGGCATCTCCTCGGGCGCCGTGGTGTCGGTCGCCCAGCGCATCGCCGCCGAGATCGAGCGGGGGGACATCGTCTGCCTGCTCCCCGACGGAGGATGGAAGTACCTGTCGACCGAAGCCTGGGCCGCGGAGCTGGATCGGGCCGAGAAGAGCGTCTCGGAGACCCTGTGGTGGTAGCCGATGCCCGATAGCCGCCCGATCGGCGTGTTCGACTCCGGGGTCGGCGGGCTCACGGTGGCCCGGGCCGTCTTCGACCTGCTGCCGTTCGAGCCCATCGTGTACGTGGGCGATTCGGCCCGCGCACCGTACGGTCCTCGGCCGCTCCAGGACATCCGGACGTTCGCGCTCGAGGTCGCCGACTATCTCCTGTCACGCGACGTGAAGATGCTCGTCGTGGCGTGCAACGCCATCGAGGTCGCCGCGATCCGCGATGTGACCGACGCCGCCGTGCTGCCGGTGGTTGGTGTGATCGACCCTGGGGCCCGTGCCGCCGTCCGGGCCACCCGCAACGGCCGGATCGGCGTCATCGGGACGGTGGCGACGATCTCGAGCGGGGCCTACGACCGCGCCGTGGCGGCGACCGGGGCGTCCGTGGACCTGTTCTCCCGCCCGTGTCCGGCGTTCGTCGATCATGTCGAGGCCGGCGACACCTCGAGCGAGGAGTTGCTCGCCTCGGCGCGGAAGTACCTCTCGCCACTCCGGGACCAGCGCGTGGACACGCTGATCCTGGGCTGCACCCACTACCCCATGTTGTCGGGGCTCATCCAGATGGTGATGGGGAAGGACGTCGTGCTGGTCTCCTCGGCGGAGGAGACCGCGAAGGACGTCTACGCAACCCTCCGCTCGCTCGACCTGCTGATGGGTACGCGGGCCGAGCCCCGGCACGAGTTCCTGTGCACCGGCGACCCGGATCAGTTCCGGTCCGTGGCTCATCGTTTCCTCGGTCCCGGCGTGGGCATGATCGATGCCGTTGCCGTGCAACCGGTACGGGGTGGCCCGTGGAGCTGATCGTCCTGGGCGCGAGCGGGACCTGGCCCGTGCCCGGGGCGGCCACCAGCGGATACCTGGTTCGGCACGACGGGTTCAGCGTCTGGGTGGACGCGGGCACCGGCACGCTGGCCAACCTGCAACGGCACATCCAGCTCGCCGAGCTCGACGCCATCCTCATCTCGCACGAACATCCCGACCACATGGTCGACCTGTACCCATGTTTCTACGCCCGTCACTACGGCAAGCTCGGCGACCCGCACCTCCCCGTGTACGCCCCATCCGGGTTCCCGGCCAGGGCCGAGGAGCTGGTCTCAGAGGACAGCCGAAGGGTGATGCGCGACGCGTTCGACTGGCACGAGGTCTCGCCGGGCGAGCGGTTCGAGGTCGGCCCGTTCCAGGTTCGCACCGAGCCGATGTCGCATCTCGGGCTGGTCGCGCTGGGGTTCCGGCTCGAGACCGACGGAACCGCTCTCGCGTACACGGGCGACACCGGGCCCACGTCCAAGGTCGAGGACCTCGCCCGAGACGCGGAGGTGCTCCTGTCCGAGGCCACCTGGCAGGACGGGGATGACCTGTTGCCGTTCCACCTCTCGGCCCGCCAGGCCGCGGTGCAGGCCCGCGAGGCCGGCACCGGCCTCCTTATCCTCACGCACATCTGGCCCACCTCCGACAGGGAGATCTCGCGCGCGCAGGCCGCGGAGGAGTTCTCTGGCCCGATCGAGCTGGCGACCGAGGGCCTGCGGCACGAGGTGGGGAAGTGAAGGAGCGTCCCGACGGTCGGGGGCCGGCGGACCTCCGGCCGGTCAAGGTGGAGCTGGGCTACCAGGAGTGGGCGGAGGGGTCGGTGCTGCTCGAGATGGGCCGGACCAAGGTGCTGGTCGCCGCGTCGTTCGACGACCGATCACCGCGGTTCCTCCAGGGGACGGGGAAAGGATGGGTGACGGCCGAGTATTCGATGCTCCCCCGGGCCACGGCGGAACGAACCTCGCGCGAGGTGGGTAAGGGCCGGCCGTCCGGCCGGACCCAAGAGATCCAACGGCTGATCGGGCGGTCGCTCCGGGCTGTGACCGATCTGGCGAAACTCGGGGAGGGCACGATCTGGATCGACTGCGACGTGCTCCAAGCCGATGCCGGGACGCGGACGGCCTCGATCACGGGGGGCTACCTCGCGCTCGCCCTCGCGCTACACGCGCTCGAGGAGCGCGGCGCCGTCACCAAGCAGGTCCTCACCGACAGCGTCGCGGCGGTCTCGGCGGGGATGGTGGGTGGCCACCCCATGCTCGACCTGTCGTACGAGGAAGACGCCGCGGCCGACGTGGACTTCAACGTGGTGATGACCGGCTCGGGGCGGTTGGTGGAGATCCAGGGCACGGCCGAGGGCACCCCGTTCTCTCGCGATGACCTGACGGCGCTGGTGGATCTGGCCGAGACCGGGATCCAGCAACTCACCGAGCTGCAGCGGCACGTACTCGGCGGGTGAGCTTCCCCGACCCGATCGCCATCGCCTCCAGAAACCCGGGAAAGATCCGCGAGATCCGGTCCATCTGCGCCGACTGGCCGGTGGATTGGGTCACCGTCGACGAGCACGAGGGCCCGTGGCCCGCCGTCGCGGAGACCGGCCAGACCTATCTCGAGAACGCCTCATTGAAGGCACGCGCGGTGGCGACGAGCCTCGGCGTCCCCGCGGTTGCCGACGACTCGGGCATCGAGGTCGACGCGCTCGGCGGAGCGCCCGGGCCTCGCTCGGCCAGGTACGCCGGGGAGGAGGCGACCGAGGAGGAGAACCTCCGGATGCTGATCCGCGCCGTGGCCGGGGTCCCCGCGGCAGGACGGACGGGGCGATATCGCTGCGTCGCCGTCCTGGCCTGGCCCGACGGCCGCGAGGTGTGGGCCGAAGGGACGTGCGATGGGTCGCTGGTTTCGAAGGCCCGAGGGACCGGGGGATTCGGCTACGACCCCATCTTCGTCCCGGCCGGGTGGGAGCAGACCATGGCCGAGCTCCCGCCGGAGGAGAAGGACCGCATCAGCCACCGGGGCCGGGCGTTCCGGGCCCTTCGGGAGCTCGTGGCGCGGGATCACTGACCAACTCCATGTAGGCCCGGAGGTGCGGGAGGTGAGACGAGGCGTGGGCGAACGGCCCGCCCGGTCCGCCGACGATCCCGCCCAGCACATGACCGAGCGACCGCTGCGATCGCGTGGTGGGCGGCGCGTCCCAGGTCGAATCGGGCATCGAGCTGATCTCGGCCACCAGATGGCGATGGATATCGTCGAACCGGCGGCGGATCGTGGTGGAGGATCGCCCGCGATCGGCCGCCACCGCCTCCGCGTTCACGGCGTTCAGGCCGACGATTCGGAGCGCTCGCTGGATCGGAGCCGGCTCGCCTTCGCGCCAGGCCCTCAACGCCTCGAGGGCGTGTTCCTCCCACGAGGTGAGATGGCCGAGGAGGTCCTTGGCCGACCAATCGCCACCGCCGATCGTGGACGAGTGCTCGAAGTCCTCGTCACGGAGCTGTTCGACGAGCTCACGGACGGACTCGTGTTCTTCCTCGAGCGTGCGAAGGGCCCGCACTTGGGACAGATTCACCCGCGTCTCCATCCAGATCGTTCGTCCAAAGGGGGAACCACCCCGAGGTTCGGGCTCCGCATCCTAGGGTGGCTGCCCACCCGGGCACAACGTCCGAGGAGAGGCGACGCCACACGCAGGGAACCGATCCCAGGACCTGTGCGTCCTGGGGTCCGTGATGGGCGAATGGTGACTGTGAAGGTGGATCGGCTGGCGGTGGCGGATAGGGGTCGGATCGGCGAGCTGTACCTCCAGCATGCGGTCGCTGCCATGCGGCTGGCCTACCTCCTCACCGGCGACCGCGCGGTCGCGGAAGACCTGGTCCAGGACGCCTTCGTCCGGCTCGCCGGACGACTCGCGCATCTGCGGGATCCCGGGTCCTTCGACGCCTACCTGCGGAGGACGGTCGTGAACCTCAGCCACTCGTACTTCCGCCGGAAGCGGGTGGAGCGCATGTACCTGAAGCGAGCTCGGGCCATGGTCGAGCCGGACGCCGCTCGAACGCCGGGCCAGTCGGTGGAAGATCGGGAGTTGCTGTGGAACGCGCTGGGGAGGCTCTCCGAGCGACAGCGAGCCGCCATCGTCCTGCGGTTCTACGAGGACCTGTCCGAGGTCCAGGTGGCCGAGATCCTGAGGTGCCGCGCGGGAACGGTGAAGTCCCTGGTCTCGAGGGGACTGGAGATGTTGAGGACCGAGATGCGAGGTGAGGACCGGTGAACGACATGGACAATGACGTTCGCGAGCTCCTGCGACGGAAAGCCCAGGACGTGCCGCCGCATCAGGAGGTCCCCAGGTTCCTGGTGCGCCGCGTCAGGCGCCGGATCGCAGTGAACGCGCTGGCCGTGGGAGCGACGGCGGTCGTGCTGTCGGTCGGCTTCTTCAGCGGCGTGCGGGCCCTCAACGCTACGGGGACTTCGGAGCCCATTGGCCCAGGCCCAAGTCCGTCGGCCGCACCGACCTCTTCGACATCGAGCCCTACGGCGTGCACTTCGGCACAGCTCCGCGCCGTCGGTTCGATGGAGGGTGCTGCCGGCTCACGAGGTGGCGCCGCCGTCCTGACCAACCTCTCGTCGGAGACGTGCGCCCTTCGGGGCACGCCTACCATCGCGGTCCTGGATCAAAAACTCGCCCCGATCGCCTCGGGCATCAGGTTCGGTTCCTCGCCGCCCGGCTGGGTCGCTGACGCGTTGCCGGAGCCGGTGGGGTGGCCCGTCGTCACGCTCGCGCCATTCGAATCGGCGTCCGTGCGCCTGCGGTGGTCGAACTGGTGTCCCGATGGGCGGACCGCTCCCCTTTGGCGCATCCAGATCCCCGGCGGGGGAACGGTCGACGTCAATGGGCTGGAGGCGGTGTCGCCCCCGCCATGCAACGGGCCCGGCCTGCCTTCGACGATCGATGTCGGGCCGTTCGAGCCCGGCGGCGGCCCCTAGGAAGAGGTGCGAGAGGGGGGATTTGAACCCCCACGCCCTTTCGGGCACCGGATCCTAAGTCCGGCGCGTCTGCCAGGTTCCGCCACTCTCGCCGGGGTGAAGCCGAAGTATAGACGGGGGTACAGTTGGCTCATCACGGGAGGGAGCCGGAGGTATGAGCGGCGGTGCTGAGCAGGGCGGGCGGCTGGGCGCGACATGGTTCCTCCTGGCGCTGCTGGTTCTCCTGACGGCCTGCACCGGCTCGGCTCGTCCGCCCAAACATGCTTCCCCGCGTCCGAGCCCCTCGCCGCTTCGAGCGCACACCATCTACCGGCCGGCCAAGATGGACCGGATCGCGCATTTCCTGTCCAAGTACTGGGACGGGGGCCGCGGCGATCCGCTCGACGTCTACAACCTCGAGGTGACTCATTCCACGGCCACGGGATGCCGGTTCGGCGGCTTCCACGCGTTCCACGAGGAGGGCGACCTCGCCTTCCACGACACCCGTCACGATGCCCGAGTGCAGATGCACTCGAACGGGGCCGAGGTGGTGGGGTTCGGCCAGTACCGGGGGGACTGGTGGGCAGTCGCCGAGAACTGCTCCTGATCGTTCCGGCGCAACCCCGAACCTTCGAAACGGGGATTCCATCGGGAAGACGACGGGTAAGGGTATGCGAGGAATCCCGTACGGAGGAGGGATCCAGCCAGCTGCGAGGGGACGCACCATGGGGATGCCGAGGGCGATGTGGCGGGAGCAGGAGCAGGACAGGGTCGCCCTCCGCCTGTCCCCCCAGGCCCCGGGCCAGGCTCGGCGGTGGGTCCTGGAACGGGAGAGCGACCTGCCTCGCGACCAGCTGGACCTGCTGCTCCTCCTCGTCTCCGAGCTGGTGACCAACAGCGTCCTCCACAGCGGCGCCGCGCCCGGAGATCGCGTCGAGATCGCGCTGGTGCAGGGCGACGGAACGATCCACGTTGACGTTCAGGACACCGGTCCCGGCTTCGATCGGCGTGACTTGAGGCCCGGCCCCCACGGCCTCCAACTCGTCGAGGCGGGAGCCGATCGGTGGGGGATCGAGGGCTCGGGTCCCACGACCGTGTGGTTCGAGCTCCACGTCGCTTGACCATCATCTTCTGCATAATGGGCGTCGTGGTTCGACGGGCGTCGATCGTCATTCTGGCAGGGATGGTGCTGTTCTCGTGTAGTGGTCCTGAACCCAGGCCCGCCCCTTCGGCGGCGGTGCAGCAACCCGCATCCCAGCCTCCTCCCACCTCCCCGAAGCCGGAGCCTGCAGCCTGGGCCGTCGTCCCCTTGAAGCGGTACGTCCAGATGTGGAACAAGCCCACCGATCCCAAGCCAGCGTTCGTCTTCGACAGTCTCTTGCCCGGCGTCGGATTCGGCCGGATGCTCGTCGCGGCAGAGCGCGGTGACGGCAGCGGTGGTCGCTGGCTGAAGGTCGAGCTCCCCATCCGTCCGAACGGGGCCGATGCGTGGGTTCGGGACGACGAGGTTCAGGTCGTTCCTCGCCACGACGAGCTCGTGATCGATCTGTCGAACCGGACGCTCACGCACCTCCGGGAGGACAAGGTGATCGACCGGTTCAGGGTTGGCGTGGGGCAGCCTCAGTACCCCACGGCGATCGGGACGTTCTACGTGTGGCAGAAGGTGAACTTCGACCAGTGGTACGGGCCCTACGGGATCTACGCTCTGGGGCTCTCGGGATTCTCCCCGGTCATCTCCGACTGGCCGGGCGGGGGACGGATGGCCATCCACGGCACCTCGGATCCGAGTGACCGGGGGCAGCAGGTGTCCCACGGGTGCATCCGCGTCTACAACAGCGACATGAAGACGCTCCGGAGCTTGCCGCTCGGTACCCCGGTGATCATCCGGCGCTAGCGTGATTTTCGGGAAGCACCGACGCTAGCCGGTGCCTGCACCGGGATCTTCCGTTCGATCGAAGGTCAGCGCGTAGACTTCCTGTCCCTTGGGGTACTCCTTCGTCGGCCGGCTCTCCCGGGTGGCGGTCATGTCCAGGGCCTGGTAGATCCCGTCCTGCTCGTCGTGGAGGTGCTCGCCGAGGTAGACGTTCGCCACGATCTCCTGCGGCCCCGCCGCGGCGGTCACCATCCGAACGGCACCGACGACCGGCGGACCGACCACCGTGAGCTCGTCCGCGATCTGCACAAGGAAGCCCGGCCCCGCGTCGAGCCCGATCGACAATCCCACCCCGTCCGAGAGGTTCCGCGAGTTCCGCCGGAAGTCCTCGAGGACCCTGGTGTGGAAGAGCTCGATCAGTTCGTGCGCCGTGTGCGCGAGGTTGCCGGCGGCCTCCACGAACCGTTGCTGATATTCCTCCTGGGGACCGGGCGGCACGATCCAGTAGGCCAGGAAGCCATCGCCCGTGAACTTGTCGAACCACCCGCCCGGGGTGCCGATCCCTCGCCGGACCGCGCTCACGAACTTGTCCATGGTCCGAGCGAAGAGCTCGAACCGGACGGCCTCCTTCATCAGCATCGTGGACTCCCGGATGTCCGCGGCCATCACGAACATCTGGAGAGGCTCGCCGTCGATGATCCGGTCGAGCAACTCGTCCCGGCGGAACCGGTCCTCCCAGTCGGGTGGCGCGTGGGCCGTCAGCAAGCCGGCGATCCGCAGGCGCTCTCGATCCCGATCCGCGGGAGCGGACGCGCTCTCACCGACCTCCGCCACGGCCGGCCAGTCTAGCGGCGTCACGCCTTGAAGAACTCCTTCAACACGGGCGCGAGGACGGCCGGATCGACGTCGTGGCCCTGGCCCTCCAGGATCCGGATCTCTCCGTCGGGGAGCGCGTCCGCGAGCGCCTGCGCCGTCTGGCGCATCCATGGGAAGTCCGCTCCGCCGGCGATCACGATCGTCGGGACCTTGACCGAGGCGGCTCGGTCCGTCGGGATCGTGTAGTCGCCCATGATCCGGGCGTCGTAGGCGAGGGTGTGCGCCAGCGCCTCCGTTGCCGCCCACCACGGCTGCGTCCGGGCCCCCGCGACCACCTCGGCAGGCATGCCGACCACCTTCGACATGAAGTATTCGACGGCGTCGCCCCGACGACCCTCGGCGATCATCGTCTCATACTGCGAGACCTGATCCTGTGGCGGCCGCGGGAGCTCCTCCGGGACGAACGGCGGCTCCCACAGCGCGAGCTTGGTGACCGGTACGCCGCTCTCAGCGGCGATCAGGGCGAGCACCGCGCCCGACGATGAGCCCCACAGGCACGCCGATCCGCCCGCCGCGTCGATCACGGCCTCGATGTCCTCGACCTCGCGCTCGATGGCATAGGGCAGCGTGTCGCTGCTGCCCCCCCGGCCCCGGCGGTCGTAGTTCAGCATGGTGAAGTCGGCCGCCAGGTGCTTGGCGAGCCCGGCATTCGACATCCGGTCGACCGAACCACCGCACACCAGGACCACCGGCGGTCCCTGGCCCATCCGGTCGAACGCGATCGTCGTGCCGTCCTTCGAGGTCACGGTCTCCATGGTGTGCTCCTTCCTCCCGACGTGATCGGCGCCGTGCTATGTGAACAGCTTCGTGAGCCAGGATGCCCACGCCTGCTCCGCGTCCTCCTGGTCCAGGCCCTCGGCGTAGATGTGATGGCCCAGCCCGACCGAGGCGTCGAAGGTGTGCATGAACCGGTACAGGCCGTCCTCGGTCCGCACGCCGAGGAAGCTGGGGGTGAGCCAATCGATCACGCCCTCCAGGGCAGGGAGTCCCTCGGGCGTGAGCCGGACCCTGTCGCCCAGGGCCACCGGGCCTCGGAGCCCGAGGCCGTGACGGAAGACCTCCCACGCGTGCGCCCGGTCGGGGACCCGCGGTCCGAAGACGTTGACCGGGGTGGCCGCGCGGCCGCGGAAGTAGGTGAGGTACTGGGCGAGCTTGTGGAAGTACATCGGGTCGCCCTCGCTCAGGCCCTCGTACTCCGCCTCCCAGTTGTCGCCGAGGAAGCCGTTGTGGACCCATCGGACCACCGTGCTGCCCTTCTCCCGTCCCTCGACGATGTACTCGAACGCGTGGAACGAGCCATCCTCGCCCTCGGGGGAACGCTCCGCGAACCGGGTCGGCGGTTCCCACGCGGTCACGGTAGCGTCCATGGTCCAGCCGGGCATCGCGGTGCGGACCGCGCCACCCACGTGCGGCTCGATCGCGCTGCGGCCCATGAACCAGGCGTCGACCCCCGGGCCGGTGGCGATGGCCTCCCAGACCTCTTCGGGAGTCGCCTCGACCTCGATCTCGTTGGTGAGCTCGAACGGGTGCGCCATCTCAGGACTCCTTCCTGTCGGTCCCGACCTTTGGCTTCAAGCTGGGATGGACGGCGACGATCACGCGATGCTCGCGTCCGCCGTTCGCGGACTCGTCATGGTATTTGCCGATCAGCCCGGTGACCGCCGTCGCCAGCTCCTCGGCGAAGGCCGCCCGATCGGCCGCCGAGGCGAACCGAACCTCGCCGTCCATGGCGAAAGTCGCGAGACGCTTGCGGGCCCTCGCCGCGCCGGCGAGCAGTTGCCCGACCTCGCGGACCAGCCGGGCGGCGAGCGCGATCAACCACCGCGCCGACAACCGGTCGGGCGAGCGGGAGGGGTCGGGTTGCACCGCGGCGAGCGCCGCCGGCGAGATGACGTAGGACAACGCGCTGGCCTGGAGGAGTCGCTCGGTGACGTTACCCTTCCTGCGCTCCTCCAGGAGCTCCACGAGTCCGTGGCGCTCCAACGCCTTGAGGTGGTAGTTCACGTTCTGCCTGGGCAGGCCGAGCCTGCTCGCGAGCACGGTGGCCGTGGCGGGGTCGGCCAGCTCGGCGAGGAGGCGAACCCGGACCGGGTCAAGCGAGATCTCCGCCGCCGCAGGATCCTCGATCACCGCCAGGTCGAGCACGGGACAATGGTACCGACCGACAAGGATTCTTGTCAAGACAGAAAATCCCGTCGGTAACGCTCCCCGCAGCCTCAAGGGGGCGACCGGTTCGGCACGCGGAGACCGCGACGTTGTTGTATCGCCGGAGGCCACCTAGGGTGGATTCCAGTCGCTTCGAACAGCGGCCCGAACTTCGGAGATCTCGCATGAACGAAGCCACCACCCCGCTGTCCCCGGGCAGACCGGCGCCCGACTTCGCGCTCCCGTCGACGCTGAACAGGCCCGTCGGCCCACGCGACTTCCGGGGGCGGCCCCTGATCCTGGTGTTCTACCCGGCCGACTGGAGCCCGGTGTGCACCGACCAACTTGGGCTGTACCAGGAGGTCATGCCCGAGTTCGAGAAGCATGGCGCGGAGCTGCTCGGCATCTCGGTCGACGGGTTGTGGTCGCATCTGGCGTTCGCCAAGGATCGGAACCTGCGGTTCCCGCTGCTTGCCGACTTCGAGCCCAAGGGGGCAGTGTCGCGAGCCTACGGCGTGTACCGCGCCCAGGATGGCACGAGCGAGCGGGCCCTCTTCGTGCTCGACCCCGCGGGGGTGGTGAGCTGGAGCTACGTCTCGCCGACGGAGGTGAACCCTGGGGCGGACGGGATCCTGCGGGCGCTCGAGGACCTCTCGATGAAGGGGGTCGCTCCATGAGAGCCACGCAGTGGGAGTCCAGGCTGGTCCTGCCGGTGTCGGGGGACCGGGATCACGTTCAGGGCCCGACCGGTGCCCGGGTAACCCTCGTCCAGTACGGCGACTACGAGTGCCCGTACTGCGGGGAGGCCTATCCGATCGTCAAGGACATCCAGACGCGGATGGGGGAGCAGCTGCGCTTCGTCTTCCGCAACTTCCCCATAACCACCTCACACCCTCACGCCGAGCACGCGGCCGAGGCGGCCGAAGCCGCAGGGGGGCAAGGCAAGTTCTGGGAGATGCACGATCATCTGTATGAGAATCAGCGACACCTCTCGGACGATGATCTCCGTTCCTACGCTCAGGCGCTGGACCTCGACCGCGACCTGTTCGACAAGGAGCTCGCCGAGCACGTCCACGCCGATCGGGTGCACGAGGATTTCATGAGTGGCGTTCGGAGCGGCGTGAACGGGACGCCCACATTCTTCATCAATGGGCTGCGCCATGACGACTCGTACGAGTTCGAGACGTTGCTCACGGCCCTGCAGCGCGCGGCCGAGATCGATGGGGGTGCTTGAAATGGAGGATCAGGAGCCGCGGGACGCGGACGAGGGCGACGAGCTGGAGGCGGAGATCATGCAGGCCGATCACGCCTTGGGTGCGGAGTCGGTCGGCACGACCGTCGAGGAGGAGTTGGCGGGTGAGAGCCTGGATCAACACCTCGCCGAGGAGCGGCCGGACAACCCGAGCATCGACGCCACGCTCTCGGTGGTCGACGAAGGGCCGACGGACGACGAAGAAGAGCTCGTGGGTGATGCCGTGGTCGAGCGGGATGAGTTCGCTTCACCCGAGGAGGCAGCGTTGTCCGTACGAGACAGCGCGCCGGGCGCCACGGACCATGAGGATCCGCATCCCGCCGACGGGGACTGAGCGAGAGGCGCACGAGCCTCGGTCGTCACCCTTGAGGCGGAGCGAGGAACGCGCGTGGGTCGTCCGAGCCCTGGCGGACGGTGGCTGCGTCGCCAGCGGCGCGGAGGCCGACGCGCTGCTCCGGGCATCGAACGAGGGCACGAGACCGATCGAGGAGCTGATCGCTCGCCGGCTGCGCGGGGAGCCGCTGGCCTGGATCACGGGGTCGATGCGCTTCTGCGGAGTCCGAATCCGCGTCGATCCAGGCGTGTTCGTGCCCAGGCCGCACTCGGAGGGGCTGGCCAGGCGGGCCGTTTCCCTGCTGCCGGCCGAGGGGATCGCAGTCGACCTCTGCACCGGTAGTGGGGCGGTGGCCGCCGTGCTCGGCTCGGCCCATCCGAGGGCCTCCGTCGTGGCCACCGACGTCGACCCGGTGGCCGTCGCTTGCGCGCGAGGGAACGGCGTCCGCGCCCTGGTGGGCAACCTCGACGAGCCGCTCCCGCCGTCGTTGCAGGGGCGAGTCGACGTGATGACGGCCGTCGTTCCTTACGTGCCCACCGAGGAGCTCCACCTCCTGCCGAGGGACGTGCTCGCCAACGAGCCCCGCCGCGCGCTCGACGGCGGACCGCGCGGAACACTGCTACTCGTGCAGGCCGCGGAGGCCGCCGCCCACTGGCTTCGCCCCAGTGGCACTGTGCTCCTGGAGCTGGGGGGCGACCAAGCCAGCGAGCTGGCGAGGACTCTGGCGGGCCTCGGCCTCTCGGAGATCCGGGTGCACCGGGACGGCGACGAGCACGACCGCGCGATCGAAGCGCGACGTCCCGACTAGCCGCGCACCCGGCGCCGGCCATCGGCCTTCCTTGCCGGCTGGCTCAGCTCGGCAGGACCGTCAGTGTGACCGAGTCACAGTCCTGGGTATCACCGAAGGGACCGGATTCACATGCCGTGTTCGTGAAGGTCCCCTTCGCCGTGGGCTTGAGCACGACCTGCACGACGGCCGACGCGCTCTTCGCGAGTGCGTCGCTCAAGGTGCACGTGACGGTGCCCTTGGCCTTGGGCGAGCAACTCCAGGAACCGGAGATCGAACCCGACGACACGTACCCCGCGTTCTTGGTGAACGTGTCGACAACTTTGAGTGCAGTGGCGTCCGCCGGGCCCATGTTCGTCACCGTGATCCTGAAGGTCACCGGCTGTCCCAGGTGGGCGACCGTTTGGTTGGCATCTGGATACGTGCTCTTGTCGATCGTGACGGCGGCGGCGAAGCTGTAGCTGCGCTGGGCGACCGGCCCGGCCTGCACGTCGTCCCATACCGGCGTGTACAGGTCCTTCGACAGGATCTGCCGCACGTAGATGGTGCCGGAGGCGGGGGCCCCCGCGACCTGTGCGGTCCATGTGTTGTTGGCCGGGTTCAGGGTGGCCAACGTCGGGCTGGTGAAGCTCGGGTCCAGCGAGACCTGGACGTAGCCGTCGGGGAGGTGCTGGCGGGCAGCCGGGGTTCCGATCCGGTATGAGAAGGTCTTCGCCTGGTCTGCCCAGTCGTTCAGGGTCACATCGGCGTGCTCCACCATGCCATACGCGGCGACGTGGTCGATCTTGTCGCCCGCGGTGAGCCCACCCAGGCTGGCCAGAGGCACGCTGATCGTTACTTGGTTGCCGTTCACGCTTCCGGTGGCCGTCCCCGAGGGCGCGTAGGTGAGGAACTTGGGTGTCGGAGCCCCCAACGCCGGGGCATCGATGCTGCTCACTCTACCGTATTCGAAGACCGAACCACCCTTCCACCTCATGAACCAATGTGAGTGGAATGGCGGGGTCATGCTCGTAGGCCCGATCCCACCCTTGCCCTCCCACCAGGTGATCATCCAGGAGGGCGTCCCCCCGGCGGTGGCCGCGTCGGCCAATGCGGCGGCCGAGAGGTCGGCCATCGTGAGCTTGAACGTGAGGTTGGTCCCGTCATCGCCAGCCGAGGCCTCCAGGATGTCAAAGGCCGGGTGGTTCGGCCCTGGCTGCCCGTTCGGGAGCCATACCGGGAAGCGGGCATCGCTCGCAGGGTCGGTGGTCCAGTTCCCTGGTGGCAAGCCGTGGGTCCCGCTCACGGAGAGCGCTGAGCCGTTCAGGGAGACGGAGTTGATCGCGACGTTCGCCGGCGTGGGGTCGGGCAACAGGTTCCCCTGGGCCGCGAACAGGCTGGGGCCCGTGCGGAGCCGGATCACTGCGTTGATGGGCTTGCCGATGTACTGCGGAGGACTGGGTACCACCAAGGAGAGGTCACTGTTCTCGTTGTAGGCGATGAAGATTCGGCCCTGTGGGTCCTTGTCCACCATGAAGAAGTCGGCCAGGGACCGGTCGGAGTTGTGGAGGAGGCAGCCGGGGAAGCCGCCGTTGCAGATGGCACCTCGGTGCATGACGTGCTCGGTGGCCTGCACCTGGGTGAACGTCGGGTCCTGAGTCAGGGCGTTCGTGCTGATCGACGCGTAGGCGTGCCACAGGGCGTTGGGGCCGCCGTACGCCGGCACGCTTGGATCCCGCTCGGTATCAGTGGTGCCGTAGAAGACCACAGCCACGCGGCCGGGGTCACCCACCGTGAGCCATACGAAGTCGGTCTGACTGAGGCCGGGATGGCTGACCTGGATCGGACTGTGCCACGTCTGTCCACGGTCCAGGGAGTAGGAGACGAAGGCCTTCTGTGTGTCCGTCCAGGCCTGCCACAGGTTGCCGGCGCTATCGAGGACGAGGGGGGCGAAGAAGTTGCCCACGGCGCCGGGGCCCGGAAGCTTCGTCCAGGTCACGCCGCCGTCCGTGGACTTGCGGGTTCCACCGGAGACGGGGACGAAGATCTCCCCGTTGGTCGGGTCCACAGCGAAGCGTCCGATGCAGCTCCCCCCGATGTTGGCCGCGGGGTTGTTGAGAGGATCGGGCGGCACGTACGTGACCCCATTGTCCGTGGACACCAGGATGTAGCAACCGCTGAAGCCGGCCACATGATTGGCGCCCAGGTAGATGCGCCGATCCTTCGCCCTCCCGTTCGGGTCGTACACGCCCATCCACTGGCGGTCGGTCTCCGGGAAGCAGCCTTCACCGGGGAGGAACGTCTTGCCCTCGTCGTAGGAACGGAACGTGCTGTTGCACTGGAGCGTCTGGAGATCCGACGCGAACACGTCGCGGTTATCGGCGACCGTGATCTCGGTGTCCCCGCCTCCGTTCTGGCAGTTCGACTTGGCGGGGCACCCGATCAGGTGCCATTGGACGCCCTTGTCATCCGACTTCCAGAACCAGGAAGCCTGCGTCGTGCTTCCGCCGGGGCCGCTGACGTAGGTCCCGCCCCTGTTGTCGATCACGATGTCCGGTTCACCCACCATGCGCACGGGGTCGTTCAGGTTGGCGTGGTCGAACGTGATCCCGTTGGACGAGGTCGGGAGCGGTGGCGGAGGAGGTGGAGGGGCGACCGTCTGGATCGTCAGCGTCCCAGTGTAGTCCTGCGAGCCAGGCCCGCTCAGGAAACCGCAGGCGAGGACCTTGTACATGCCGGTCTTGAGGTTCGTCGCTCGGACCGTCTCGCTCGGTTGGCCGGTGTCGCTGGAGCCGACCACGTTCCCGTCCGGATCGACGACGGTGAGGATCTCGTCATTCGACGCATCCGGCCAGGTGATGTTGAACGTGAAGTTGGCCTGGACCGTGTCGTAGGCGCCCGCCGGGACGTTCACGGTCACCACGTGCTGGTCGACCAACGCGGTGTCGGTGACGACCGAGCAGTCGCTGGTCGCGTTGGCGAGCGCGGGGATCGCTCCCGTCCAGGTGTCCGTAACGGTCTGGCCGACGCTGGTGGGCACGGTCACGGTGCTCGAGGGAGGAGTGGACGCCCGCGAGGTGCCCACGCCGACCATGCCGACCACGAGTCCAACGGCGAGCATGGCGTGCAAGAGCGCTCGCCTTCGGAGCGTCGCAGATACGCCAAGCCGAGTTCGAGCCATGAGCTCCCCTCCCGTGTCGGCCGAAAAATGGGCTCTGACCGAGACACTAGACCGTCCTCAGATGGAAGGCCAAATGGGGCGATGGTCCGCCGTGCCATCGGACAAGGTATCTCGGTCAGCCTGCGGGAACGAGCTGCGGTTCGGGCTCGGTCACTGAGACCGTGTGGGGTCAGCCGATCCATCCCGGTCGGACCAACCCCGATTCATAGGCGATCACCACGAGCTGGGCGCGGTCACGGGCCCCGAGCTTGACCATGGCGCGGCTCACGTGCGTCTTGGCCGTCGCCGGGCTCACGAAGAGTTTCTGAGCGATCTCGTTGTTCGACAGGCCCTCCGCCACGAGGGCCATCACCTCACGCTCCCGCTCGGTGAGTTGCTCGAGCTCCTCGGTGGGCCGGGGTTCCTTCGCGTGGGCCGAGAACTCCTCGATCAGGCGCCTGGTGACGCTCGGCGACAGCAAGGCCTCGCCCCCCGCAACCACCCGAACGGCTTGGAGGAGCTCCTCGGGGTCGGTGTCCTTAACCAGGAATCCGCTCGCGCCGGAACGGATCGCTTCGAAGACGTACTCGTCAACCCCGAACGTCGTCAGGATCACGACTCGGACGTCGGCGAGGCGAGGATCGGCGGCGATCCGTCGGGTGGCCGCGAGGCCGTCCATCCCCGGCATCCGGATGTCCATGAGCACCACATCGGGCTTACGGTCGGTGGCCAGACGCAATGCTTCCTCGCCGTCGGCGGCCTCGCCGACCACCTCGATATCGTCCTGGGCGTCGAGCAGGGACCGGAACCCCGCTCGGACCAGCGCCTGGTCATCGGCCAGGAGGACCTTGATCACCGAGCCAGCCATCGTCCCTATCCGCTCCTGTCGAGTTCATCCGACACGGTGTCCGCGATGGCGAACAGGCGCCACCGATCCGGCACACCTTTCAGGGTGTGTTCTCCTCGATCCTCGAACGCGATCCCCGATCCGGCCACGAGGTCCCTGACCGTGCTCGACACCACCACTTCTCCCGGAGCGGCCGTCGCCGCGACCCGGGCACCGAGATTCACGGCGATCCCGCCGACGTCCTCCCCTCGCAGCTCGACCTCGCCCGAGTGCAGCCCGATCCGGATCTCGACGCCCTCGGCCCGGAGGGCCCTGCGGATGGCCACGGCGCAACGGATCGCCCGGGCCGGCCCGTCGAACAAGGCAAGGAAGCCGTCGCCCGTCGTCTTGACCTCTCGCCCACCATGCCGAGCGAGCTCTCGGCGGATCAGCGCGTCGTGGCGGTCCAACAGGTCTCGCCACCGACGGTCCCCGATCGTTGCCGCGCGCTCTGTGGAGGAAACGATGTCGCTGAACATCACAGTGGCGAGGACTCGGTCCGCATCCGACCCGACCGGGAGCTCCTGTCCACTCCCGGGATCGATGAATGCCGAGATCAGCCTGCGCGTCACGCCCGGGGATAACAGCGCATCGCCTCGGGCGACCGCCCGCACGCCTTGGACCAGCTCGGTCGGATCGGTGTCCTTGACCAGAAACCCGCTCGCACCGACCCGCAGCGCCTCGAAGACGTACTCGTCGACATCGAACGTGGTGAGGATGACGATCCGGACACCGTCGAGGCGCTCGTCGTGCACGATCCTCCTCGTTGCTGCCAGTCCATCGGTGCCGGGCATGCGGATATCCATGAGAACGACATCGGGTAGGAGCTGACCGGCGAGGCGGATGGCCTCCTCGCCGTCGTTCGCTTCCCCGACCACCTCGATGTCCTCTTGGGCATCGAGCAGGGCGCGGAATCCCGCGCGGACCAACACCTGGTCGTCGGCCAAGAGGACCCGGATCATCCCGAACCATCCAGAGGAAGCCGCGCTCGTACCCGGAAGCCGCCCTGTGGCCGTGGACCGGCCTCGAGCTCACCGCCAAGGGCAGCCACCCGCTCCCGCATTCCAAGGATCCCCTTGCCGGTTCCCGACTTCGCTTCCTGAGCGGCGCCACGCCCATCGTCATCGACCTGAACGATCAGATCGCGTTCCCCATATGCGATCTGGACCGTCGCCGCGGCCTGGCGAGCGTGTCGGGAGACGTTCGTCAGCGCCTCCTGCACGATTCGGAACGCCGCCACGTCGACCCCGAAGGGGAGCGGTCGAGCCTGGCCGACGGTCTCCGTCTGGATCGTCAAGCCGGCAGCTCGGGCTTGCGAGATGAGGCCGTCCAGCCGTGCGAGCGACGGCGTGGGGGTGCGTGGCGCCTGCTCGTCGCCCTGTCGCAGGATGTCCAGAACGGACCGGAGTTCGGTCAACGCCTCCTTGCTGGCGTCCTTGATCGCCGCGAGCGCGGATCGGGCCTGTTCAGGGAGCTCTTCGTTGACGTGGAGCGCCACCCCTGCCTGCACGTTGATCAGCGAGATGTGGTGGCCGAGCGCGTCGTGGAGCTCCCGGGCGATCCGGAGCCGCTCCTCCGACGCCCTGCGCCGTGCCTCCTCAGCCCTGATCTGGGCGGCCTCGAGCGCCCGCTCCCTCCGCACACGAACGAACTCTGCCGCAAAGAGGAGCACGAGCAGCCAGGCAGCCAGGCCGAGGCCCGCCGCAAGGGTTGGCGCGGGCTCCCCGTCGAGCAGATAGGGGAGCCAGAGGAACCCGAAGTAGCCCGAGGCCAGGCCGATGACGGCGACGAGCCGGTGACCGGTGAGCACCACGTTGAAGAAGGAGATGATCAGCGCGAGCCAGATTGGGCCTTGCGCGTAGCCGATCAGCGAGTAGGCCAGCGTCGCGCTGAACACGGCGATATACACGGCCACGGGAAACCGGCGCCTGGCCATCAAGGCGACGGGACCGGCAGCCAGCAGAGCGTAAGCCAGGAGGTCGAGAGACTCCCGCTCGGGCTGCCTCTGAGCCGCGCCGTGTGTACCGAGGATCTGAACGAGACCCACGGCGAGTGTGACGGCAAGGTCGACCTGCCAGCCGCGCCACCAGCGCGGTCGCTGGCTTGAGACTCGCTCCGTATCCTCCGTCGACATCACGACGCTACGGTAATCCTCAGGCGTCGGCGAGGCATCGGACGTCGGATGCCCTCTCCGATACTGCCGAAGGAGTAGCGGCTGAGTGGCTCCTACTCCGGGCGGAGGAGGCGGATCCCGTTCGCGGAGCCTCGACGAGCCGTTCCTCGCCCGGGCCGTGCCCGCTGCCTCGAGGGCCCCTGATCCGTCGGCTCGGTCATCCGTCGCCCCCTGCCGCTACTTCCCGGGACGTATACGGGAAGCCTCCTCCCGGGGGACGCCACTGAGGCTTCACTCCGGGACGATGGAGATCGAGGAAGAAGTCGAAAGAGGGGAGCAGGGTGAACAGCGGAGGGACGAGAGCCGATGCGGGTCTCTGAATACGCCATCGAGACGAGGGAGCTCACGAAGGTCTACGGGAGGCACACCAAGGCCGTGGATCGCCTGAACCTCTCAGTGAGACGGGGTGAGGTGTACGGGTTCCTCGGGCCGAACGGAGCGGGAAAGACCACCACTCTTCGGATGCTGCTCGGGCTGGTCCACGCCACCTCCGGCACCGCGGTTGTACTCGGCAGGGCGCCAGGCGACCCGGAGAGCCTGATCCGAGTAGGCGCGATGGTTGAGGAGCCTGCCTTCTACCCATACCTCTCCGGCCGGGACAACCTCCGGGTGATGGCCCGGTTCGCGAGCCTTCCCGAGGACGGTATCGATGCCGCGCTTGACGCGGTCGATCTGCTGGGTCGGGGAGGCGATCGGTTCAAGACGTACTCGCAGGGCATGCGACAGCGCCTGGGGGTGGCCGCGGCGTTGCTCAAGGATCCGGAGCTGTTGATCCTGGACGAGCCCACGAACGGGCTGGACCCGGCGGGCATGGCCGACATGCGCGCGCTGATCCGCAGGCTGGGCTCGGGCGATCGCACCGTTCTGCTCTCGAGCCACCTGCTCGGCGAGGTCCAGCAGGTCTGCGACCGGGTGGGCGTGATCTCGCGCGGCACGTTGGTCGCCGAGGGCGCGGTCGACGAGCTCCGGGGACGGGGATCGGTCTTCGTCCGCGCCGAGCCGCTCCACACAGCACGGGAGAGCGCCGAGCGGCTTCTGGGAAGGGGGCGGGTCGAGGTCCTCGACGGAACGCTTCGGCTGGACTCGGATCCGGCGGACGTCCCGCGGATCACCCGAGGGCTGGTCCTGGCCGGCGTCGCGGTGAGCGAGATCCGCCCGATAGAGCGAACGCTCGAGGACGTGTTCCTCGAGCTGACAGGCAAGGAGGATGCCGAACATGAGCGGTAGCTATCGGGCGGAGATCCTGAAGTTGATGAGGTGGCCTGCGATGTGGATCCTCGGGGCGCTCCTTCTCGTGCTCGCGCAGGTGTTCGGATACCTGATCCCCTACGTGGCCTATCGCAGTGGGGGTGGGGGCGGGTTCGCCGCGGGAGAGACCACCGCACAGCTCCTGGCCGACACCTTGCCCGGGAGGCTGGTCCCCAACACGCTGAGTGGGTTCCCGATGTTCGCGGGCGCCATCGCCCTGATCATCGGAGCGCTCGCGGCGGGCAGCGAGTACGGCTGGGGCACGCTCAAGACCATCTTGACGCAGCGGCCTCGGCGCCTGTCCGTGCTGGGTGGCAAACTGCTCGCGATCACGACGATGACCCTCGCCCTCATCCTGGGCGTGTTCGCCTTGAACGCCCTGTGGAGCTGGGTGATCGCCACGACGGAAGGCCGACCGGCCGCCTGGCCATCGGTGCTTGACCTTGGCCGCGGGATCGGAGCGGGCTGGCTGATCCTTGGGATGTGGAGTCTCTTGGGCGCTCTCCTCGGCACCCTGTTTCGGAGCACGTCGCTCGCGGTTGGCCTCGGACTCGTCTGGGCGCTCGCGGTCGAGAACTTGATCCGAGGCTTCGCGGGTCTGCTGGCGTTCCTCGATGCGTTCCAGAAGGGTCTGCCCGGGACCAACGCCGGATCGCTTGTGGCCTCACTCGGGGCGGCCACCCTGGATCAGCCGGGCGGCACGCCCGGGGTGACGGCCGTCGTGAGTGGACGGCAGGCTGTGGTGGTCCTCATCGCATACGTGGTGGTGCTGCTCGTGATCGCGTGCATCACGTTCCAGCGTCAGGACGTGAACTAGTTGCGGTTCGTTCGCCGCTGGGGTGGCCTGTTCCGTAAGCGTGCCGTGGTCCGTCCTCAAGTCATCGGATGTGCCACGTTGAGGAGCCCTGCGGCCGTGCGCCGCCACGACCACTCATCGGCGACGAATCGACGGATGGCTTCCTGGAGAATGTTCCGCTCCCGCGGTTGCAGCTCGATCAGCCGATCGATGCCCGTTGCGATCCGATCTGGTGCTCCCGGACCCGGTTCGAACGAGAACAGTTGCGGCCGGCCGACGTGCGTCTCGAGCGCGGCCGCGACCTCGCCGAGTCCGGAGTGACGCGCGAGGAGCGGGAGGGCGCCCGCCGCCGCTCCCTCGGCCGCCACCATCCCGAACGCCTCTTCCAGGACTGACGGCACGACCAATACGTCCATCGCGGCGAGCGCATCCGGAGCGTAGCCGTGATCGAGTCGCCCCGTGAAGACGATCTCGGATCGCAGCGGCGTGTTCGGCATATCCGATCCGCCAAAGGCTGCATCGGATGTGCCCAGCAGCCATCGGATCGTCCGCTCGTCGCCCGCCGCGAGCGCGAAGGCGAGCGCCGTCAACCGCTCCCGCTCAAGGCCGAACCCGACGATAAGACAGGAGAGTCGATGGCGCGATCGAGGGAGCGCCTCAAGGAGCAGGGAGACACCCTTCTGCGGGATCAGCTTGCCGAGGTAGCCGACAATCGGATGGCCCGTCGACAGCGTGCGCAAGCGTGCCCCGGCCGCGGGGTCGGGAACCCTCTGGTCGTAGGCGTGCGCCAGCGCGTCCAGGGCCTCGCCGTCGCGTGCTTCGCAGGCGCGTCGGACGTCCTCGTCGAGTGATGACGGTCGACCGCGTCGGGTCTGTGGGTCGGCGTCGAGTCGGACCGCGAGGTCAAGCAGGGCCTCGTCCCGCGGCCGTGGCCTGAAGCGACCCGCGTCGACGCCAGGGGGGACGACGTGGGCGAGCTGTTCGACACCCGGCACGAGCTGGGCGCACCGCGTGATGACGTCGCGAGACGAGCCGGTCACGGCCGCAGCCTCAAGGAGCCCCTCCGCGGCGAGTCGTCGGTACCGCGGCTGGAGCCGGATCGCGTACTCGAGGTCGCTTCCGTGGATCGTCGTCACGAAGTTCCCTCCGCCGACCGCACGCTTGCCGACGGCCCCGCCCGGAACAGCGTGACCGGTGATCACCACGTCCGTGTGCTGCCACTCCACGGCTCGGCGCACGGCCTCGACATTGCGGCTGAGATATCGCTCGAGCTCCGTGTCCGTCAGATCGACGAAACGCCTGACGTCGAAGCCCTCGTACTCGTCGAAGACGAATACTGGAAGCAGCCCTGCGATGTCCGGCCGGAGCAGAATGCAGTGCCCGGGGTGGGCCATGGCCCCGTTCGGCGCGAGGTCGGAGACCCCTTCGGCGCCGACCGTTCCAGCGGCATCGATCCACGGATACCGTTCGGGCCGCCGCTCCTGGCAAAGCAGCACTACGTCGTGCCCGTCGGCGGCGAGCCCCTCGGCTACCCTCGCCGTGAAGACGTTCGAGCCCGTACCCTCGAGCAACCACCCGTGCCACAGCAGGACGCGCATCCGCGGATCCCTTCTCGCACTGCTGATCGTCCCATGGGGATCGGTTTCGGCCGATTCTCGGATCTCCCCTTCGAGTGAGGTCGCAGGTACCCAAGAGGTCCGACGACTCAGCTGTTGTCGCGAATCGATGCCTTCTTCGGAGACCCGTCGTTTCACAACGTTCCCCGTTCCTTCACGGGGATGAGACGGGGACAGACCCTCCCTCGTCGTTGTCATTTCAGCGTCAGAAGCGCGCTTGGATGCTAGAGACGTGCGACGCCCGATGCGATGAGCTCTACGCGCGGGAGGCGGCCGTGATCTGCGGGCCGGAGGCACGCAACAGAAGCCACTTCGGGAGGGAGCGGACGAGCGTCGGGGGTCCGTCGATCCGCACGGTGCCTTCGTCCATCGCTCGCTCCAGGCTCTGCTGTCCAACCACGAGCCGATACAACTCCACCGGACGCGCCGTGACGAACACGTCCTCTTGGAAACCGGGGTGCTTCGGGCAGAGCGAAGCCTCCCCGCTCCGAAGGAGGAGCCAGAAGTAGCGGCGGCTCCTCCCCAGGAGCTCGAACCGGATCACCACGCGGTGGCTGGGCAGGTGCTGAACCATGATGTGCCTGCTCACCCACTGCATCAGGCCGTCGGGATCGATGTCGGACGGCCGAGCATGGGGAACCAACCACCGTATCCCCCATTCACCCACCGCGTCGAGCACCCTGACGAGGTCACGACCGGCGTCCGTCAGGCCGTACTCGGTCGCCCGTCCGTCGACACCGATCCGACGCTCGACGATCGCCTCCTTCTCCAGGTGCCGGAGGCGCTGGGCCAGGGTCGATCGCGAGATGCCCGGGAGGCTCCGCTCGAGCTCGTTGAAGCGGCTCACGCCCCGCAGGAGCTCCCGGACCACGA
>JBIOUU010000190.1:0-39596 GCA_044867345.1 Actinomycetota bacterium
GGCGCGGCGGGCGCTGCCCGCCCTCCTAGAGCGATGGCTCGGGCCACAAGATCGAATCCGGACCGAACGCGGGGTTCGGCCCGGATGACGCCGCCAACCGGTAGAATTCCGAGGCTTCCGGTCCGGAGGTGGCCCTGGACCAGGAGCCGGGGTCCCAGACACTGGTGGCCGAGGACGGGTCCCGGACTCCCATCGACGTGGTGTTCCCGGTGATGCATGGTCCGTACGGGGAGGACGGCTCGATCCAGGGGTTCCTGGAGGTGGCCGGAGTGCCCTACGTGGGTGCCGGCGTGCTGGCTTCCGCCGTCGGCATGGACAAGGCGGTCCAGAAGGTCCTGTTCCGGGCGGCAGGGATCCCCGTCGTGGAGCATGAGGTGGTCCACGAACGCGAGTGGGAGGAGGACCCCGAGGCCGTCGAGGCCGGCGCGGAGCACCTCGGATTCCCGCTGTTCGCCAAGCCCGCCTCGCTCGGCTCGTCCGTCGGCGTGACCAAGGTGCACGGCCGGGCGGACCTCCGGGGCGCGCTGGAGCGGGCGTTCCGCTACGGACGCAAGGCACTGCTCGAGCGGGCCGTGGAGGGTGGACGGGAGCTCGAGGTGGCGGTGCTCGGGAACGACGATCCCGTAGCGTCCGTCGCCGGTGAGATCGTGCCCCGGCACGAGTTCTACAGCTACGAGGCGAAGTACCTCGACGAGAAGGGAGCCGAGCTCCTGATCCCGGCGGACGTCTCGCCGGAGATCATGGAGGAGACGCAACGGCTGGCCGTGGCGGCCTTCCTGGCCGTGGACGGCGCCGGGATGGCTCGGGTGGATTTCTTCTTCCGGCCGAGCGGAGGTGTGGTGATCAACGAGATCAACACCATCCCGGGATTCACCCAGATCTCGATGTATCCCAAGCTGTGGGAGGCCTCCGGGCTCTCCTATCCCGAGTTGATCGACCGCCTCGTGGAGCTCGCGGTGGAGCGCCACGAGCGGGAGCGGAAGAAGGGGACGGGCCTCGATCCGTGAGGGGTCGCCGGTCCCTGGGGCGAGCCTACAAGTGGACGACGGGGCAGGTCAGCGTGCGCGTGATCCCCTCGACCGACTGGATCTTGGCCACCACGAGCTTGCCCAGCTCGTCGACGTTCTTGGCCTCGGCGCGGACGATCACGTCGTAGGGCCCCGTCACGTCCTCGGCCTCGGCGACGCCCCCGATGTCCCGGACTTCCTTGGCCACCTGGGCCGCCTTGCCCACCTCGGTCTGGATCAGGATGTACGCCTGGACCACGACTGACCTCCCTGGCTCGCGCGAACCCCCAGCGTAGCGACCGGCCCGAGGGCGCGCCAACGCCCGCGTCCTCCGGCGTTGCCGGGGCGGGATAATCGGAGGTATGGCCAAGGCCAAGAAGAAGAAGCGGTCGAAGGGGACCGGGTTCCTCGAGACCTATCGATCCATCCGAAAGCCCATGCCGCCGCCCGAGAAGGTGATGAAGGACGGCAGGCGCACGGACGAAGAGGACCGGGCCCGCCGGGAGATCGAGGAGGGCGAGGAGCCACGCTTCCCTGGGAGCGAGTGATCTTCGAGGATCGGGTGGACGCTGGCGAGCGGCTGGCCAAGGCGCTGCTGGACTATGCCGGGCAGGACGTGGTCGTCCTGGCCATCCCCCGGGGCGGGGTGATCGTCGGCGAGGCGGTCGCCAGGCACCTCGGCGCCCCCCTGGATGTGGTCGTGCCGCGCAAGATCGGCGCGCCGGGCAACCCGGAGCTGGGGCTCGGGGCCATCGCGCCGGGGGTGCGCGTCCTGGACGACCGGATGATCCAGATGCTGGGCGTGTCCTCGCACTACGTGGAGCAGGAGATCGCCGCGCAGGAGCGGGAGATCGAACGCCGGACGACCGTGTACCGGGGCGGGAGGCCTCCCGCAGACCTGGCCGGGAAGGTGGCCATCGTCGTCGACGACGGGGTGGCGACGGGGGGAACGGCCGTTGCCGCAGTTCGATGGGCCAAAGCCCAGGGCGCGAGCAAGGTGGTGCTCGCGGTGCCCGTTGGCCCCGGCGCCGCACTCGGCCGGCTCCGCGCGGAGGCCGACGAGGTGGTGATCCTCGCCGCACCCGAGCCGTTCTTCGCGGTGGGGGAGTGGTACCGGCGGTTCGACCAGGTCTCCGATGATGAGGTCGTCGCCGCTCTGGCAAGGGCGGCGACGGGCTCCGGATGAACGTCGTCGAGCTCGTGGTGGCCGGCGCGTTCGGGCTGGCAGGCCTCCGCTCGCTGTGGAAGTGGTCGCGCCGCCGGTTCGAGGGCGCCGACATCGCCGACCACGTGCTGTACGCCCTGTACGTCACCGGCCGCGTGGGGCTGTGGTTCGCCTTCGCCGGGCTGTTCCTGATCTACTCGCTCACGAGCGTCGACGGAAAGCCCACGAGCGACCTCGCCCGGTTCCGGTGGTACTTCATGGTCCCGATCGGGCTCGCCGTGCTCCAGCTCCTCGCGGGGTTCGCCCTCGGTCGTCGCGTTTAGGACTGAGCTCGTCGCGATGCTGTGGCGAAGTGCGTCGCTCCCGCGACAGCTCTCCAACCGGGATGCCGTGGGATGCTATGAGGTACCGATGGTCCGCTTGCTGAGGTCCCGCTCGGCGTTCGCCGCGGCCGTCCTAGCCGTGACCATCGTGCTCGCGGTGGGGTGGCTATCGGTCGGCCGGGCCGCCCCGACGCCCAACCTGCCGTCGGTCTCGCCGGCCACGCTCATCGCATCGACCCTCCATGCCGTGGCGAGCCGGACGCCGGTCTCCGGGACGGTCAAGACCCACGTGGACCTGGGGATCCCCCAGCTCCCATCGAGCCTCAGCGATCCGGCCGGCCCGGCCGCGATCCTTCTGGCCGACCAGACGTTCAAGGTCTGGTACGGACCCGACGGGCTCCGCGTGGCCCAGATCCTCCCGTTCGGAGAGCGCGACCTCGTGGCCAATCGGACCGACGTCTGGCTCTGGGACGCGCAGCGGTTCTCGGCATGGCACTACGCCGTGGACGAGGCCGCGCCACGACAGCCCCCGCCACGACAGCCCCCGCCGTCGCTCGGGGACCTGAACCGGTTCGTCTCGGACGTCCTGCGAGACGATCGGTCGTACGTCGCGGCCTCCGTGGCCGACTCGGAGGTGGTCGCCGGCCGGGACGCATACGTGCTTCGCCTCACGCCGGCCACCGCCGACACCCTGCTCGGGAGGATCGATGTCGCGATCGACGCCGAGACAAGGATGCCCCTTTCACTCCAGCTCTTCCCCCGGGGGAGCTCGACGGCGGTGGTTGCGGTGAGGTACGCGTCGGTCGCGTTCGAACCGCTGGACGCCTCCATGTTCACGTTCAACGCTCCACAGGACGCAGTGGTGAAGCAGGTGAGCGACGAGGGCCCGGGGGCTCCCGGCTCTCCGGACCAGCAGCCGGAACAGGGGGTGCGCGTGTTCGACCGGGGATTCGAGATGATCTTCGCGGTCCGCGGGTCCGACGTGCCGGCCGAAATCCGCCGCCTGTTCCCGTACGCGGGTCCGCTGGGCTCGGCCGACGTCGTGGATCGGGGCGACCATTCCTGGCTCGTGGTCGGCCTGGTGCCGCCCTCGGCGCTCGCGGAGGTGGAGTCCAAGCTCCCGTGACCGCGTTGGTCACGCGCGGGCTGACGAAGCGTTACGACGGGGTGAACGTGGTCGACGGTCTGGATCTCGCCGTGGACCGCGGCGAGCTCTACGGGTTCCTGGGGCCGAACGGCGCGGGGAAGACCACGACGATCCGGATGGCCCTGGGATTGATCTTCCCTTCCGGCGGCGAAGTGGAGCTGTTGGGGAAGCCCATGTTCCGCAGGGGCCGGGACGACGCGCTTCGCCGGACGGGCGCGTTGATCGAGGAGCCCGCGTTCTACCGGTTCCTGTCGGGCCGAAGGAACCTTGAGGCTTTCGCCCGGGCCGGCGGGGAGGGCGAGGAGGTCGGGCGGCGCCTGTCTCGCATCGACGAGGTACTGGAACAGGTCGGCCTGTCGACGGCCGGGGACAAGCGGGTGAAGGCGTACAGCCAGGGCATGCGGCAACGCCTGGGGATCGCGCTCGCGCTCCTCGGCCGGCCCGAGGTGCTCGTGCTCGACGAGCCGACGAACGGGCTCGACCCGGCGGGCATGCGCGAGGTCAGGTTGCTCCTGCGACGCCTGGCCGACGGCGGCACCACCGTGTTCGTGTCGAGCCACCTGCTCGCGGAGGTCGAGGTCATGTGCGACCGAGTCGGCGTCCTCTCACGGGGCCGACTGGTGGCCGAGGGTCCGCCGGAGAACCTACGAGGGGGCACCGAGCACCTGCGGATCGAGGTCGGCGATCCCGAACGCGCGGCGGCGATCCTTCGAGACCTGGCCGGCGTGGCCGGTATCGAGGGCGAGGGGCGCGTCCTCCGGGTCCATCTCGACGGCGCAACGCCCGCTCGGGTGAACGCGGCCCTGGTCTCGGGCGGGGTGGCCGTGAGCGCCCTGGTGTCGGAACGCGACACGCTGGAAGACGTCTTCATGTCGCTCGTGGAGGGCTCCGGTGTTCAGGGTTGAGCTGATGAAAGCGTGGCGCCGTTGGCGGACCTATCTGCTCGCTGCGGCCCTCGGCGGCATCCCGGTGCTGATCGTCATGGCCGTGAAGCTGTCACCACCGACGGCGGCGGACTCCGGGGACGCGCCGCCCTTCCTGTTCCAGATCCTGCGCAACGGGTTGTTCGCCCCGCTCACCGGCCTGGCAGTCATCCAGCCGTTCTTCCTGCCGCTCGCCGCGGGGCTCCTGGCCGGCGACGGGGTGGCCGGCGAGGCCCAAGCGGGGACGCTGCGCTACCTCCTGGTCCGGCCGGTGGCCCGAACGCGACTGGTCCTGGGCAAGTACGGAGCGGCCATGGCCCTCCTCGGCCTCCTCCTTCTGTGGGTCGTGGGATGCGGCGCGTTCTGGGGCGGCGTGGTGTTCGGGTTCAAGCCGCTGCCCACGCTGTCGGGGACGACGCTCTCGGTGGCCCAGGCCTCCCTGCGGATCCTCGCGGCGGCCGGCTACATCCTCCTCGGGGTGTCCGGGATCGCCGCGATCGGCGTATGCATCTCGACGCTCACGGACTCGGGGCCGGGCGCGATCGTGGCCACGGTGATCCTGGGCATCGCCAGCGAGGTCGTCGATCAGATCCCGAACCTCCGGGTCATCCACCCGTACCTGCCCACCCACGGGTGGCTGGCGTTCACCGACCTGTTCCGGTTCCCCGTCGAGTGGGGCGGCATGCGCGGAGGTGTCCTGGTCTCGGGCGCGTACACGGCCGTGTTCCTCAGTGTTGCCCTCGTGTCGTTCTCGCGCCGCGACGTGGTCGCGTGAGCGGGCTCAGCCGGCGGCGGCGACGATCTCCTTCGAGAGCTCCGGGAATCCCATGAGGTGGGCCCGCCGCTCGGCCTTGAACCGTGTGACGTCCTCGGCGTACTCGGCTTGTCGCCCCTGCCGCTCGTACAGCCGACGAGGCTCGAGTAGCTCGGGGTCATCGATCCCGGGGACCGCCTCGGCGACGAGGTAGCCGAAGTCGGGATCCTCGGTCCAGGAGATGGTCCCCTCGGCGATGGCCTTCACCACGGCCGAGGAGTGGGGGATCTTCACCTTCCTCGATCGTTCGTCGTCCTCCCTGCCCCCCACCCGGCCCGTGTTCAGCAGGAACACCTCGATGGGATGAGACGCCAACAGCTCGAGGATGCGGTTGCCCTGGAGGCCGTGAGGCAGGGGGAAGAACGGGTTGGTCCCCGGCACCCGGAGGAACTTGCCCTCCTCGGCCTTGCCTCCGGCCGAGGTGCCGGTCGTCTCGCCGAGCATGAAGTACGCCGCGGCCTGCTCCTGCGACAGCTTGGCCACCGCAGGGATGATGTTCTCGTTCCAGTTCAGGATCAACAGGCGATCGACCGTGCCGACCGTGCGCGCGTCTCGATAGTTGCCCAGGTCGTCCATGCCGAACACGGCCCGGCCGTTCTTCGTGTACGAGGTCTCGAAGAAGTTCACCGTCCCCCGCTCGTCCTGGAACACGTTCTCCAGGAAGGCGGTGGGTTGTGTGACCGCCCGGAAGATGTTCGGTTCGAAGTCGGGGTCGAGGCTGAAGGTCTTGGCGAAGCACCCGTTCTCGGTGCCGTACACCTTCCCGCCTGGCATGAGCGCCACGAAGTCGTCCTGCACAGGTAACGACTCGTTCTGGGTGGTGAACGTGGTGGTGGTCTTGCCCGTCCCGGAGAGTCCGATGATGAGGAACACTTTCTCGCCGGCGTCCGTGGGGATCACCTTGCATCCGGCATGAAGCGCCAAGCCGCCGCGGTCGTAGACGATCGTGTTCCACATCCGAAGTCCGCCCTTCTTCGACTCGCCGAAGTAATCGGAGTTCAGGACCCGGGTCACGCCGTTCACCAGGTCGACCGCGATGGCGCGGTCATCCGGATAGCCCGGTGCGGCGAGGTTCGGCGTGTAGATGACCTCGACGTCCGGCTCGCCGCCGTCGCGGGGGAAGTACAGCTTCTGCTGCATGCCGGCGATGTTCGCGTTGGCCTTCTCGATCGTGAGGCGGGCCGGTGTCCGGAAACGTTCGTCGTTGCCGATGTAGCCGTCGATCACCACGACGTCCTGCTTGGCCAGGTACGAGTCCTGCATCGACGCGATCCGCTCGTACTCCTGCCGCGTCATGGTCTTGCCGCTTGCCGACGCCGGATCGTCGGTGACCACGAACGTGCTGGCGGAGGAGCGTGAGGTCACCCGGGTCTGCACGTTCACGTTGCCGAACTCCGTGACCCGGCACTGCGGCATCTCCTCGGTGGAGCTCCGCAGCTCCTCCGGTGAGGGGTTCTGGTGCACGGTTCGCGCCTCGACCAGCAAAAAGGTGCTCCTTCGACCACTCGAAGATCGGCGTCCGGGACGGAGCCGGTGCCTGATGAGACGCTAGATTCTACCCGAGGACCTCGCCCCGCCCGGCCGCCGTGGGCGGGGGACGGACGCCGGGCCGGGCCGGAACCGATGCCATGGAGCTGACCGAGGACGAGCTGATCGAGGCCATCCGCAAGGTGCTCTCCGGGGAGTTCCCGGGGGTCCAGGTTGGGATCGGTGACGACGCCGCGGTGGTGGAGTCCGGGACCGGGTCCATGGTCCTTTCGACCGACATGCTGATCGAGGGTGTGCATTTCGAGCGCTCGTCGATCTCGGCCAAGGACCTCGGGGCCAAGTCGATCGTGGTGAATGTGTCCGACATCGCCGCCATGGCCGCCAGTCCCCGGTACGCGATGGTGTCGCTCGGGATCCCGGCCGACGTCGACGCCGCGTGGGTGATGGAGCTCTTCGGGGGGATGCGGGCCGCGTGCGACGAGTACGTGCTGGCGCTCGTCGGGGGCGACACCAACCGCGCCGACGCCGTCGTCATCGCCGTCGC
The DNA here is from genome assembly GCA_044867345.1 of Actinomycetota bacterium. Lineage (GTDB taxonomy): Bacteria > Actinomycetota > UBA4738 > UBA4738 > HRBIN12 > AC-69. The sequence continues at coordinate 7,412 of JBIOUU010000190.1, forward strand.
GGTCGTTGGCGAGGTCGGGTGGGGCCACGCGGTCACGCGCTCGGGGGCCCGGCCGGGCGACATCGTGGTGGTCACGGGGTCGCTCGGTGCTGCGGCGGGCGGGTTCCTGCTCTCCCGGATGCACTCCCCGGAGCTGCCGCAGGCGCTGGCCGAGCCGTGGGGTCGGGCGCTGCTGGATGCCCAGGCCCGGCCGGTGGCCCGGGTGGGCGAGGGGCAGACGCTGGCCCAGGCAGGGGCGACGGCCATGATGGACCTGTCCGACGGGCTGGCGAAGGATCTGTCCCGCCTGTGCTCGGCGAGCGGTGTCGGGGCCCGGGTGGAGCTGCCTCGGGTGCCCGTGGCGGAGACCCTCCGCCTCGCCGCAGGGTTCCTGGCGGTCGATCCTGCGGAGCTCGCGCTGACGGGTGGCGAGGATTACGAGCTGCTGGCGACCATCGATCTCACGAACCTGGCGCGAGCGCGGGGCGACCTACGCGAGCGGTTCGGGGTGACGCTCAGCGACGTCGGCGTCATCATCGATGAGGGGCTCGTCGCGGTGGACGGCGAAGGGCGGGAGTCACCGCTCGAGCCCAAGGGATGGGATCACTTTGCGACGGGATGACGGCGAACGGCCCAGGGCCCTGACGATCGCAGGGTCGGACTCCGGCGGCGGGGCGGGGATCCAGGCCGACCTGAAGACGTTCGCCGCCCTCGGCGTGTACGGGATGACTGCCATCACCGCGGTCACCGTGCAGAACACCAAGGGCGTCAGCGGCTACGAGGAGCTGTCGCCGCAGACGGTGGCCGACCAGATCCGAGCAGTGGTGACCGACATCGGCGTGGACGCCGCGAAAACCGGGATGCTTGCATCGGCGGCCATCGTCGAGGCCGTTGCCGACGCGGTGGCCGAGACGCGTGTGCCGAACCTGGTGGTCGACCCTGTGTTCATGTCCAAGCACGGACACCCGCTGCTCGCCGAGGATGCCGTGGAGGCCCTTCGGGAGCGCATCCTGCCCCTGGCCATCCTGGTCACGCCGAACCTTTCGGAGGCGAGCGGCCTGGCGGGCTTCCGGGTGGACTCAGCGGCGTCCATGAAGAAGGCGGCTGAAGCGATCCGGTCGTTCGGCCCCCAGGCCGTCCTGGTGAAGGGAGGTCATCTCTCAGGCGAGCGGTCGGACGACCTGTTCTTCGACGGGACCCGGCTGCTCTGGGTGGAGGGGGAGCGCATCGACACGCCGAACACGCACGGGACGGGGTGCGTCCTGTCTTCGGCCATCGCGGCCTACCTCGCCCGTGGGGACGACCTGCTCGCCGCGGTGCGAAAGGGGAAAGTCTTCGTCACGAAGGCCATCCGCCACGGGCTGGCCATCGGGCAAGGCATCGGACCGGTCGATCCGGCCTGGGGGATCCTTCCGCCGTAGCGGCCCGCGGCGCAGCGGGATCTAGCCGGCTCGCTGAACCTTGCCGGCCTTCAGGCAGCTGGTGCAGGCGTAGATCCGCCTCGGCGACCCGTTCACCAGGGCGCGGACCCGCTGCACGTTCGGATCGAACCTTCGATTGGTCCGGTGGTGGGAATGGGACACTCGCTTGCCGAAGAACGGCTTCTTCCCGCAGATCTCGCACACGGCTGCCATGGCGCAAGCAAGGCTAACAGACGGCTTCCGGTTCCCGTCGCCTTGCGGTCGGGCCGTCCGGAGAGCAGAGTTGTCGAGGAACGAATCCTGAGGGGGCATCATGCAATCACCGGAGCATCCGATCGTCCTGCACGTCTTCTCCCACACGATCGAGCCGGGGAGGTCCATCCGGCAGGTCGTCGAGTCTGTGGGGGCGAACCGCGATCAGGTCAAGTTCGTGGCGCACTTCATCGGGTCCTTCCTCGTGTACACCCGCGTGGAGAGCCCGAGCCTGGCGGATGCCCAGACGTTCATCGCTGGTCCTCTCTGGGACGCGGGCGTTCATTCCCAAACGTCCACCGAGCTCAAGGTCTCGAGCATCATGGGGCCGAAGCGGGCAAGCCCGCCCTACTGCGCACTCGTGAGGGTTCGCGCCGCCGGAAGTCCGTTCGACCTCCTGGATGCCCTGGACGACGCCTTCGAGCCCAAGTTCGACCGGGATGCCTATTGGTATGGCGCGGCCGTCGTCTCGGGCCGGGGGTTCGACGTCCTCGTGGACTTGGGAAGGCCGAGCTTCGAGGAGCTGTGGAAGGCGATCGCCGATGACCTCCTGACTGTGGCGGGGATCGGGGGAACGGACTCGTCGTTCGCCTATCTGCCCGGCAACGCGATCCGCGGCGGGGAGGATGCCGGATAGACGCAGCGTGGGGTCGAGGGCGCCCGTCGCCGAGCGAGGCGAACGCAAGCTCGTTTCTGTCCTCTTCGCTGACCTTGCCGGGTACACGGCGCTCGCAGCATCCATGGATCCCGAGGAGGTCTATCGCTTCCTCCGTCCCGAGATGCACGCGCTCCAGCGCATCGCAGAGACCTTCGGCGGCACGGTGCCCCAGATCATGGGGGACGGGTTCATGGGCGTCTTCGGGGTCCCGATCGTCCACGAGGACGATGCCGAACGGGCAGTCCGGGCCGCGCTGGCCGTACGGGATCACATCCGCGAACTGAACGCGGGGAGCGAAGGCCTTCCGTTCCCCGAGGTCCACGCGGGCGTGAACTCAGGGGAAGTCATGGTCGCCCCTTCTGATGAGCCGGCAGGGTTCACCGTGATCGGCGACACGGTGAACACTGCGTCGAGGCTCGCGGACCTCGCACCGGCCGGGCGGGTGTTGGTCGACGAGCGCACGAGGGCTCGGACCTCCGTCGCCATCCGTTACGGGCCTCGATCCACCCGGCAAGCGAAGGGCAAGCCCGATCTCGCTACCTATGAGGCCTTGGGCGTCCGGTCGGTCCGCCCGGCCACGCGACGCGGCCGGACGCGGGCGAGAGCATTCGTCGACCGGGCGGATGTGCTGCACCGCCTTCGAGACGAGACGCTCGCGACCGAACGCGACGCCCGATCCCGGGTCCTGGTCGTCACGGGCGAGCCCGGACTGGGCAAGTCGCGGGCCGCGGCCGAGTTCCGGAAACGCCTGCGGCGCGGTTCCGTCCTGGCCGGCCGGTGCGTGCCGTTCGGCCCACAGCTTCCCCTGCACGCCCTGGCCGAGGCGATCGGCGGGGCCGCAGGCGTCTCCCCGGGAGCGCCGATCAAGGAGATCGAGGCCGGGGCCAGACGACTCGCGGAGCGCATTGACGGTGTAGACCGCAGGACCCTGATCAGGGAGATGAGTCTGTTGCTGGCGGGGCGGGTCGCACCGGGGCAAGCCCCCGGATCCGTGCATGACGCGCTTGCGGCCGTCCGCACAGTCGTTGAGGGCCTGGCCAGGATGAAGCAGCCGGTAACCGTCGTTCTGGACGACTTGCAGTGGGCGGACCCGGACCTGGTGAACGCTCTCGAGGACGTGAGCCGCCAACCGTGGGACTGCCCGGTGCTGTTCCTCGGTCTCTCCCGGCCCGACAAGGTGATCGCGAAACTCCCCCGGCTCGAGCTCGCGTCGCTGCCGGACGCCGCGATGCTGGAGCTCGCCAACAGCGTCCTGGGAGAGGAGGCCCCCCTTGGAGTGGTCCAGGCCCCGGTGGGCTGGGCCGCAGGCAACCCGTTGTTCCTCGAGGAGAGTCTCGGGATGCTGGTCGAGACGGGTGCGCTAGTGGCCGGAGCCGCCGGCTGGCGAGTGGCCCAGCCGAACCTCCTGGAGGCCGTGCCCCCGACGATCCGGTCGTTGATCGCCGCTCGGCTGGACGGGCTTCCACCGGACGAGAAGCAGGTGCTCCAGGACGCGTCGGTCGCGGGTGATGCGACCTGGGACGGGCTCGAGGAGCACCTCTCCGAGGTCCCCGATCCTCACCGGGCCCTGCTGTCGCTGGAGGGACGCGACCTGCTGCGGCGTCGCGCCACGAGCGCCGTTCCGGGGTCGGTCGAATACGGGTTCAAGCATCCGCTGATCCGCGAGGTGGCCTACGAGTCGTTGCCGCGACTGGAACGGGCCCGCCGTCATCTGCAGGTCGCGGAGTGGTTGCGGGGACGTGCCCCGTCCACGTCCGAGGACCCCGTCGCCGCGCTGGCCCATCATTACGAGCGGGCGTGGGAGCTCGGGCGCTCGACGACTGGCCGGCGCCCGCCGATCGGTACCGCTCGGCTCGCGGTTCGGTATCTCGGCCGGTCGGCGGCGCAGACCTTCGCCTACCAGGCCCGGTCCGCCGAGGCTCTGTATGAGCGGGCCCTTCGCATCGTCCAGGAAGATGGGGAAGGGATCGACGCTCCGGCCACCGCCAAGCTCCTCACCGGCAGGGCGGAGAGCTTGATCGAGATGGGGCGGCACCGTGAGGCCATCGCCCACGCCACCCAGGCCAGGGCCATCGGCGAGGGGCTGGGCGACCGTCGCCTGGCGGCCCGGGCGCTGCTCGCGCTGGGACGAGCCGAGAGCGACGCTGGCCGTATGCGTCGAGCTCGGGCGCTCCTGGAGGAGGCACGAGCGGAGTTCGGGATCCTGGGTGATGTCCGAGGGCAGGGATGGGCACTCCACCATCTTTCCGAGACGTGGAGTCGAGACGATTACTCGCGCGAGTTGCTGGAGCTCCGCGAGGCCCACCGCCTCTTCGCGCGCTCGAGGGATCGGTGGGGCCGTTCGGTCGCCGCCCAGGACCTCGCGTACCTGCTCACCACGCAAGGGGGCCCGGAGTTCCATCGGTGGTTCGAGGAGGCGAACCGGCTCGCGGAGGACGATCGCGACCTTCGATCGCGGGCCGCGGTGGCAAGGACGCGCGGCTACTTCGCGTATTTCTGCGGAGAGTTCGGGGAGGCCATCCGGATCATGCGCGAAGCGAGGCCTCTGGCGGCTCAGGCAGGTGATCGCTATGCGGAGGCCGACACCGTCCTCATCGGCGCGATGGCCGTGGCCGCTGTTGGCCCTCCCGACGAGGCTGAGCGCCGGAGCCTCGAAGCCCTCGAACTCGCCCGAGAGCTGCGCTCGGCGCGCGTTCGAGCCACCGGGCTCCTGGCGGGAGCCCGAGCGGCGCTCAGATCCGGTTCGCCGTCGTTGGCCCAGAGCCGGCTCCGGGCGGCCCGGCTGATCATCGAGCAGAAGAAGATCCGCGTGATGCGTTGCGAGGCCCTTCTGTTCGACGCGTGGGTGGCGCTTGACCGAGGAGCCTGGGACAAGGTGTCGGGCCTCGGCGTTCGCCTCGGTGCCGCGGTACGGGCCAGCGACTGGCTCATCCTCGAGCCGCTCGTTCCGCTCCTACGCGGACGAGCCTCCCTGGGCGCCGGCCGGCCAGATGAGGCGCGGCGCCACCTGGCCCGAGCCGCCTCGCTCGCTCGATCGCTGGGCTCGGGCGGCTTCCTGGGCCTGGCCGTGGCGTCGGAGAGGCAGTCCGGGTTGCTCACGGGAGTGGACATCGAAGAGAGACCGGACGCTGCGATCGAGGAAACGGAGATCGCGGCGGTTGTCCTGGAGAATGAGGGTCTGCACGCGCTCCTCGCGGGGGACGACGAGCGCGCGGCGGAGGCATTCGAGCAAGCCGTCGAAACGTGGAGCACCATGGGTCGAACGGCCTGGCTTGCTCGATCCCTCGCGCTCCAGGCTGCGACAGAGGACCGGCGTGGAGATCGGCGGATGGCAGGAAGGCTGTATCGAAGGGCCGAGGCCATCCTCGACGAGCTGAAGACGCCGGCGAGGAACCGGTTGTCGATCCTTTCGCCCGTACGCGATTGAGGCTCAGACCGAGGGAAGGATCCTGTTCAATCCCTTCTGGAGGGCAGCGGGTGTGAGCGGTCCCTGCCAGGTCATCGCGATCCGGCCCCTGGCGTCGTAGAAGATCGTGTCCGGCTGCCCCACGAACCCCAAGCCGTTTCGGATCGCAGCCGTGGGGTCGAAGACGCTCGGGTAGGTCCACCCGTACTCGACCATGAAGGACCTGGCCGATGATCGCGAGTCCAAGATGTCCACCCCTATGAACTGGACGCGGGAGCCGTAGGAGCGCGAGGCGGACGCCAGGTCCGGGGCCTCCACCCGGCACGGCCCGCACCATGCCGCCCAGATGTTCACGACCACGGGGGTTCCCTTGAGCTGACCCAGCAGCTCCTGGAAGGTTCCGAAGTCGAACCCGGGAAGGGCCGAAGCGTCGGTCGGCAGGAGGGGGGCCTGCGTCGCGTTCCGCGCCGGAACCGGCGTCCGATCGCCCCCGCCCTCGTCGGCGGCGCCACCCGTACACGCCGTCGCCGCCATCGCGATGAGGGCGGACGCGAAGGCCATCCGACGGAGCGGCATGAGGTGCATGGTAGAACCACGGTGTGGGTTCCGCGCCGCCGACCGAACCGACCGGCTCCTCGTGACGCTCACGCTCTCGTCGCCGATCGATGCCATCGACCGCGCGCTGGCGACGCGCCGGGCAGGGTTCCGAGACAAGGGCCCGCCGGCCGCCGACGTCCTGGCCGAGGCGTTGGACATCCGCACGGTGCGGGACCTGCTCCATCACTACCCGCGGCGCTACATCGACCGATCACAGGTGGCCTCGGTCCGGGAGCTCCGGGTGGGGCAGGAAGGGACGGTCATCGCCCGGGTGAAGCGGACCACGAAGCGCCAGACCCGCCGGCGCCAGAGCATGGTGACGGTCACGCTGTACGACGGCTCGGGCTACCTCGACCTCACGTTCTTCAATCAGCCGTGGACGGCGACGCTGTACAAGGAAGGGCAGGAGCTCGCCGTGTCCGGCACCGCTGCCATGTATCGGGGCAAGTTGCAGATGGCGCACTTCGAGGTGGAGATCCTCCGGGGGGCCGAGGCGGACATGGTGCACACCGGACGGATCACGCCGGTCCACCGGGCGACGGAGGGCGTGACCACCCGGACCATCCGTGAGCTCGTGTTCCGAGCGCTCGAACGCCTTCCGCGGATCCCCGACCCGCTGCCCCAGGACATCGTGGCGGCCGAGTCCCTCGCATCATTCGACCCGGCCATCCGGGCTATCCACTTCCCCGAGTCACAGGAGGATCTGGCGAGCGCCCGTGAGCGGTTGAAGTTCGATGAGCTGTTCACGCTGGAGCTCGGCGTCGCTTTCCGCAAGCATCGCGTGGAGGCGGGCCAGCGAGGGGTCGCCCACGAGACGAGCGGTCCGCTGGTGGAACGACTGCTCGCAAGCGTGCCGTTCGAGCCGACCGGCGCGCAGCGCCGAGCCATGCACCAGGTGGGGGACGCCATGGCTCGCCCCCGACCCATGAATGCGCTCCTGCAGGGCGACGTGGGGTCGGGCAAGACCCTGGTGGCGCTGTATGCGGCCCTGGTCGCGATCCAGTCGGGCCGCCAGGCGGCGATCATGGCCCCGACCGAAGTCCTCGCCGGACAGCATTTCCGGTCCATGGCCGAGCTACTTGGGCCGTTCGGTGCCGTTCCCTACCTCGATCTGACGGACGGACCTGCCGACGGCCAGGCGTCGTTGCTCGAGTCCCAGACATCGACCGGCGAGCCTGGCGTCACCTACGCGCTGTTGTCGGCGGCGGTCACCGGTAAGGACCGGACCAGGATCCTGGACGGCATCGCCTGCGGCGACGTGGGCCTCGTCGTCGGCACGCACGCGCTGGTCCAGGAGGGCGTCTCGTTCCTGGACCTGTCCCTGGCCGTGATCGACGAGCAGCACCGGTTCGGCGTCCATCAGCGGATGGCCCTGAAGGGCAAGGGCGGCTCGCCGGACGTGCTGATCATGACGGCCACTCCCATCCCGCGGACGCTCGCGCTCACGTATTACGGGGACCTGGACGTGGTGGTGCTGGACGAGATGCCCTCGGGTCGCCAGCCCGTCGAGACGCGGATCGCCAGGGCCGCCGCCGAGCGCACGGCAGCCTACGACCTGGTGCGCCGGGAGGTTCAGGCGGGCCGGCAGGCCTTCGTGGTCTGCGCGGCGATCGACGAGGCCAACCGGGCGGAGGTCCGGGCCGCCGAGAAGGAGGCCGAGCGGCTGGCTACCCAGGTGTTCCCGGACCTCTCCGTCGAGGTCCTGCACGGGCGGCTCCGGCCGGCGGAGAAAGAGCGGGTGATGGAGGAGTTCCGGGCGGGCAAGCACCACCTGCTGATCTCCACTACCGTCATCGAGGTCGGCGTGGACGTCCCCAACGCAACCGTGATGCTGGTGGAGAACGCCGAGCGGTTCGGCCTGGCGCAGCTCCACCAGCTCCGGGGGAGGATCGGGCGCGGGGAGTACCGGTCGTACTGCGTCCTCTTCGACGAGAGCACTCCGGAGAACGAGGAGGCCAGGGCTCGACTCGCGGCCATGGTTCGGACCACGGATGGGTTCGAGCTGGCCGACGAGGATCTGCGGCTCCGGGGCGAGGGCACGCTGTTCGACGTTCGTCAATCGGGGCTCCCGGACCTGAAGCTCGCCCGCCTCGCCGACGACCTCGAGCTGGTGAAGCGGGCGCGGGCCCAGGCGTTCGCGGCGATCCGGGAGGATCCCGACCTCGAACGACGCCCGGGCCTGCTCGAGGAGCTTCGGAGCCGGTTCGAGCGGTCGATCGACTGGTTGTTCCACTCCTAACGGGCTGCCGACGCCACTACAGTCGCTTCCATGCGGATCATCGCCGGAACGGCGAAGGGGGTCCGCCTGGCGCCCGTGCCCCGGGGGGTTCGCCCGGTCTCCGACATGGCCAGGGAGGGCCTGTTCTCCAGCATCGCTTCCGACGTCCCCGGCGCGGCGGTGTTGGACCTGTACGCGGGGACGGGTGCCTTGGGCATCGAGGCGCTCTCGCGGGGGGCTGAGCGGGCCGCCTTCGTGGACCGGAGCCGGCCTGCACTGGCCACCATCCGCCGGAACCTCGACCGCACGGCGCTGGCCGAGCGGGGGGCCGTGATCGCCTCGCCGGTGACCGCGTTCGTCACCAGGCATGACAGATCGGCGGGACCGTTCGACCTGGTGATGGCCGATCCCCCTTACGAGGCCTCCGTGGAGGTCGATGCCGTGCTCGCCGAGCTCGGATCGAGATGGCTCCCCGAGCACGGGTGGACGGTCGTCCTGACCCGTCCGGTCCGGAGTTCCATACCTGTCATTCCGGTAGACTGGCACGTCGCGAGGCGCCTGGAGTACGGCGATACCCTCGTCCTGGTCTACCGGGAGGTCTGAGTTGGGCGTGACCGCCCTGTGTCCGGGGACGTTCGACCCCGTGACGAACGGTCATCTCGACATCATCGAACGGGCTGGGCGGCACTTCGGCACGGTGGTGGTCGCGGTGCTGGAGAACCCAGCCAAGCAACCATTGTTCAGTGTGGAGGAGCGGGTCTCGATGCTCAAGGAGGTAACGAGCGAGCTGGGGAACGTGGAGGTGGATCCGTTCTCCGGATTGCTCGTGGAATACGCAGGGCTTCGGGGCTCCAGCGTCATCGTGAAGGGCCTGCGGGCGGTGACGGACTTCGAGTACGAGATCCAGATGGCCCAGATGAACCGGAGCCTGTCGGGCGTGGAGACCCTGTTCATGACCACCGCGCCGAACTGGTCGTTCCTGTCCTCGTCTCTGGTCAAGGAAGTCGCCAGGTATGGAGGCGACGTCTCCGGGCTCGTGCCGGCGGCTGTGGCCGAGCGGCTGGCGGAGAAGCTCGGGAGGCCCCGGTAGTGGACCTTGCGGCCCGCCTGCAACAGATGGAGGACATGATCAGGGAGGCGAAGTCCATGCCGCTCTCATCGTCGGCCCTGCTCAACCGGGACGAGATCCTGGAACTGGTGGCCCAGATGCGGGAGGCCTTGCCCGAGGAGATCAAGCAGGCCCGGTGGGTGGTGAAGGACCGCGAGGAGCTCCTGACCAAGGCCCGCCGCCACTCGCAGCGGATCGTGGAGGAGGCGGAGCAGGAACAGCTCCGTATGGCCATCCGCGAAGAGGTCGTGAAGCGCGCGGAGGCCGAGGCCGATCGGATCCTGGTCGAGGCCCGCGAGGAGGCCCGGCGGATGCGACTGGAGGCCGAGGACTACGTGGATGCCAAGTTGGCCCAATTCGAGATCGCGCTGCAGCGAAGCGGTGAGGAGCTGGCTGCCACCAAGGCCGCGCTGGGGCGCACCCTGGAGCAGGTGGAAGGGGGTAGGGAGCGCCTGCGGGGGACCGCGCCGGCCCAGCAAGAGTTCGGCCCCGAGGAGTTGGAGGAAGAGGAGTGATGGCGATGCGCACGATCGACGTCCGCGACCTGGTCGACAGTCCAGGCTCGTCCAAGACGGTGCGCGTGGACGAGGCCGTCGAGGGGTTGCACATGGAGCTGGCCGAGGTCCCGGGGGACCAGCGGCTCTCGGGCGACCTGACATTGGAGAGCGTGGTCGAGGGGGTCTACGCGACCGGGACCATTCGGGGAACGATGGCTCTTCGCTGCGCCCGGTGCCTGAAGGAGTTCACGCAGCCGTTCGACGTCGAGATGCACGAGCTGTTCCCCCTCCGACCGGGTCCGGAGGACGACTACGAGCTCGGCAAGGACCTGACGCTGGACCCGGAGCAGATGGTTCGGGACTCCGTCGTCCTGTCGATGCCGTTCTCCCCCTTATGCCGGCCCGGCTGTCTGGGGCTGTGCCCGCGGTGCGGTGGCGACCGCAACCTCGGCGAGTGCACGTGTACCGAGGAGGTCGTCGACCCCCGGTGGGCCGGACTCGAGCAGCTGTTCCGCGACCGATAGGGCGCGACAGGCGAGAAAGGAAGGACCGATGCCGGTACCGAAGAGGAGACAGACCCAGGCCCGGGGGGCCAAGCGGCGTGCCAACTGGAAGGCGCAGGCCGCGACGTATTCCACGTGCCCCCAATGCCATCAACCCAAGCTCCCCCATCGGGTCTGCGCCAATTGCGGCTACTACGGGGGTCGCCAGGCCATCGAGGTCGAGTAGCGAGGGCGTGAGGGACCGCGTGAGCGCGACAGGCGCCGACGACCCGACGACCGTGGCCCTCGAGCGGGCGCTCGGCGTCCGCTTTGCGGACGCCGACCTCCGCGACCAATCCCTGACCCACCGGTCGTTCGCGTTCGAGCAGGAGCTCGCGTTCAACAATGAACGCCTCGAGTTCCTGGGCGATGCGGTGCTCGGCCTCGTGGTCACCGATCTGGCGTACCGGGAGTTCCCCGACCTCTCCGAGGGTGAGCTGGCCAAGCTGCGGGCGGCCATCGTGAACATGGGAGCCCTGGCCGAGGTGGCCCGCGACCTCGGGCTCGGTTCGGTGATCCGCCTGGGCAAGGGAGAGGAGCTCTCCGGGGGGAGGGACAAGTCCAGCATCCTGGCCGATGTCCTGGAGGCCATCCTGGGGGCTGTCTACCTCGACCTAGGGCTCGACGCCGCCCGAACGATCATCGAGCGGCTGTTCCGCCCGCGCATGGTGGCCTACGTGCGGGGCGAGGGAGAGCGCGACTACAAGACGATTCTCCAGGAGCTGGCCTCGCAGGAGCTGCGGGCGCTCCCCGAGTACCGCATCGACGAACGAGGACCCGATCACGAGAAGGAGTTCACGGCGACCGTCTTCCTTGCCGGGAGGCCCTACGGCACCGGGACCGGCCGCTCAAAGAAAGAGGCCGAGCAGCAGGCCGCCCACGAGGCCTACGTGAAGCTCTCGGAGCGCTCCGTGGAGACGGAGTCGAAGGGAGCGTAGGTGGAGCTTCCCGAAGTCGAGGTGATGCGTCGAGATCTGGAGAAGGACGTCGTGGGCCGCAAGATCGTCGCGGCCGAGGTCCGACCGTCGAAGAACGCCATGCGGGTCATCCGCCGGCACAGCCGGCGCAAGGAGTTCGTCGACAGGCTGGTCGGCCGCAAGATCCTCAAGGCCGACCGCCGTGGGAAGTACGTCCTGCTGTTCCTGGACAATGGCGACGTGCTCGTGGTCCATTTCGGCATGAGCGGCCAGTTCGTCCGAGGCAACAAGCGAGTGCCACTCCCGCCCCATACCCACGTCGTGATCACCTTCCAGCAGGGAGGCGACGTCCGGTTCGTCGACCCGCGCACCTTCGGCGAGATGTTCGTAACCGCCGGTGACGACCTCGGGAAGGTGAAGGAGCTCCAGCACATCGCCATCGACCCGCTCGACCACGTCTTCACGTGGCAGTCATTCGGGGGGCAGATGGCCCAACGAGGGTCGAAGCTGAAGCAACTCCTGATGGACCAGAAGTTCATCTCTGGGCTGGGGAACATCTACTCCGACGAGGTGCTGTTCGCCGCGGGGCTGCGGCTCGACCGGTTGTCGGACACGCTCTCCTCGCAGGAGGTGCGCCGTCTCTATCGCTCGCTCCAGGAGGTCCTGCAGGAGGCCATCCGGTACCGGGGGACGACGCTGGAGGACGAGGCGTATCTCGACCTGTTCGGCAAGCCCGGCGAGTTCCAGAACGAGCTCAAGGTCTACGGTCGCCAGGGCCTGCCCTGCCGACGCTGCCGCACCTCGATCCAGACCGTGAAGGTCTCCGGCCGGAGCGCTTACTTCTGCCCGCAGTGCCAGAGCTGACGGCCTTGCGAGAGGCCTACGAACGGACGACCGCGCCCGCCTCGCGCATGCGCTCGAGCGCACGCTCACCATCGCCGGGGTGGAGGTCGACCGCCCGGATGGCTTCGGAAAGCACCTCGGTCTCGAACCCCAGCCGCCGCGCATCGAGGACCGTCTCGACCACGCAATAGTCGGTGGCCAGACCGCATACCGTGACGGCCTGGACGTCCCGTTCCCGAAGCATGGCCTCGAGCTGCGTCGAAGCCGTCTCCCCGGTCTTCGGGTCCCGGATGCTGAACGCGGAGTAGCCGTCCTCGCCGCCGCTCCCTTTCTTCACCGACCCGCCCACGACCTCGAGATCCGGGTGGAGCTCGGCGCCCCATGTCTCCTTGACGCAGTGCACGGGCCAGATGCCGCCATCCTTCTGGAAGTGGGGCGTGGACATCGGGTGCCAGTCCTGCGTGTACACGACGAGAGCTCCGGCCCTGCTCGACACTTCCACCTGCTCGTTGATGATCGGGACCACCGTCTCGCCGCCCCTCACGTACAAGCTCCCCTTGGGGTCGGCGAAGTCGTTCTGGACGTCCACCACGATCAGAGCGGCTTTCGGGCCGGGGTCCACTGCTCCTTGCCTCCGAGAAGGATTGTAGGGACGGCCTCGTATCAGCATGACGTGTTGCCGCCCGGCGCCGGCGCCGGCGTCGGCGTGATCCGGTAAGAATCCCGCAGTGAAGCGGGTTCGCGTGGTGGTCGAGGGCCGAGTCCAGGGGGTCTTCTTCCGCTCGACGTGCGCCACGTTGGCCCGACAGCGAGGGCTTGGCGGCTTCGTCCGCAATCTCCCGAACGGGAGGGTGGAGGCGGCCTTCGAAGGGGTCGACGACGACGTGGACGCGCTGGTCGCGTGGTGCAGGGTGGGACCCGACCACGCCCGCGTGAACCGGGTCGAGGTCCTGACCGAAGAGGTTCGCGGGGACAGCGATTTCCGGATCACCGGCTGACCTGAAGTTCCTGGTCAAACCGGGGAAACGACAGCTCGGGCGCTGTTAGCATCGGCCTCCAGACATGTTCCTACGCTCCCTCCAGATCCGAGGCTTCAAGTCCTTCGCCGAGAAGACCGTCCTCGAGTTCGCCCCGGGGATCAGCGTCATCGTGGGCCCAAACGGGTCCGGAAAGTCCAACCTGGTCGACGCCATCAGCTGGGTCCTAGGAGAGCAGGGCCCGAGAGCCTTGCGGGGCAATCAGATGGCGGACGTCATCTTCGCCGGGAGCCCGCAGCGTCCGGCGCTCGGGATGGCGGAGGTCAAGCTCGTCATCGACAACTCGGCCGGCCTGATCCCGGTTCCGATGAGCGAGATCGAGGTAAGCCGGACGATCTTCCGGAGCGGCGACAGCGAGTACCGGATCGGTGGGCGGGTGTCCCGGCTGCTCGACGTGCAGGAGCTCCTGTCGGAGAGCGGCATCGGCCGTGCCCTGCACACCATCGTGAGCCAGGGTCAGCTCGAGGAGGTGCTCACGGCCCGGCCCGAGGACCGCCGACAATACATCGAGGAGGCGGCAGGCATCGCCAAGCACCGGCGGCGGCGCGAGCGGGCCGAGCGCAAGCTGGCCGGGCTGGAGCAGGACCTGGTGCGGCTGTCCGACGTCCTGGCCGAGCTGCGGCGCCAGCTGAAGCCGCTGAAGCAGCAGGCCGAGATGGCACACCGCCACGAGGAGCTGACGGCCGAAGCGGACACCGTGGCCGTGAAGCTCGCTGCGGCACGCCTGCGGGACCTCCTGGCGGAGCGCGATCGCCGAACCGGAGGGTGGGACGAGGGTCTCGAGCGGCGGAAGGAGGCTCGGGAGCGACTGGCCTCCCTCGACCAGGACGTGGCGAACGCGGCGGACGCACGAGCCAGGGCGGTGTGGACGGTCCAGGAGGCCGAGGCCGTGTTCCGGCAGACCCAGGAGGAGAGATCCTCCGCGGAGCGCGCGCTTCGCTCGGCCGTGGAAGCTGAGTCCATGGCGCGCACGCAGCTGGCCACCGAGGCCTCGCGGCACGTCCGCCTCACGGCGATGGACGAGGACTCGGCCCGCATGGAGGCGCGGTTGGGGGAGGTGGCGGTGGAGCTCGAGCAGCGCGAGCGCGAGCTCGACGAGGCGGAGCGGGGATTCCGCGAGGCGCTCGAGACGCGGCGGCTCGTGGAGGAGGAGCGTCGCCGGATCTCGGAGGAGGCCGCGGCCCACCGGGCCGAGATGGAGACGCTCAGGGCCTCGCTGGCCTCGCACGAACGCGAGCGGGCGCGCCTGGAGGAGCACCTGGGGCAGGTGCGCGAACGGCGCACGGCGGTGGAAGCCGAGCGGGCCCGCCTGGGTGAGGAGGTCGAGCGGCTCGACGGAGAGAGCGCGCCGGTCTCCGAGCGCAAGGCGGCACTGGACCGGGAACGGACCGAGCTCGCCCGGCGGGTCGCGGAGCTCGAGGAGGCCGAGCGGCGGTTCCTCGCCCGCCGGGAGCTGCTGGAGGCGCGCAAGGCCGACCTGGAGGAGACCCCGGGGTCCCGGTTCATTGCGTCGCGTGCCAGCCGGGCCGTGGGGCTGCTGGGCAGACTGATCGAGGTCGAGGAGGGTTGGGAGCACGCGCTCGTCGCGGGCCTCGGCCCCTTCGCCGACGCCGTGGTCTACGCAGACATGGACGACGCGATCGAGGAGGCTCCGAATGGCGAGGGCGCGACGCTCGCCGTCGCCGGCGGAGGCCCCGCGTCCTTCGTGCTCCCCGAGGAACGCACGCTCCTCTCGATCGTCTCGGCCGATCCCGCCGCTCGCGGGCTCGTCTCGACGGTCCTGAAGGACATCTACATCGCGGATTCGCTCGAGGAGGCCGTGGCGAAGCACCGTACCCACCCCAAGTGCGCGTTCGTCACCGCCGAGGGAGTGCTGATCGGCCCGGCGTTCATCCGAACCGCCGCATCTGCCTCCCGCGGGGACGAGATCGCGAGCGAGCTGGCGAGGGTGGAGCACGAACTGGCGCGGACCCTGTCCGCGGCTCGGCCCGCGCGCCACCGGTTGGGACAGGCGGTGGCCGAATTGGAGCGGCTGGCCGCCCGGCTCGAGCAGGCCGACGCCGAGATCATGCGCGCCGCCGAGGCCATGGGACGTCTGGAGACCGAGGCGAATGCGCTGGCCCGGGAGGAGGAGAGCCAGGGCCAGCGCCTGGCCGGGGTGGAGGACGCGGCCGCGGCCTGGCGAGACCGGCTGGCCGCGGCCGAGCCTGCTTCCCATGCGCTGCCGGACCTCCCGCGGGCGCCCGAGCCGCCGATCCAGCACCGGGTGGCGGTGGAGACCCTGCGGCGAGACCGGGCGGGGATCTCCGCCCGGCTGACCTCGGTTCGCGCAGAGCGCGCGACGCTCGCGGCGCAGGACCCGGACGCGCTTTCGGCCGCGCTCGACGCCGCGGGCGTCGAGCGCGGCAAGGCCGACCAGCGCCTCGTCGCAGCCGAGGCTGCGTTGGAATCGGCGGGGGCTCGGCGGGACGAGACGGCCGAGGCCGAGCGCCAAGCCACCGAGGCCGAAGCCGGGGTCAACCGAGCCTGGAGGGAGGCCTCCCAGGAGCTGGAACGGCTCCGGGAGGAATACGAGGAAGAGGACCGCTTTCGCGGTGATCTGGACCGCAGGGTCCGTGACGCGGAGCGGTTGCTGCGGGAGGGGCACCAGGCGGAGCCGGAGCAGGCGGTCGCCGGCTTGGGAAAGGACGAGTCGGCCAAGTCCATCGAGCGGCGCGCCGAGCTCGTGCAGCGCCGACTGGCCCTCCTGGGCCGGGTGAACCTGCTTGCGGGCGGGGAGTTCGAGGCCCTTTCGGAGCGCCACGACTTCATGGCCAGGGAGCTCGACGACGTCCGGAAGGCCCGGCGAGACCTGATGCAGGTCGTCGCCAGGATCGACGAGGAGATCGCCACCACGTTTGCCGCCGCCTACCGTGATGTGGCGTCCTCCTTCGAGGCGTTGTTCCAGGAGCTGTTCCCCGGGGGCGAGGGGCGGCTCGTGGCCACCCAGCCAGAGGACATCCTTGCCACCGGGATCGAGATCGAGGCCCGCCCGGGCCGAAAGCGAGTGAAGCGCATCTCGCTCCTCTCCGGTGGCGAGCGGGCGCTCACCGCGCTCGCCTTCCTGTTCGCCATCTTCAAGGCCAGGCCGAGCCCGTTCTACCTGATGGACGAGGTGGAGCCGGCTCTCGACGACGTGAACCTGCACCGGTTCCTCCAGCTGATCCGGGGATTCGTCGACGACTCCCAGGTGCTGATCGTGACGCACCAGAAACGGACGATGGAGGTGGCGCAGATGATGTACGGGGTCTCGATGAGCAAGGAGGGGACTTCGAGGGTGGTGGGGCAGCGCCTGGAGATGATGCCGGGCGAAGAGCGCACGGCCGTTCCCTCCGAGGCCGTCGCCGTGTTGCACGGTCCGGACGCGGCCACCGAGTAGCCTGTATCCCCGTGGATGTCCTGATCATCGGCCTGTTCGTCTTCGTCGTGCTCGCGATCATCGTGGCGGCCATCGTCACGGCCGTGTCGCGCCGCAGGCGTGCCCCGGCCGAACCCTCACCGGCACCGATGCCGGCGGCGGAGGCGCCGTCGCCCGCTCGCCGCCGAAGCGATGGCCTGGGGGCGAGAGCCCGGGCCCTCCTGACAGGCGGGACGCCTGACGGGGACGCGTGGACGCGTCTCGAGGACCTCCTGCTGAAGGCCGACGTCGGCCCGGCCGCGGCATCCCGGATGGTGCGGGACATCCGTGACCGGTACGAGCTGGGAGCCGACCCCGAGGAACTGCTTCGGGAGGAGATCGTGGGGATCCTGGGGAAGGACGGGGCGCTCAGCCTTCCCTCGGATCGACTGGGGGTGGTCCTCGTGGTCGGGGTGAACGGCGCCGGCAAGACCACGACCATCGGCAAGCTCGCCGCCCGCCTGGCCCGGGAGGGCCGCAAGGTGAGCGTGGCGAACACCGACACGTTCCGGGCCGCCGCCGCCGAGCAGCTCGACGCGTGGGCCAGACGAGCGAACGTCCAGCTGATCGCACAGCAGCGGGGGGCCGACCCCGCCGCGGTTGCCTTCGACGCCGTGGAGTCCGCTCACGCCCGCGACATCGACGTCCTGCTCGTGGACACGGCGGGTCGGCTGCACACCCGCACACCCCTCATGGACGAGCTCCAGAAGGTCAAGCGCGTGCTGGAGAAGGCCGCCGGAACCGTGGACGAGGTGCTGCTGGTCCTGGACGCGACCACGGGACAGAACGGCATCGCCCAGGCCGAGGCCTTCGCCAACGCGGTGGACGTGACCGGCGTGGCCCTGGCCAAGCTCGACGGGACCGCGAAGGGCGGTATCGTGCTCGCTGTTCGCGAGGGGTTGGGAGTCCCGGTCAAGCTGGTGGGGACGGGCGAGCGGATCGACGATCTCCAGGCATTCGACTCCCGGGCCTTCGCGGAGCGGATCCTGGGGGGCTGACGTGGCTGAGGGCGTGGCCAAGGCGGACATCCTCATCGTGGAGGACCATCCGACGATGCGGGAAGCGATGCGGATGGTCCTGGAGCACGAAGGGTTCGACATCCGAGAGGCGAGTGACGGGCAGGCCGCGCTGGCCATGGCCAGGGACCGGCCACCGGACCTCATGTTCCTGGACCTCAACATCCCCGGCCCGAGCGGCGCGGAGGTGCTGAAGGAGCTGAAGTCGGCACCCGAGACCGCGGACGTCCGCGTGATCATCGTGACCGCGGTGGGCGAGGAAGGCCGAGAGTACGTCCTCTCGCTCGGCGCCGACGAGTACTTCACCAAGCCGTTCAGTCCGCTGGCGCTCCTTCGGACGGTGGAGAAGGTGCTGGCTCCCACGGAGGGGAGCGGCTAGGTGTTCGACGCCCTTACACAACAGCTGGACGGGATCTTCAAGAAGCTCCGGTCGCGGGGCAAGCTCCATCCCAAGCAAGTGGACAACGCCATTGCCGACCTGCGAACCGCCCTTCTCGACGCGGACGTCTCCGTCGAGGTGGCCGACGATCTGCTGGCAAGGGTCAGGGAGCGAGCGCTCTCCGAAGAGGTGATGAAGAGCCTGACCCCAGCACAGCAGGTCATCAAGGTGGTGCGCGAGGAGCTCCAGGCAACGATGGGTGGGACCCAGGCCGCGTTCACGCTTCCGTCGGCCAAGCCCGCGGTGGTGATGATGGCCGGGGTCCAGGGCTCGGGCAAGACCACCGCCTCCGCCAAGCTCGCGCGGATGCTGAAGGAGAAGGGCAAGCACCCGCTGCTCGTCGCCGCGGACCTCCAGCGGCCCGCGGCCGTCGAGCAGCTGTTCACCTTGGGGGCAGAGGTCGGCGTCCCGGTGGCCTCCGATGGCGCGGATCCCGTGAAGGTGGCCAGGGCGGGCCTGAAGCGGGCGGAACGCGAGGGGCTCGACGTGGTCATCGTCGACACGGCCGGCCGGCTCCACGTGGACGAGGAGATGATGAAGCAGGCCCGGCGAGTGAAGGACGCGATCAAGCCCCATCACGTGCTGATTGCCTCCGACGCGATGACCGGTCAGGACGCCGTGGTCCAGGCCCGCGCGTTCATGCGCGAGGTCGACGCGACCGGCTTCATCCTGACCAAGCTCGACGGCGACGCCCGGGGCGGGGCGGCGCTCTCGATCACCGCCGTCACTGGCCGCCCGGTCTTCTTCGCCGGGACGGGGGAGCGCCCGGCCGACCTCGAGCCGTTCTATCCCGACCGGATGGCTTCCCGGATCCTGGGGATGGGCGATGTGCTCACGCTCATCGACCGGGCCCAGGAGAGCCTCGACGCCGACAAGGCCAAGGAGGCCGCGGAGAAGATGGCCACGGCCCAGTTCACGCTGGAGGACTTCCTGGTCCAGATGCGCGAGATGCGAAAGCTCGGGCCGCTCCAGGACCTGCTGGCCATGCTGCCCGGTATCCCGGGGGGCAAGGACGCGCTGAAGGACCTGGCCGGGCAAGTGGACGAGCGCCAGCTGGCCCGGGCGGAGGCCGTCATCTGCTCCATGACCCCCGAGGAGCGCCAGAACCCCGCTATCATCGGTGGGTCCCGGCGCCTGAGGATCGCCCGCGGCTCTGGAACCACCACGGCCGACGTGAACTCCTTGCTGAAGGAGTTCGACGGGGCCCGGAAGATGATGCGGACGATGCTCGGTGGCAAGCGGGGCCTGAAGATCCCGGGCCTGCCGGGGATGCCGGGGATCTAGAAGAGAAGGAACGGGATGACGACGAGGATCAGGTTGCGACGGATGGGGGCCAAGAAGCGTCCCTTCTTCCGGGTGGTGGTGGCCGACCAGCGGAGCCCTCGCGACGGGCGGTTCATCGAGAACATCGGGAAATACCACCCGCTCGAGGATCCTTCGCTGATCGACATCGACGAGGCCAAGGCGCTGGACTGGCTCCGAAAGGGCGCGCAGCCCAGTCAAGCGGTCCAGGTGCTGCTGACCAAGGCGGGCATCTGGGAGAAGTTCCAGTCGGAGAAGAAGGAGAGCAAGGCGGCTTCGTGAAGGAGCTCCTCGAGTACATCGCGAGGGAGCTCGTCGAGAACCCCGACGCGGTCGAGGTGAACGAGGTCCACGACGATCGCGGGATCCTGCTCCAGCTCACCGTGGATCCCGAGGACATGGGCAAGGTCATAGGCAAGGGCGGACGAACGGCCCGAGCCATTCGCCAGGTGGTGAAGGCCGCGGCCATCCGCGAAGGGGTTCACGCCGCGGTCGAGATCGTCGACCCGGGATGAACCGCGAGCCGACCGTCGTGGTCGGCCGCATCACCCGGCCCCACGGCCTGAAGGGCGAGCTCTCCGTCCTCGTGCTGTCGGAGGTCGAAGGCCGATTCGCCGAAGGGGCCCTGGTCTACCTCGAGGACGGCCGGGCACTCACCGTCGAGTCCGCACGGCGCCACCGCAGTGGGCTGCTCGTGAAGTTCCGCGAGGTGGCCGACCGAACTGCGGCCGAACGTCTGGCCCGAAGCGTCCTCGTGGTGCCGGAGTCAGCCTCCCCCGAGCTTCCCGACGGCTCGTGGTGGGACCACCAGCTCGTGGGCTGCGAGGTCGTCACCGAGTCGGGCCGATCGTTGGGGACGGTGCGCGAGGTCATCCACACGGGGGCGAACGACGTCTGGAGCGCCGCAACGGGTGAAGGCGAGACATTGATCCCCGCCCTGAAGGACGTGATCGTCTCGGTGGACACGGCCGGCAAGCGCATCGTGGTCCGCGAGGTCCCCGGCCTGACGGTTCCAGAGGCCAGCTGATGTGCGGCCGTTGCGGGAACCGAGCGGGCGCGTGCGGTGTAGGAGGGACGATCAGCGAAGAGAGGCCTTGATGCGCAGGTCCGTGGTCGTGCTGAGCATGTTGGTCGTGGGAGCCGTGCTCGGCTTCGCCGCCGCCGGGCCGGCATGGGCAAAGACCCCTCCATTCGAGGTACGGCTCTCCACGACCCGGCCGCAGCCGGGGGAGACGGTGAACGTGACGGTCCGGTTCTGGGACGATCGGCGGCACACGAAACCGGCCACCTGGTGGGACGTCCCCAGGATCCCACACCTGTTATGGGCGGTCCCCCTGGACGCGGACGGGAACACCGACCTCGAGGCCGCCATCCCGATCACCTTCCGGCGAGGTGGCCTCGTCGAATATCGAGGAACGCTGACGCTCACCGAGCCCGGGTCGTACCTCCTGGTCCCGTTCTCGGTCGAAGGCGGCTTCGACGCGCCGGCGGGGTATCCGCAACCGATCGCCATCGACGTCGCCGGACCCTCGCCGATGTCTACAAGGCCCGGTTCGGGCGGGGGTCCGTGGCTCCCCATCGCGATCGCGTCGGCGCTGGCCGCCGCCGTGCTCGGGGCGCTCGTTGCGCGGCGCGCGCACAAGGCTCGCGCGCCCCGCCCGGCCGCATGATCGGGCGCTGCTAGCCTGCGCGTGTGCGGATCGACGTATTCACCATCTTCCCCGCCATCGTCGAGGGCCCGCTGCGCGAGAGCCTGCTGGGCAAGGCCATCGAGGCCGGCATCATCGACGTCAGGGTCCACGACATCCGTGACTTCGCCACCGACAAGCATCACCAGGTGGACGACGAACCCTACGGCGGCGGGCCGGGCATGGTGCTGAAGCCCGAGCCGGTGTTTGCCGCGGTGGAATCGCTGGGAGAGGAAGCCAAGCGCGTGATCGTGCTGTCGCCCGCCGGGCGCCGGCTGGACCAGGCCCTCGTGCGCGAGCTGGCGAAGGAACCCTGGCTGGTCCTGATCAGCGGCCGGTACGAGGGCGTCGACGAACGCATCGTGGACGGCCTCCCGGCTCAAGAGGTCTCGATCGGCGACTACGTGCTGTCGGGTGGCGAGATCCCGGCCCTCGTCGTGCTCGAGGCGGTCACCCGCCTGATCCCGGGCGTCGTCGGCAAAGAGGAGTCGCTCGAGCGGGAGTCGTTCGAGGACGGCCATCTGGACCACCCGCATTACACGCGCCCGAGTGAGTTCCGGGGGATGGCGGTCCCGGACGTGTTGCTCTCGGGCAACCACGCCGAGGTCGAGCGGTGGCGACGGGAGGCCGCGCGGGAGAAGACCCACCGCAACCGTCCCGACCTGCTGAAAGGCTGACCGGGAGGTCCGGACCCGGCTGCTATCATCGGGACTCCCGCCATGAACAAGACCGATCTCGTCGACAAGCAATACCTGCGCTCGGACATCCCGCCGTTCCGGCCCGGAGACACCATCAAGGTGCACGTCCGGGTGGTCGAGGCGGGCCGGGAGCGGGTCCAGGTGTTCCAGGGCGTCGTGATCCGGCGTCAGGGCGGCGGCCTCCAGGAGACGTTTACCGTCCGCAAGGTGTCCTTCGGGGTCGGCGTGGAGCGAACGTTCCCCGTCCATTCGCCATCGATCGCCAAGCTCGAGGTGATGACCCGAGGGAAGGTGCGCCGGGCCAAGCTGTACTACCTGCGTGAGCTGCGAGGCAAGAAGGCCCGGATCCGCGAGCGGCGGGTCGGCCCAGAGGAGCTGGCGACCGCGCAATCCACCGCGGCCGTGGCAGGGATCCAGGAGGCCCCGGGCGAGCCCGACCTCATCGAGGTATCCGCCGATGGGGCGGAGGCGCCCGAGGCGCAGTCCGCGGAGGCATCGGAGGCGCTCGAGGCGGCCGAGTCGGAGCCCGTGGAGGTCTCCGAGACCGCAGCGGTCGACGCCGAGAGCAAGGGCTAGGCGTGTCCGAGCCGCAGCCGGACTCCGCCGAGCCGGCGCCGGTCGATCCTCCCCCCGCCACCGCGACCCCGTTCCCGGAGGACGAGTTCGTCCTGGGGCCCAAGGCTCCCGACGAACGGCCGCCCGCCCCGCCCCGAGAGGCCCGGGGAAGGGACCGGGGCGTCCTTGCCTTCCTCCGCGAGCTCCCCGTCCTGATCCTGCTGGCCTTCGCCCTGGCCCTCGTCCTGAAGACCTTCGTGGTCCAGGCGTTCTACATCCCCTCGGGGTCCATGGAGCCCACGCTCATGCCGGGCGACCGCGTGCTGGTGAACAAGGTGCTGTACCACCCGCACCGGGGCGACATCGTGGTGTTCGAGGATCCTTCCGGGCAGCAGCCCGATTCGGGGGTCGTCGGCGGTTTCCTGCACTGGCTGTCGGAGGGCCTCGGCTTCGCCAGGCCCCCGAACGAGGACTTCATCAAGCGGGTGATCGGGCTTCCGGGCGAGACCGTCGAGCTTCGAGACGGCAAGCTCTTCGTCAACGGCAAGCGGGTTCCCCAGCCGTACCTGAAGGGCCCTCCGGATACCCGCCCGTATGGGCCGAAGAAGGTCCCACCGGACAGCCTGTTCGTCCTGGGCGACAACCGCCTCTACTCCAACGATTCGCGGTTCGGGTTGGGGTTCGTGCCCATCGACAAGGTCGTGGGCAAGGCGTTCGTCACCATCTGGCCGCCTTCCCGGATCGGGTGGCTGCACTAGACCTCGACCTCGGGCGCTACGAGCGCCGGCTGCGCGAGCAGGGCTTCCGCGCCGTCGCCGGCGTGGACGAGGCGGGGCGGGGGGCTCTGGCCGGTCCGCTGGTGGCTGCCGCCGTGATCCTGCCGGAGGACTTCGACCTCGACGGGGTGAACGACTCCAAGCTCCTCACGCCGCTCCAACGGGACGAGGCGTACGCCCGGATCGTGTCCGGGGCCCTGGCTTACGCATGGTGCAAGGCCACCCCGTCGCGGATCGACCGCCGGGGCCTGCACAAGTCCAACCTGTGGCTCCTGCGCCGGGCGGTGTGCGCCCTTGCCCTGCCACCGGACTACGTGCTGATCGACGGCTTTCCCGTCCGTCGGCTCCCCGCGACGAGCCTGGCCATCAAGAAGGGCGACGCCGTGACGGCCTGCGTCGCTGCCGCCTCGATCGTTGCCAAGGTGACGCGGGACCGGATGATGCAGCGCTACCACCGCCGGTTCCGAAAGTACGGGTTCGACCACAACAAGGGCTACGGCACGCGCGAGCACTGGAACGTGCTGGACCGCCTGGGCCCCACGCCGATCCACCGGCTGTCGTTCAAGGGCGTGGGCGAGAACGGCACCGTGGACGTGGAGACCGTGGAGGACCCGTGAACGAGGGCGACGACATCGAGCGGTTCGAGGAGGAGCGCGAGCTCGAGCTGTACCGGGAGTACCGCGACGTCGTCCCGATGTTCACCTTCGTCGTGGAGACCGAGCGCCGGTTCTACCTCGCCAACGTCGTCGACGTGCAGCAGCGGGAGGACGGGTGGGTTGAGGTGCGCCTGTCCGACGCGTGGGTATGGGACATGTTCCGCCCAGCCCGGTTCGTGTCCAACGTCCGGGTGATGACGCGCCGCGACGTGAACGTCGAGGAGCTCCGCCGCGACGAGGCCGTGCCGGGGGATCCGACGCTGGACGCCTGAGTGTCGGTGGGCCGTCGTAGGTTCGACGGCCGTGGACCGGATCGACGCACAGGCTTCCCGCTCCTCATTCGGCCGCGCAGGGGAGGATGCCGCCGCCGCTCTGTATGCGCGCCGTGGGTTCCGCATCGTCGCCCGGAATTGGCGGTGCGGTCTCGGCGAACTCGACCTCATCGTCGAACGCGAGGGAGTGTTCGTCTTCTGTGAGGTCAAGGCGCGGCGTGGCGACGGCTTCGGCGGCGGGTACGAGGCGGTGACGGCTTTGAAGCAGCGGAAGCTCCGGCAGCTGGCGGAGGTCTTCGTCGCCACCGCGCACGTTCCTCACGAGAACCTGCGGTTCGACGTCGCGAGCGTTCGCGTCGGCAGGAGGGGCACGAGCGTCGAGCTGTTCGAGGACGCGTTCTGAGTGTCATCACCAGGCGCTAGGGTCGCCCGGTGTACGGGCGGGTCATCGGGATCACCATCGTCGGGGTGCGAGGACACCCGGTCGCGGTCGAGGCCCACATCGGGCGCGGGCTTCCCTCGCTCACGCTGACCGGCCTGCCCGGCGCGCCGGTGCAGGACGCGCGGGATCGCATCCGCCCCGCCGTCGAAAGCTCGGGCCTGGAATGGCCGCTGCGGCGGATCGTCGTGAACCTGTCCCCCGGGAATCTCCGGAAGGAGGGACCGGGTCTCGACCTTCCGATCGCCATGGGAGTGCTTGCGGCCTCGGCTCAAGTCCCCGGTGACCGGCTGGCCCGGTTGGCGTTCTTCGGGGAGCTCTCCCTGAAAGGTGGCCTCGTGGCTACCCCGGGCGTGCTCTCGGTGGCCATCGCGGCCGCGCGTGCCGGCCTGGACGGTGTCGTGGTGCCAGCCGCGAACGCCGGTGAGGCAGCGCTCGTGGACGGGGTGCGGGTCGTCGGGACTCGGGGCCTCACCGAGGTCGCCGGGTTCCTTCGCGGCACGTGGGATCCGCCCACGCCTCGGGCCAGCGGAGCGGCCGAGGCACCACAACATGGCGTGGACTTCGCCGAGGTCAGGGGGCAGGCCCAGGCCAGGCGGGCGCTGGAAGTGGCGGCGGCCGGCGGGCACAACGTCCTGCTCGTCGGCTCACCCGGCGCGGGCAAGACCATGCTGGCCCGGCGCCTGGCCACCATCCTCCCCGGGCTTTCCCGGGGGGAGGCCCTGGAGGTCACGCAGCTTCATTCCGTGGCCGGCATGCTGGACGAGGGCGGCTTGGTGGGGTCGCGGCCGTTCCGGTCGCCGCACCACTCCATCTCCCTTTCGGCGCTCCTCGGTGGCGGGAGCGGATTCGTCAGGCCCGGGGAGGTCTCGCTCGCGCACCACGGGGTCCTGTTCCTGGACGAATTGACCGAGTTCCGGCGGGATGCGGTGGAGGCCCTCCGCCAGCCGCTCGAGGACGGCCGTGTCGTGGTGACGCGGGTGGCCGGGTCGGTCGAGTTCCCCGCGGGGTTCACGCTCGTCGCTGCCACCAACCCGTGCCCGTGCGGCTACGAAGGGGATCCCAAACGCCAGTGCCGGTGTCCTCCACATCGCGTAGAGCTGTACCGACAGAAGCTGTCAGGGCCGCTCCTCGATCGCATCGACATCAGACTCGTGGTGCCGCGGCTCTCCAAGAGAGAGCTGCTGGGCGAGACTGCCGGCGAGACATCGTCAGCCATCCGGGCTCGTGTCGAGGAGGCCCGGGCCCGCCAGCGGCACCGGTATGCGGCCCTCGGCTTCCCGTGCAACGCCCAGCTTCCCGGGCCGATGGCCCGGCGACAGGCCAGGATGTCCCCCGGTGGGCACGACGTCCTGGCCGGCGCGGTGGATGCCCTGGGCCTCACCGGCCGGGGATTCGATCGAGCCATCAAGGTTGCCAGGACCATCGCCGACCTGGCGGGCGCCGAGGAGATCGCTGCCGGGCACATGGCCGAGGCGCTCACCTATCGGATGAACCTGTCCGAGGGAAGCCTGGCCCGTGCGGGCTGATCGCGCGGCCGACCGAGGTGACCGGCGGATCAACCGCCGGAGGCGGGGCGGGAACCGGCCATCCCGGTGGCCGCCGAGCTTCGTCGAGGCAGAGGCGGATCGAAGGGCACTGCTCGTCCTGATGGCCCTGCGAGGGATCTCGCCGATCAAGCTGCTCGAGGTGGCGGATCGAGAGCGTACGGCCCTCGCCACCCTCGAGGCGGTCCGAAGGGGACGCGCCGGCAGCGATGCGGATCGCGAATCCGCGCAGGGGCTCGACCCCGACGACATCGATCGCGCCCTCGTCGCATGCGGTGCGAGCCTTGTGCCATTCGGAGGTGCCGGCTATCCGCCCCAGCTCGAGAACCTGGAGGATCCACCGGCTGCCCTCTTCGTCAGGGGCCGCCCGCTTCCCTCGCGTGAGCGAGCCGTGGCGATCGTCGGGGCTCGGAACTGCTCCGAGCTCGGGAGGGAGTTGGCCACCGCCATCGGTCATGACCTCGCGATGTCGGGCGTGTGCGTCATCAGCGGGGCGGCCCGCGGGATCGACGCCGCCGGCCACCAGGGCGCGCTCGACGCCGGCGGTCACACCGTCGCGGTGCTCGGGTGCGGGATCGACCAGGCCTATCCGAAGCGGAGCGAGCGCCTGATCCAGCGGATCGCGGAGACCGGCACGTTGGTGAGCGAGTATCCACCGGGGGTCCCGCCGGAGCCGTACCACTTCCCGGCCCGCAACCGGATCGTGGCGGCCATGTGCACGGGCCTGGTGGTTGTGGAGGGCGCCGACGGAAGCGGCTCGTTGATCTCGGCCGAACATGCGCTGGACCTGGGCCGGGACGTGTTCGCGGTCCCGGGGGCCATCACCAATCCACTGGCTCACGTGCCCCACGTGCTCATCCGGGAAGGGGCGACGCTGATCCGGGGAGTCGAGGACCTGATGCGGGACCTGAAGGTTGGCGATGGGCCAAGCGCTGCGCCCGTGCGGCTGGACCTCACCCTGGCGGAGCGGGCGGCGCTCGAGCTGATCATCGGACCGGTGCTGCCCGAGAAGGTGGCGAGAGGGTTGGGGGTCTCGGTGCCGGAGGTGCTCCCGCTGCTGCTCGGCCTGGAGCTGAAGGGTCTGATCCGAAGCGTCGGTGGCCGGTTCGAGCCTCGGCTGAAGGCAGCGTCGACGTAGGTATCGGCGGGCCATCCCGGCTGCCTATGGCCCATGCGGGGTGGCGTGCGGCATCGTCCGTCCGACGGCCGTTGGAGGGACAGAAAGTACTCGACGTTCGTGGGAAGCTTGAATGCCCCTTCCCCCGTTGGTACAAGGGCACCCGACGACGACGACTTGGAAAGGACGGATGCAAGCGCGGGAGGACCTTCCCCATCCCGAGGCGAAGCTGATCGGCGGGTTCGCCGATCACTTGGCGCTCGAGCGACACCTTTCTGAGCACACGGTGTCCGCTTACCGCCGGGACCTCGAGCAACTGGCCGTGTTCCTGTCGCGCCAGCGGCGCTCGCTCGCCTCCGCGACGTACCCGCTGCTCCGGCGGTTCCTGGCCCAGCAGGTGACGCTGGGCTATGCGCGGGCGTCGATCGCCCGGCGGGTGGGGGCCATCCACACCTTCTACCGGTGGGCAGCAGCCAGGGGGTTCGTAAGGACCGATCCGGCTGCCATGCTGGGGCGGCCGAAGGTGGCCAACCGACTGCCCACGGTGCTCAGGCCGACCGAGGCCGCCGGACTCGTCGAGGCGCCGCAACCGGGTTCGCAGAACGAGGTCGGCCGGGCGGTGGCCCTTCGGGATCGGGCCGTCCTGGAGCTGTTGTACGGGTCTGGCCTGCGGGTGGGGGAGGTCAGCGCGCTCACCCTGGACCGGATCGACCTTGACCAGGGACGGGTCCGGGTGATGGGCAAGGGCTCGAAGGAACGCGACGTCCCGCTGTCGGACTTCACGGTCGAGGCCATCCGGGACTATCTCCGCCGGGGACGGGCGCCGCTCGCCGCCGACGGGTCGTCCACGTTGTTCTTCAATCGCAAGGGCAAGCCCCTCGGGGTACGCGACATCCGCGCCCTCGTGGAGCGATACGGGTCCGGGAAGCTCTCCGGACGCCGGGTGACCCCGCACACCCTCAGGCACTCGTTCGCCACGCACCTTCTCGAAGGGGGAGCGGACATCCGCGCCGTCCAGGAGCTGCTTGGTCACTCGAGCGTGGCTACGACCCAGCGGTATACACACGTATCGCGGACCCGGCTGTTCGCCGCCTACCGACAGAGCCACCCGAGGGCATGATGAAGGCCAAGGCGAGCGCGAACGGGAAGGCGGCTCTCCCCGCGAAGGGGGAGAAGCCCACCAAGCCCGCACCGGTGGTGAAGTCGTCCGGATCGGTCAAGGCTAGGTCCGCCATCAAGGCCGTCTCACCGCTCAAGCCGGAGGCGAGGGCTGCCGGGCGGTCCGTGACGATCCTCCCGGAGCCGGCCAAGCCACCGATGGACGAGCTCGCGGCACTGTGGGCCGAGTTCAAGGAGACCGCGTCGCCACAGGCCCGCGAGCGGCTCATCCTGCACTACGCGCCGCTCGTGAAGTATGTGGCCAGCCGAGTCGCCACCGGGCTCCCGGCAAGCGTCGAGCAGGCCGACCTCGTCTCCTACGGGATGTTCGGGCTGATCGACGCGCTCGAGAAGTTCGAGCCGGCCCGGGGCAACAAGTTCGAGACGTACGCCATCCCTCGGATCAAGGGCGCGATCATCGACGAGCTGCGGGCCATGGACTGGGTGCCGCGGTCCGTTCGGTTCAAGGCCCGTGAGATCGAGAAGGCCTATTCAGACCTCGAGTCGATGATGAAGCGGGCCCCGAGCGAGAAGGAGGTCGCGGCGCGCCTCGGCGTCACCCTCAAGGAGCTCCACGACGTGATCACGCAGATCTCGTTCGTGTCCGTCCTGGCACTGGACGAGCTGCTGTCGGTGGGGAGCGATCGCGGGGAGCAGGTGTCGCTGCTCGACACGCTGGCCGACCGGGGGAGCGACGTCTCGATGGGGCTCGAGGGGCAGGAGACGCGGGGCTTGCTCGCCGCGGCCATCAACTCGCTCTCGGAGCGGGAGAAGATCGTGGTCACGCTGTACTACTTCGAGGGACTGACCCTGGCGGAGATCGGCGAGATCCTCGGCGTCACCGAGTCCCGGGTGTGCCAGATCCACACGAAGGCCGTGAACCAGCTGCGGCTGCAGCTCGTCGAGACCGAGTAGGGCCGCCCGGCCCACGGATGTGACCTCCCTCACTGCGTTCCAGGCCGTGTGCGGCTACCGTTCGGGAGGCTCGACCTCTGGCCGAGGAGAACGCGCAAGGCTCGAGGAGAAGAAGGAGAACAGGAGGTCCGATGCCGCTTCGTCCGCGGCTCGTCGTCCTCCCCCTCACGTTGGGACTGCTTGCCTCGGTCGCCCCATCCGCCGGGGCAGGCCCTGTCGGCGACTGGGCATGGCCGGTCGTCGGCCCGGTCATCCGGGGCTTTGACCCACCTTCCACACCGTTCGGCGCCGGGCATCGCGGGATCGACATCGCGGCGCTCATCGGAACACCGGTCCACGCCCCGGCGCCGGGCGTCGTGGCCTTCGCCGGCGCCGTCGCCGGCCACCTGTTCGTCACGGTGGATCACGGCGGCGGGCTGTCCTCGACGTACTCGTGGCTCTCCGCCATCCTGGTCCGCAAGGGCGACGCGGTGGCTCGAGGTTCGGTCGTGGCGCTCACCGGGACCGGCCATCCCGGCGTGGAGCCGCCGCACCTCCACTTCGGCGTTCGACAGGACGGCGCGTACGTGGATCCGCTGGCGTTCCTCGTTCCCGCGAACCTCGTCGGGCTGATCCGGCTGGCTCCGATCCCGACCCCGACCGGATGAGCTGAACACCGTCTCGTCGTGCCCGCCTAGAATGGGCGCCCGTTCGATGGAAGGTCGCCCACCTGTCCCCTGATCGGCTCCGCACGCTGTCGAAGGCCGCACTGGCGGTCCTCGTCGCGTTCGTTCCGATCAGCCTGTTGGCGGGGCGAGCCCTGGGACGATCGGCCGAGTCCGGATCGGCGTTCGCCTGGCCGCAGTTCCAGGGTGGCGCCTCGCACCCGGGGACGGCCGAGGGTCCGCTGCCCCCGTACCGGCAGTCGTGGTCCTTCCCCGTGGAGCCGGTTGGGCAGCAGGGCGCCTCCGCTCCTGTCGTCGCCGCCGACGAGGCCGTCGTGGTGGGCCCCGCCGCCGTGTACGGGATCGACCTGTCCACCGGACGGGAGCGGTGGACGATCGCGCGCGCCGAGGGTCCGTCGACGTCGCCGGCACTTGCGACCGTCAAGGGAACCGCGGTCCTGTTGTTCACCGAGGGCTCGTCGAGCTCGGACGCGAAGCTCCGGGCGGTCGAGCTGGCCGACCGGAAGCCGGCATGGCCGTCACCGTTCGCCCTCGGGGAGCAGAGCCACACCGGCGTGACGGTGGCCGGCGGCATGGCGTTCGTGGGGGACGACGCCGGCCACGTCTTCGCCGTCGACCTGGCCACCGGCACGGAGCGGTGGTCGGTCCTGCTGAACGACGGGGGGCAGGGACCGCTCACGGTGGCGAACGGCACCGTGTACACCGTGCCCCAGGGCAGGTTGGCGATCGGCGCCGCTGCCACCCCCACCGTGACCCCAGCGCCGTCTCCGTCTCCTTCCCCGTTCGGCCACGTCATCGGAGAGCCGAACCGCGTGTCGCTGATCGCGCTGTCCGCGTCCTCCGGCGACCCCGCCTGGGTCGTCCCGCTTCCTGTGGGGACGTTCTTCACCTCGATGCCGGTCGCGGCGGGGGGCTCGGTCTACGTGGCGGTCTCGGACAGCGCGTTGAACGGAGAGCTAATCGCCGTGAAGGCGGCCGACGGCACGGTGCGGTGGGTGCACCGTGGCGTCGGTCCCGTGTGGCAGACGTCGTCACCGACGGCGGCCGGCGGCGCGGTGTACGTCGCCGACGGGCGCGGCGGGCTGTGGAAGTTCGATCCCGCGAACGGCAGGAGACTGTTCGACTTCCAGTTCAACGAGTTCATCCGCCGGAGCTCGCCGGTGGTCGTTGGAGGAGCCTCCGTCCTGGCCGGCCTGGGCGACGGGCGGCTGGTGGCGGTGGACGCCTCATCCGGGCACGAAGTCTGGGAGTCGGGGAGGGGGCAGGGCCTGGTCGGTGGGATCGCCGTCACGGGGGATCTCGTCCTTGCGGCAATGGGGGGCCTTCGAGGTGGAGTGGTGGCCTACGAGCAGGATCCGCAGGGGGACCTGATCGACGTGACCTCCCCGAGCGTCGCCGACCCCGTCCGCCTGCTGGCGAACTTCGCCATCGCCCTGGTGGTGATGATGGTCCTGCTCGCAGTGCCCTTCGGGTACCTCTCGCGGCAGACGGAAGCTCCCGACTTCGGGGAACCGGAAGGTTCTGGGGACGGGGACGAAGACGAGGACGGGGCCAGATGACTGCGAAGAAGCGGAGCAAGGGGGGCCGGCGGCCTTCACAGGCCCGGACGTCCATGGCCTCCCCGCCGGCAACCGCCAGGCGCACGTCGGAGGCCACGCCCCGGCCCGGGCTGTTCGGGAGCCTGTTCGGTCGCCGGCCCACCGGCCCCTCGCCGCTCGGCCGGCTCAGCACCGCCCTGGGAAGGGGGTTCGTGGGTGTGGGCGGGTCGTGGCCCATCCTGCTGGTCTCCTTCGTGGCCCTGTTCGGGGAATGGGCTGTGCTGATCGCCATGGGAACCCGCACCACGCCTCGGTTCCTGGTGACTTCGATGGCCCTGCCGCCCATCGGCAGCGCCATCGACTATCAGTCGGCCCAGGCGCTGGGAGGGACGGCGGGGATCGTCGTCGGCTTCGCGCTCCTCCTGGGCCGGGCGTTCGTGGTGGCGGTCCTGACCGGCCTGATCGTCGGGGTCCTGGAGGGGCGCCGCGCGGG
>JBIOUU010000191.1:0-15802 GCA_044867345.1 Actinomycetota bacterium
CCGGCTTTCAGATCGGTGGCCACCGGTGGCTCGAGAACCACCGGATGAGCGGCGTGAAGAGGGCGAGCCACTGCCCCGTGATCATGAGGATCCCCATCAGAACGAGGACTACCCCGCCGAGCCACTCGACGGTCCGTCCGTGACGCCGGAACCAGCCGAAAGCTCGGCCGCCTCGCGCATATCCGAGCGCCAAGAGGATGAACGGGATGCCGAGACCGAGGGAGTAGACGAACAACAGCGCGGCCCCCCACGACGCCGTCCCCGTGGAGGCGGCTGCGGTCAGGATGCCGGCGAGGACGGGTCCGATGCACGGGGTCCAGCCGACCGCGAACGCCATCCCGAGCGGCACCGCGCCGAGGGGCCCCGATCGGATCCTGCCCAGGTCCACACGGCGCTCCCGGTACAGGAACGGGATCCTCACCAGGCCCATGGTGGCGAGACCCATGAGGATCACGAAGGCGCCGGCCACCTTGATGAGCATCTGACGATCCGCGAGGAGGATCGACCCAAGCACGGACGCGCTGGCGCCGAGGAGGGTGAACACCGTCGCGAACCCCAAGACGAACAGCGCCGCAGAGCCGAGGACCCGGGTCCTGACCGCCACCGTCGAGGCCT
Source organism: Actinomycetota bacterium (assembly GCA_044867345.1). Taxonomy (GTDB): domain Bacteria; phylum Actinomycetota; class UBA4738; order UBA4738; family HRBIN12; genus AC-69. Next base: position 616 of record JBIOUU010000191.1, read on the forward strand.
CGTCGCCGGCGACGCCGCTGACGTAGGAGAGATAGCCGGGCATCAGTGGCAGGCAGCAGGGCGACGTGAACGAGATGACGCCGGCCACCAGCGCCAGCGCGAAGGGGCCGAGGACGGTCACGGTGACCCCGCCGGGAGCACGTCCTCGATCGCGCTGTTAAGGACCGGGCCGTTCAGGTAGCCACGGAACTGGTACACGATCTGGCCGCTTCCGTCGATCACGAACGTCGTGGGGACGCCGACGAGCTCGTAGTCGAATGCCAGGGTCCCGGCCGGATCGTAGACGCTCGGATAGGTGATGCCGAACTCCTTCACGAACGCCGTGGCGGCCGCTCGATCATCGCGGTAGTCCACACCGAGGAACTGGACGCCCTTGTTCCTGAACTCTTCCCACGTCCGTTCCAGATCGGGCGCTTCGAGCCGGCAGGGCCCGCACCAGGACGCCCAGAAGTTCAGGACCACCACCTCGGCCGCCAGATCGCTCAGCCGGATCTGATCGTCCCCGTCGAGGGCTGCCATCTCGAAGTCAGGCGCGGGACGATCGTCTGCTTGGGCCACGGCCCGGCAGTTGGCGATGGTGATCCCCGATTCGCCCCCGGTGCCACGTGACCGGAGCTCCTGCACCGCAAGGACCACAACCCAGAGGACGATCCCGATCACAGCCATTCGCTTGCAGAGGCGCGCGTGGCGCTCCGCGTCGCCCCCGAGCCACGGCAACTCGGGACCGCGGCGCTCCGGGCCGTCCGGCTGCGAATTCATTCCGGCGCCACGCGAAGGCCTGGGCTTACGCATGGGACAAGGGCTCCTCTCGGGTTCGACCAGGAAGACCGCGGGGTCAGAGGTGCTAGTCGAACGAGAGAGGCTGCCCAGGTCTCTCCACCGAACGAGCTAGTAGGAGATGGCGTGAAGAAGCCGAGGCCACAGCTGCGAGCTCTCGGAAGCCGAGGGCGACGAGCATCAACGACGAAAGGACCGCGAGACACAGCCCCAGGCCGCCGAGGGACCCGGGAGCTTGGCACTCAGGGCAGCCCCCCGTCATCGCCATCCCGATCCCGAGCGGGATCACCAAGAGCAGCACCAGCAGTACGAGTGCAATGACGGCCAGGCCCTCACCATCGCATCGACCCTATCACCGAGCGTGGGGTCCAGCTAGGCGGCCGAAATAGAACCGGCGACACGCGGTTACAGATGGGAGATAGAGAGGTGAGGAACATGAGACAACCGGTTGAGGACACGGAGCGAGACGCGATCCTCGTGGAGGACGCGGCGCTGATCCGGATGATGGGCATGCCGGTCCTGGAGGCGCTGCCTTCCCGCGCGGTGCCGTACGAGCAGGTCGACCCGTTCATCCTCGTGCACGAGGGGCGGATGCGGTTGTCGGACATGACGAACGTCGACACCAAGCATCCACACCGGGGGTTCGACAACCTCTGGTACGTGATCGAGGGCTCGGCGAGCACGGGGCACAGCACCGGACCTGGCGGAGCAATGGAGCGGGCGCGCCTGTCCGAGGGAGCGCTCCTGGCGCTCAGGACGGGCTTAGGTGCGTGGCATGCGGAGGCGATAGGGCAAGACGAGATCAAGGAGGGCCGAGGCGACACCGAGTTCCGCGGAGTGCTGTTCTGGGTCAACCTGGCCCGGAAGGACAAGGACGTCGAACCGAGCGCGCAGGTGCTGGAGCCGGAGCAGATCCCGGTGCGGCGCGAAGGCGATGCGATCGTTCGGGTCCTGGTCGGCGAGGGCTCTGCCGTGCATCTGGGGACGCCGGCGCTGATCCTGGACATCGAGCTGCCCGAGGGCGGTCAGCTCACGACACCTGTGCCGCCGGGGTTCCAGGGGTTCGCCTACGTGCTGGAAGGGGAGGCGGCCTTCGGGGCAAACATGCGCCCGGCGAGACCACCCCAGCTCGTCCTGCTGGGTCGAGGGGAGGCGTTCACGGTGATGGACGCTGCCCCCGGCACTCGGTTCCTGCTCATAGCAGGGCAGCCATACGGCGAGGTGCCTGTGTTCAACGGGCCGTATGTGGATTAGCCCCCACCGCCGCCGCATTCCGGCTCCGTCAGGGCAGCACGAGGACGCGTTGCACCGATGGCAAGCCTGAGGCGAACTCGGCCCAGCTGAGGCCGGCGTCCTCGGAGGCGAACACCCTGCCGTCGGACGTCCCGAGTGCGACGAACGAACCGGCGGGATGGGCGTCCAAACAATAACTGTCGATGTTGTCGTCGAACCATTCGGGCAGCCCGGTACGGCACCGCTCGAGGCCGCCGCCAGTCAGATCTGCCCTGTAGACGGCGGCATGGCCACCCCGAGGGCCCCTGGACGCGGAGACGAGCACCGACTCGCCGCAGACGGTGACCGCGCGGGAGTACGGCGCCTCCAGGCCCTGGCTCCGGAACGTCCAGGTGCCCCCGCGGTCGGTGCTCATCGCCAATCCCCCGGCGCACGCCGCGAGGACCAGCCCTTCCGCGGTGGTCACCTGATGGACGTCGGCGTCGATGTCGATCGTCGGCACCCAGGTCTCACCTCCGTCCTCGGTGCGGAGGATCCCTCCGACATGAACGTTCACGTAGACCGCCTCGTCCCACTCTGAGATCGACCGCGTGTCCGGCGGACCACCCCACGGCGTGTACCACGTCGACCGCCCCTCGGCCTGGTCGAAGGCCACGACCGGCGCGAGGCCCTCGCCCACGACGCGGAACAGCCGAGCCTCCGATGAACCCACGAGCACGTCATCCTCCATGAACGCCAGGCACGTGCCGCGGTGCTGCTCGAGGTCGCCCAGGTGGGTCCACCCGTCGACCTCGGCCGTGTGCCAGATCTCGGATCCATCGACGATCGCCCAGAGATGCTTGTCCCCCTCCGCGACCGCGGTCACGGCTCGACCGGCGTGATGGACTCCCCGCGGGACCGCTCGATCGTCGAGCTCATGGAGACCGTCCGTGGTCGCGGCGAGGATGCGCGGCATCTCTCCATGCTCCCACCCAGCGAGGGGAGGCGTTGCCGGGAGAATCACCATGCCCGGATAACAAGAGGTGACCCCCGAGTCAAGCCCGTACGACCCTCCGCCGATACATCCGACGGCGCTGCTACGGAGGGGGCCGCGGTGAGCGAGAGGCTTATGGAGCCAGGCTGGCCGACCACGCGGTCGGCGGTGCTGACCCGCGCGATCAAGATCCTCATGGTCGCGGTGGCTTACTACGTGGCGGCGCGCCTCGGCCTTCAACTGTCGCTGGTCAAGGAGAACGTCACTCCCCTGTGGCCGCCCACCGGGATCGCCCTGGTCGCCTTCCTCATCCTCGGTCCCGGGATCTGGCCGGGCGTGGCGCTGGGGGCCCTTGCGGTGAACCTTCCCATCAGCAGCTCGTTGTGGGCCGCGGGCGCGACGGCGGCCGGCAACACGCTCGCTCCCTTCGTCGCCGCGAAGCTGCTCGAACGGGTGGGGTTCCGCAACGAGCTCGATCGCCTGCGCGACGCAATCGCCATCGTGTTCCTCGCCGCCCCGGCCATGCTCATCAGCGCCACCGTGGGGGCCGGCGTCCTCGTGCTCTCCGGAGTGATCCCGCCGGGCAAGTTCCTCCCCGCCTGGGCCGTCTGGTGGACCGGCGACGCGATGGGTGTTCTGGTGATCGCTCCCTTCCTCCTCAGCCTGTTCCTGCCTCGGGAGCGGGCGGAGGCCTCCTGGGGTCGGTGGGCCGAGGCGATCGGGCTGTTCATCGTCCTCACCCTCCTCTCTCTCGGGATCACCCAGGCGGGCCTGCGGCTGTTCATCGTGTTCCCGGTCCTGGGCTGGGCCGCGTGGCGGTTCCAGCAACGAGGGGCGGCTCCGGCGGCCCTCGTCGTTTCGGGCTGCGCCACCTGGGCGGCTGCACATGGCTGGGGCCCGTTCGAGGGAAGCACGCTGTTCGGGACGATGCTCACCCTTCAGGCGTTCAACGCGGCGGTGGCCTTTTCGTCGTTCTTCTTCGCAGCCGTGGTCACCGAGCGGGTGCGCGCCCGTGATGCGCTGGAGATGGCGGCGGCCGACCTCGAGCAGCGGGTGATCGATCGAACCGCCGCGCTCGCCGCCGCCAATGAGCGATTGGGCCACGAGGAAGGGGTCCTCCGGACCAGCCTGGAGCTCCTTCGGACCACCGATGAGCAGCGCAGGCAGTTGCTCTCACGCGTGGTGACCGCCCAGGAGGAGGAGCGAGCCAGGATCGCCGCCGACATCCACGACGACTCGATCCAGATCATGTCGGCGGTCGAGCTGCGGATCGCGACCCTTCTGCGACCGCGGAACGACGAGCAACGCGAGGCGGACCTTCGCGAGCTCCAGGAAACGGTGAGATCGGCGATCGGACGACTCCGGAACCTGCTCTTCGAGCTGCGTCCGAGGGTGCTCGACGAGGAGGGCTTGGCCCCCGCCCTCCGCGTCTACCTTCGCGTCCTGCAGGATCAGACGGGGATCAAGACCGCGCTCGGGGACCATCTGGCCCATGATCCGCCGCCCCAGACCCGCGTCATGTTGTATCGGATCACGCAAGAGGCGCTCACCAATGTACGCAAGCACTCCGGAGCGAGTCGCGTTTCGGTGAGCCTCCATCCCCGAGACCGCGGCGTCCTGGCCCGGATCGAGGACGACGGCATCGGTTTCGACGTCGCGTCGGTCAACGGAGGGCGCCCCGGCCACGTCGGACTGGTCGCGATGCGGGAACGAGCGGAGATGGGGGGCGGCACGTTCCGGATCGATTCCGAGCCAGGCCGAACCACGGTGGAGTGCTGGCTTCCCGAACACGTGGACACCCAAGTGGCGGCCGTCACTCCTCGAACGGAGACGAGTGAGGAGCGATCGAGGAGCCCTGAGTTCGTGTTCTCCGACGTAACAGCTGAACCGCCCGAGCAAGCGCGAGCCGGCTCCGAAGCGTGGTCGTGGGGGAGATGGCGTGGCGAGGCCGTTCCTGCTGCGCCCGATCGACAGGGGAAGGGCTCCAATTTCGGCCTTCACAACCGCGACCTGCCGACACTGTGGGCGCTTGACCAGCTCGCCTCCCGGGTGGCCGATCTCGGGGAACCGGTGCCGTGGAAGGACTTCATCCGGTTCCTCCAGACTCAAGCCCAGATCGCAGGGGAGTGGTTGCGCGAACAGGACCGCGCCCGTCCCCACACCCTCCGAGCGGCCACCGGGTTCCCCAAGCCGGGTCCGAAGGCCAGTCTGTCGGAGGATCGGTTCGTCATGGCGAACGTGGCCCACCGGGCGTCGTCCCGAGAAGGCCCGTTCCAGGTGCTCGGGTTGGCAGGCTTCTTGAACGCCGACCGCATCGCCCCGACCGAGCAGGGCCTGAGGCTCCTCGGCCGGCTCCTCGACGCCGGCCTCTGCGACGAGCTGCCGCACGCACCGGAGGTCTTCTGGTCGTGGTGGGCGTACCTCGAGGAAGCCGCGCCGGGCGAGCGGACGGCGTGGGGCAGAGTCCTCCGAGAGCTGCGAACGGGACCGACCAGGGTCGAGCTCATCTCGCGGTTCCCTGAGTGGCCCGGCACGACCGCGGAGACGAACTGCATGGGCTTCGTGTCACGCTCGCGGGAGTGGGGGCTCGTGCAGCCCAAACTGTTGGACGGACGGTACCTGCTGACTGCGCTGGGGGTCGCCTTAATCGAGCAGGAGGAAGCCCAACGCCCCGCCCGCTCCCGCCTCAGGACGAAGCGAGCTGCCGGCTGATCTCCCAATCGTGGCCGAACGGGTCGGTGATCCGTCCCGTTCGCCACCCGTGGCCTTCGGAGACGCGGGCCACCACATCAGCGCCGGCCCCGACTGCCTGATCGAACACCGCGTCTGGATCTTCGACGGAGAGGACCATCCGGATCGATCCTGCTCCCTCGACTTCGGGAATGGCGTCGGCGTCGTCCTGGACCCAGAACACCGCGCCATCGATCGAGAGCTGGGCGACGGCGAGGTTCCCATCGTCACCATCCAGTCGGTACACCTCGACAGCGTCGAAGGCGCCCTGTAGAAGTCCACAGCCTTCTGAGCGTCGCTCACCGCCAGCCAGGGTGCGATCCTCGTCTGGGGCTTCACCGGGTCATCGTGCCACCTGCTCATGCTTCGCCGGTGGACTCCGGGCTCCACCGTCCCTGGAGCCACCGACCTTCGCGGGGTCCGCGCGTCGGACGCGGCGGGAACAGGCTCGCAGCGACGCGCGGGATCCTCCGCCGTATCGCGACTGCGGCGTGGAACAGCAACAACACGTGCTCCGGTGAGAGCAAGGGGGCCCAGAGCAGGAGCACGTCATCGTTCACATCGACCGTCACGTCCCGGCGGAGCCCGAGGAAGGCCTCCATCATCCGCTGGTCGAGGAGGGCGACGGCGAACCGCGCGTCTTCGGCCTCCACACGGAACCGGCGGTCGAACTCCTCGAGCTCGAGCCGGACCTCCTGCCCGCCAAGGGCCCCGGGAATCCCGTCGACCGCGTCCCGGGGGGCGACCCGCAGGCGAGGGCAGGTGAACGCCAGCGGCACCACGGCACAGGTGAACCTTCGCCGGGGGCCGAGCGCGCGTTCGTCGCCGGTAACCTGGTACCAGAAATCGAACGCGTGAACGCCTTCATCCCCTCCCCGATCCCAGACGAGGTTCGCGGTCCCGTGTTCCGGATGCCCGAACATGGGGAACGGCAGCCAGGCGGTGTCAGGGGCCAGATCGAGCGGATCGAACTCCAGGCCGGCACGACGGCACAGCAGCATCAGGCGCCGCTGTCGGTCGACCCTCCCACGTCGACGCCACCACACGCCGGCGAGCACGGCCGCGACGACGAACGGGATGAGCCACCTCACGACCGAAACCTCGGGTTCCTTTGGACGGAGCTTGAACGGCCGAATCGCGGCTTCGTCCCGTTCCTGCTCAATGCCGACTCTGAACGCGACCACAGGAAACAGAAGAAGGGGAGGACGAGGGCGACGCGGTCGACGCTAGTGCTGGAACAGCCCGAACGCGCGGCGAGCTTCCGTCTCGCGCTCGAAGATGTGGATGATCACGCCGGGCGTGTGACGGATATGGACGGCGCTCCCGTAGCTCGTCTCGATCAGCACGACGCGATCGAGCCGATCGAGGACGACGACGGCCGAGTCTTCCACGAGGGAGTCGACCGCATCGCCGACTGCGAGGACGTACCGCTGTTGATCAGTGTAGGACTTCATGCTCTGTAGCCCGAGTATGGGACGTGTCCGACCGACAGACGATAGTCCGATAGGACGATATCCCTATCCCCCTACTGGGTCGGGGCGGCATTCGGCCTAGGGCGTTCCCCGCAGCCTCACGAGGGGTGGCGGTTGTGCCAGCGCGCGATAGCTGCATCGCACACCGACCAATCATGGGTGATGGTGACACCGTGGGGAACCGGCCTTGGGTATCGGCCGACGAAATGGGGCCCCAGTACCACCGTGACGTCCTCGTAGGTCCCCCGCATCCAGATTCGAAGGCGGTCGTTGTCCATGGGAGTCTCGGTGTAGCAGACGGTGTCTCTGCGCAGGACCACGCGCCCCTCACCCAACTGCTTGAACATGGCGGCGTGACCGAGGCCGTCCGACGCACGATCATTCGGCATCGGCCGGAACACGAACACGGAGTCGAGGATCCGAGTGACGGCGTTTGGGTTACCCGTCTCCTGCCCTATCGACACGCCGCTGTTGATCCCGTCGAAGAGCGAGTGTCGGATGATTCCCGACATCTCCACGTCATTCTCGATGGCGTCGTCGCGGACGTAGGTCCCGTATGCCCCGTCGATCAGGAACTTGGCGTCGGGTCCCGCAGGCCTTGGCTTGAACAGATCGAAGACGTTATCGGCTCGGAGATCGTAGCTGACGACCGGACCGTCGGCCACGATGAAGAGGGCACCACCCACCTCCGACATGTTCTCCCATTGCTGCCACGTCCAGTCCCGCGGATTGCCACCGAGGACCTCGCCGCCGATGACGGCGAGGCCCGACGTCGCTTCCTGGCTCCCGAACGAGAGCGGGTAGCTGGTGACGTCTTCCCGGTATGCGGTCGAGACGAACCCGCGGAGGTCGTAGGTCGTCTTGTCGCGCGGCGAGCCGACGCGCAGCTGCGCATCGAACGTCCCCGACATCTTGACGACGCGGGGCCGCGACAGGGCCTGCGCTCTCGTCGGGAACGTCGATCGTCCTTGCTCGCTCCCCACGTTCGCGTTCCCCACGGGTGCGCGCGCGATCTGGAGGAGGACTGCAGGGATGAGCAGGCACACCAGGCTTCGCTTCATGCGACAACCCCTTGAGCAGTGGATTCAACCCCCCTCCGGGGAGTACGTCCACCACCTGGATGCCATTTGTCATTCGAATTGCATCGATCGAGGGAGGGACGAGGATTCCTGTCGTTCCTCCTCCTCCATCCAGAATGCACCGCGATCGATGAGGCTCGGGCCCTCGTCGGGCCGCTGCCTGCCAGGAGCTTCAGCGCCTTCCCAAGCGGGATGCCGAAGAGTATCGACACGACGAACCACAAGACGAGGAGCCTGAGAGCCAGGTTAGAGTGTGGGCATGACGAGGCTCGAGGCGGGAGACGCCGCACCGCCGTTCGAGCTCCTGGACCAGCGCGGCAAGCGGGTGCGGCTGCAGGACTTCCGCGGGCGCAAGCTCCTGGTCTACTTCTATCCCGAGGCCGACACCCCTGGGTGCACGACCCAGTCGTGCTCGGTGCGCGACCACCGCCAAGACCTCGCCGGGATCGGGATGGACGTGGTCGGGATCTCGCCCGACCTGCCGGACAAGCAGCTCGCGTTCGACGAAAAGTACGGCCTGGGGTTCCCCCTGCTTTCGGACCCGGACCACGCGATCGCCGACGCCTGGGGAACCTGGGGCGAGAAGTCCCGCGACGGAAGGACCTACCAGGGCATCATCCGGTCCTCATTCCTCGTCGACGAGGACGGACGGATCGAGCGGGCCTGGTACTCGGTCAAGCCCGAGGACACCGTCCCGAACGCCCTCGAAGCGCTCCGAGCGTGACCTGCTGCCCGCGAGGAGCCGGGCCCGCCTATCATCCCGTTACCGCCGGTCGAAGGGGGAAGCCGTGAACACCGAGATCCTGTACGCGCCGTCGTATTCGCTCGCCGTCATCTCGATGTCGCGTGGCGAGATCATCCAGGCCGAGTCCGGGGCGATGGTCAGCATGACCGAAGGCGTCGACATGCAGACATCGGCGAAGGGCGGCATGCTCAAGGGCCTGAAGCGGGCGGCCCTCGGCGGCGAGTCGATCTTCATCAATACGTTCACGGCCGAGCGCGACGCCGAGATCACCGTGGCGCCCGCCTTCCCCGGCGACGTGCGGCAGATGCGGCTGGAGAACGAGACCCTCTACGTCCAGTCCGGCTCTTACATGGTGTCCACCGGAGACATCGACATCGACACCAAGTGGGGTGGCGCGAAGACGTTCTTCTCGGGCGAGGGGTTCTTCCTCCTCAAGCTGACCGGCACCGGCGATCTCCTGGTCTCCTCGTACGGAGCTATCCGTGAGATCGCCCTGGAGGCGAGCCAGAAGATGATCGTCGACACCGGGCACGTGGTGGCGTTCAACCAGAGCGTGGGCTACGAGGTGCACAAGGTCGGCGGATGGAAGCAGACCATCCTGTCCGGCGAAGGACTGGTCGTCCATCTCACCGGCCCAGGCCGCGCCCTGCTCCAGACCAGGAGCGCGCATGCCCTGGCCGGATGGCTGTCGCCCCTGCTGCCGTCTGGCTCCGACTCCGCGAGCAAGGGCATCAACATCGGCGGGTTCAAGCTCGGAGGTTAAGCGCACCGACTCCTCGGAACTGCCCGATAGCACTCTTATGAGGTCCACCGACTGAGGGGTCTGCCTCGTTGGGCAGAAGGGGCAGTAGTAACTCTGCGCAGGCTCCTCGAACTCGGACTGAGCCGGATGTTGAGGCCGGACATCGATGGGGTAGGCTCGTCGCATGCTGCGCGAGCAAGAGGCCGTGGTGCTTGAGATCAAGCCGTTCAACTTGCACGGGGTGAACTACCAAGATGTGACGATCGCCTACGAGGACCGATCGGTCGACCACGCCCGGCTGGGGCCGGAGGGCGTTCCCGAGCATCTCCAGTCCGGCGATGTCGTGCTCGTCACGAAGGTGGCCAACATGGTCGTCTCCCTGCGCCGTTCCCCCGAACGAAGCGAGGAGGGAGGAGCGTCGTGATCGCCCGGATCTGGAGAGGAGCAACGCGGGAGGCCGATGCCGAGGCCTACGTCGAATATCTCCGCGGCACCGGCCTCAAGGAGTACCGGGACACGCCCGGCAACAAGGGGGCCTGGGTCCTTTGGCGGGTCGCCGACGGCCGAGCGGAGTTCCTGACCCTCAGCTTCTGGGAGTCGAGGGAAGCCATCGTGGGGTTCGCCGGAGAGGACATCGAGCGGGCCGTGTTCTACCCAAAGGACGACCGCTACCTGGTGGAACGCGACACCACGGTCAGGCACTTCGAAGTGACCGACGCCTAGCGATCACCCGGTCACGCTGACGAGCTGTGCGAACTCATTCGGCCCGGTGAGCGACTGCTCGCTCACGATGCCGATCCCCGGACCGTAGACCTTCTGATCGTAGGCACCGGGCTCGACCTGCGTGGCCTCGAGCGTCGTGAGGACGTTGCGCACGTTCCCATACGGAACCCGCACAGACCCGGCGGTGCCCACGACCCAGGCAGTGTCCTCCGCCTGTCCCGCGTAACACTCCTGCCGATAGGCGTCGGGGATCTGCGGTTTCGCCTCCATGATGATCCCGGGCTGGGCGCCGTCCACCCCTGCCTGGAACGACCCGGACGTGTCCGCCTTGCCGTTGGGGAGGAATTGGGTGGTGTCCTCGCCCAGGTACCAGACGTTGCCCTGATCGTCCTGGGCATAGAAGTCGAACGTCTTCTCGAGCACGGTGCCGTCATGGGTCGCCACGTCGTTCACGACCGTGGTTGTGATGCCGAGGATGACCTTCTTCTGATCGGTGACCGTGACGGTATCCGTCTGGGTCTGCCCGTCCTTGATCCCCGTGTAGACGAGCTTCCTTCCCACGGGCAGCGGGAAGTAGCGGTTGTCGATCACCGAGACGAAGTGCGCGGGATCGAGCACGGGGGCGTAGGTCGTGCCGCAGGCCGAGGCGCTGGAAGGCGCGCCCGACGCCCAGGGCGCCCAGATCACCGCGCCTGCTCCGGCCAGCGCCGCCGCGACGCCGACGAACACCTTCGCTGCCGGGGAGAACCGTGCCATGGGGGCCTCCTCTCGGGGACGATTCCGGTCGATCATGGCCACGGCTCGATGAGAGGACCATGAAAGCAGGGTCCGGTCTCGTCGTTCATCGCGACCGACCTCCGCGGCGTGGCCCGGACCCGACGTTCGCCGCTAATTCACGTCGCGCGAACGGAACATCACGAGGCTCACGGCGAAAAGTGCCGCCGCGTAGGCCGCGAGGAGCACCAGGGCTTGAAGCATCGTCCGCTGGAACGACAAGCCCACGTTTCCTCCTGTGATGAACACCGCGGCGTTGTCCGTGAACAGCCAGCGCTGCCATTCGGGACGGAGACCCCGAACGAGGTTCTCGACGACGGCGAGATAGGCGAACCCCGCACCGAGGGCAGCCGCCGTGTTGCGCCCGATCGAGGCCACGGCGAAGCCGACGACGGAGGCCAGGGAGGCCAACGTTGCCGCCCGGAGCGCAACGCCGCTCGCCTCGCGCAACCAGGATGCATCGACTCCTTCGGTCGTCCCTCGGAACATGGCATCCAAGCCCAGGACCCCTCCCAAGACCGCCTGAAGGGCGATCGCCAGGGCGAACACACCGGCGGCGCAGGCGAGCACCTTCGCCACGATCACGCGGGCGCGGCGCGGCTCCCACGTCAGCAGCGTCGTGATGGTCCCGACGCGCCAGTCGGCACCGATGAAGGAGGCTCCCAGCAGCCATCCGGCGATGATCAGCGGGATGCTCGTTCCCTTCAGGATGTCGGGAACCATGGTCAGGGGGAACCGGGGGTCGGCCCCAACCTCGGGGCTGGAACGGACGGCGACGATCACCCCGGCGATGGCGATCCCCAGGAGAGCCAGGCCGGCCACGATCCTGACCAGGTGCCTGGACCGCATCCGTCGAAACTCGGCGGCGAGGAGCGCGGTCACGGCGACGCCTCCTTCGGAGTCTCCCTGGTGAGCTCGAGGAACACGGTCTCCAGGTCCACCTCGTCGGGGCGCAGCTCGGTGAGGTACAGGCCCCGATCGGCGAGCGTTCGTGTCACGGTCGCCGCCTCCTCTGGAGGCAGCATCACCCGGATGGCGTGGTCGTCGGCGCTCGCGGGGATCCCGGCCGACCGAAGGGCCTCCAGTCCACCGGGCATGTCGTCGACCCGCACGATCAACCCCGCAGAGCGACCGGCCGCGAGGACCTCGCCGACGGGACCGGACGCGACACACCTGCCCCGCGACAGGATCGCCACCCGATCGGCCGTGTGCTGGACCTCGGTCAGGATGTGGCTCGAAACGAAGATGGTCCGCCCCTGATCACCCAGCCGCCGCAACAACTCCCGGACCTCCTTGATGCCGGCTGGGTCGAGCCCATTGGCCGGCTCGTCCAGGATCAGGACCTGGGGATCCTTGAGGAGGGCGGCCCCGATCCCCAACCGCTGGCGCATACCGAGGGAGTAGGTCTTCACCAGGTCGTCGGCCCGATCGGCCAGGCCAACGCGCTCCAGGACGTCGCCCACGGCCGTGCGGCCGATCCCGTGGAGCCGCCCCAGCAGCTCGAGGTTGAGGCGGCCGGAGAAGCGGGGGAAGAACGTCGGTGTCTCCACGATGGAGCCGACGCGGCGGATGGCGGTGGCGAGATCCTGCGGCGTCTCTGCACCGAGCAGGCGGCACCTCCCCGACGTGGGCCGGACCAGGCCCAGGAGGCAGCGGATCGTCGTCGTCTTTCCCGCCCCGTTCGGTCCCAGGAACGCGAAGACCCCTCCCTCGGGGACGATGAGGTCCAGGCCGTCGACGGCCACGGTCCGGCCCCTGCGGCTCCGGTACTCCTTGCGAAGGCCCTCCACCTCGATGACCGCCATCCGGGCTCCTTCCGACGCTCACGCTAACGCGGGCCCATGACCCCGACACCCATGCCCCCACCACAGCCGGCGCTAGGTGGCAACCGAGTCCGCACCGGATGCTGGCACCCCCACGCGGTCAAGCCGGCGGCGAAGCGGGCAGCACGACCCGCACCGTGGTGCCGCGTTCCTGCTCGCTCTCGGCGGTGATCGTGCCGCCGTGTGACTCGACGAGCGCCTTCGCGATGGCCAGACCGAGCCCGGCCCCTCCCGAGTCCTTGGCTTTCACGAATCGATCGAACACGTGCGGGAGCGCATCCGCCGGGATCCCGGTGCCGGTGTCGGTCACGGTGAACGAGACGCCGTCCGGTGCAGGCTCCGCGGCGATCACCACCGACCCGTCCGGCGGCGTGTGGCGGAGGGCGTTCGAAAGCAGGTTTGCCAGCACTTCGCCGATGCGGACCGGATCGACATCGATCTCGGGAAGCCCGGCCGCGACGCGAGCTTCGACACTGACGCGTGCCGCGTCGGCCTGCGACCGGAACGCGGCTATGAGGTCCTCCGCCAGCTGGCGCGGGTCCACGCCCGAGCGGTGAAGCCGGAGCGCTCCGGCCTCCGCCGTCGAGAGCGTCTGGAGGTCGTCGAGGAGCCGGGACATCACCTTGATCTCCTCGATGAGCGGCTCCAGATGTGAACGGTCGGGCGGATAGAGGCCGTCGAGCATCCCCTCCGCGTTACCGCGGATCACCGACAGGGGCGTTCGAAGCTCGTGGGCCACGTCGGCCAACAGGTCCTTTCGGTGGTCCTCGCTCGCCCGCAGGCGTTCGGTCATGGCGTTGAAGGATCGGGCCAGCCCGCGCATCTCGGGAGTCCCACGCTCGTCGACCCGCACCCCGTAGTCGCCGCCGGCGACGCGATCCGCCGCCTCCATCACCTCCCCCATCGGGCCCGCCATCCGCCGTGCCGACCGCCCCGCGGCAACGAGCGCGATCAGCAGCATGAGACCGAGGATCGCGGCGACGGGGACCAGCCCCCGACGCTCATGGAGGCCGAGGACACCGGAGATGGCGGCCACCGCCAGGGCGCTCGCCAGGAACGTGATCCCGAAGAACGCGAAGACGATGAGGCCGACGCGGCGGAGGAAGTGCCGTCGGGCTCCGCTCCACGGGCTCGGTCCCCGCGGCGGGAAGGGCTCGTTCTCCGGCCACCACGGCGGGCGGAACCCTCGCGGGCCCGGGCCGCGGCCGTGATCACGCATCGGGAGGACCCTCACGCATCGGCGAACCGGTACCCCACGCCGTGCACCGTCAGTAGGTAGCGCGGAAGGCCCGGCGTGGGCTCGATCTTCTTCCGGATGTTCTTCACGTGCGCATCGATGGCACGCTCGTAAGACTCGAAGGCCACCCCGTGGACGGCATCGAGGAGCTGTCCTCGGGTGAAGACGCGGCCGGGCTCGCGGGCCATGGTCTCGAGCAACTGGAACTCCGTGGGCGTGAGGTCGACGGGGCGGCTCCCGACCGTCACGCGCATCCGGGGCACGTCGACCTCGACGTCGAGGACACGGAGGACCTCGGGCCCGCCGTCGCGTGCGGCGTCCGTCCGGCGGAGCACCGCCCGAACCCGCGCCACGAGCTCCTTGGGGCTGAACGGCTTCACCACGTAGTCGTCGGCGCCGAGCTCCAGGCCGACGATGCGATCCGATTCGTCCCCCCGCGCCGTCAGGATGATGATCGGGACGTTCGAGGACGTCCGGAGCTCGCGCGCCACGTCCAGCCCATCGCGACCGGGGAGCCCGAGGTCGAGTACGACCAGGTCGGGCTTCGATCCCCGCGCGCTGGCCAGGGCAGCCCCGCCCTCTCCGGCCACGATCACCTCGAACCCTGCGACCTCGAGGTAGTCGCGCACCAGCCGGGCGATCCTCATCTCGTCCTCGACGACCAGGATGGTCTTCATCGGCAGGTTCCCGAAAGCGTGACGACGGGGAGGGGCGGAGGCAAGCGCCTCCGCCCCTCCCCCTCGGTGATTCCTGAGCTCAGACGCTCGCCGGCTCGCCGCCCGACGGCGTGTGGTCGCCTTCCCCCTGCTCGTGCAGCCGCCGGTGCAATTCCTCGATCCGCTTGGGGCCTTCGTGTCCCCACGAGCCACCTGAGAAGGG
>JBIOUU010000192.1:0-2527 GCA_044867345.1 Actinomycetota bacterium
CGCAGCAGTGCACGTCGGAGCGCCTCGTTGTGCGAACACTCCTCGGTCGGTCGGTCGGTGGGGTGTGTTCTCAGAACTCGCTGCCTGCGGAGATGGGCGTCTCCTCCGGGAGTACCCACGCGTCAAGAGGGGTAGTACCCACAGCAGGTCAGAAGCACGTTAGTGTCGACGCCGGCTGAATGCTGGACACCTCTCGCCGGTTGAAATCTGGACGCTCTTCCGGAGCGAAGCCCAGGTTCCGACCGATGCTCGGGTCGATCCGGCGACCCGAGGAGGAAGAGGTGTTCGGAGTGCAGGACTGGGCTGAGGTCCACCGCCTCAACCGCCAGGGCGTCCCCAAGCGGGCAATCGCCCGGCGTCTCGGCATGAGCCACACGACCGTGCACCGTCTCCTCGCGCTGCGGGAGCCACCCCGCTACGAGCGGCGGAGGCCCTCCTCGCTGGTGGACCCGTTCACCGACCAGATCGCGGCGATGCTGGATGCCGACCCCAGGGTCCCGGCGACCGTGGTCCTCCAGCACCTTCGCCGAGATGGCTACGCGGGCGGGATCACGATCTTGAAGGAGCACCTGGCCGAGGTCCGTCCCCAGTTCCTTCAGGCACGCTGCTTCCAGCGCACGAGCTACCTACCCGGGGAGATCTCCCAGATCGACTGGTGGCACACGGGCCGGCAGGTCCCGGTCGGCAAGGGGGCGACCAGGGAGGCCTTCGGCCTGGTGGCAACGTTGCCGGCATCGGCGGCCCACGCCGCGGTGTTCACATTCGGCCGCACGATGGGCGAGCTGCTTCCGGCGGCGCTGGGGTGCTTCGAGCGCCTGGGAGGAGTGCCGGACACGGTCATCTGCGACAACGACGCGGCGATCGTCGCCAGTCGGCGAGGCGGCACCGGGATCCTGCATGACGAGGTCGCCTCGTTCTTCGGGCGGCTCGGCACGAAGGTGGTTCCGCTTCGACCCGGCGACCCTCAGGCCAAGGGCCAGGTCGAGCGGACCAACGGCTACCTGGATCGCTCGTTCCTGTCGCTGCGAAGCTTCTCGGACCTTCACGACCTGCAGACTCAACACGACGACTGGGCGGTGAACACCGCCTACCGGCGTCACCACCGGCGCGTCGGAGCGATCGTTCACGATGCCTGGCGCGTCGAGCGCGGGTTCCTACGAGCGTTGCCGGAACCGGCTCCCGACACCGCCCGGCACCTGGAGGCCCGGATCACCAAAGACGGCTTCTGCCGCGTCGGAGACGTCGACTACTCGGTGCCACCGGGCCTTGCGGGACGGCGGGTTCAGATCCGCAGCTCGCTTACCGAAGTCGTCGTCCACCTCGAGGGCCGCGAGATCGCCCGACACCGCCGCAGCTTCGTCCCGGCCGACGTCGTGATCGCCCCGGGTCACGCCCGAGCCCTGCGTCTGGCGAGGGAGGCCCGCCAACATCTGCGAGGCGGCGACGTCGAGGTCCCGACGATCGATCTGTCCCGCTACGACGCGCTGGTGGGCGTGGGATCGGCCGGCCCCTCGGTCCAGGGCGCATTCGAAAACGGCTCTGCGGGCCTCCTGGAGGATCGTTTGAAAGCGAAGGCCGCCCGATGAAGCCGTCTTCGGACGTCGCGTTCTTGTCGCGGGCGCTGAAGGCCCCCAGGATCCGCGCCGTTTCCTCCGCCTTGGCCGAGCGAGCCCGCGAGGAGAGCTGGGACTACGAGACCTACCTGGCTGCGGTGCTGTCCGAGGAGGTCGCCTCGCGCGAGGACCACGGCGGCTCCAACCGGGTCAAGGCCGCCCGGTTCCCGCAGATCAAGACCCTGGACGACTTCGACTTCAGTTTCCAGCGCTCGGTCAAGCGACCGGTGATCGCCCACCTCGCGCAGCTGGACTTCCTCGCCGAGGCGCACAACGTCGTGTTCCTCGGCCCTCCCGGCACCGGCAAGACGCACCTGTCGATCGCCCTCGGGGTCCAGGCGGCTCGACGCGGCTACCGCGTGGCCTTCGCCACCGCGCACGAGTGGGTGCTTCGGTTGGGGGCAGCCAAGCGGGCCGGGCGGCTCGAGGCCGAGCTCGAGCGCCTGGGCCGGGTCCAGCTCGTGATCGTCGACGAGGTCGGCTACATCCCCTTCGATCTGGAGGCGGGCGCCTTGTTCTTCGCCCTGATCTCCTCTCGCTACGAGCGCCGCTCGCTCGTCGTGAACTCCAACAAGACCTTCTCGGCCTGGGCAGAGATCTTCGGGGATCCGGTGGCGGTGGCGGCGATGGTCGACCGCCTCGTTCACCACGCCGAGGTCATCGTCCTCCGAGGTGACAGCTACCGGCTGAAGGGGAAGGGCAAGGAGGTGCTGCAGTCTGAAGCGGGCTCGTGAGCCGTCCAGTTTTCAACCGGCGCTACCCGTCCAGATTTCGGCCGGCGTTGACAAACTGCGTCTGAGCAACGGACGGCGGCAGTCGCCAAGGACGGTCTCTAGTTCGAGGTGGCGCTGCCCGCGTTCGACTCGACACCTGGATCACATGGGCTACACCTCGATTCGAGATGACTGATCAGG
>JBIOUU010000193.1:0-3532 GCA_044867345.1 Actinomycetota bacterium
CGGGACGGAAGCCGGGGAACCGACCTGTGGGAACGGATCATGGCCGCCGGCCGCCCGTTCGACATCCGGCCCACCGGCCCCTCGGACATCCGCCGGGTCGAGGCGGGCATCCTTAACTACGGGGCCGACATGACGCTGGAGAACAACCCCTTCGAGGTGGGGCTGGAGCGGTTGATCGATTTCGACAAGGAGCAGGAGTTCATGGGGCGAGAAGCGCTCCGGCGGATCCGCACGGCCGGGGTGTCCCGCAAGCTCGTCGGCGTCGATATCGGCGGCGACCGCCTCCCCTTCAACGAGCAGAAGTGGCCGGTCCGGGAGGGGGACCGCTCCGTCGGGCACATCTCCTCGGCGCTGTACTCGCCTCGCCTGGAGAAGAACATCGGTTATGGATGGGTCCCGGTCGAACTGAGCTCTCTCGGGACGAAGCTCGTGGTGGAAACGCCGTTCGGGGAGGCGCCGGCTCTGGTTGTTCCGATACCGTTCGTGGATCCCACCAAGGAGATCCCCAAGTCGTGATCGGCCTGCCATCGTCAGCAGCCGAACGCTAGCTCAGGAGTCTCGGCTCAGGAGTCTCGGCTCAGGAGTCTTCGCCCCAGAACAACTCGCGGATGGAGCGGTCTTCCGACGAATCGTCCTCGGGTGGCTCCGCTTCCCTGGCCGCGCGCTGGAGCTCCAGGTACCGCCGGTCGACCTCTGAGCCCTCCGTCTCCTCCCCACCGACGACCGATCGATCCGGCGATGTAGCAGTGAGGTCCACGATCTCATCTCGTCCTGGCGCGGAGGCCTCGGGCTCCTCCGACATTTGAGACCTGTCCGGCGAGGCGTAATACCCCTTCCACTCCTGGGACCCCGTCGCGTGCAGCTCTTCGGGCACCCACGGCTGGGTCGGCGGTCCCGATCTCTGCTCGATCTCGGGGTCCTCAAAAGCCTGCCCGGCTGACGGCTCTTTCGCCCCCGCATTTTCGGAGGCCGCCATGGACACGACGCTCTCGGCAGCTACCGGCTCGTCAGTACCTGGCTCGCCGGGAGTCTCCCGTGTGGCACGTTCGCGCCCCATCCGCTTGGCCGCCGCCTGGGCGAGGGCCGCCTGAGCGGCGGCGGCATCCCGAGCCCGCCGGATGTGATCCTTGACCGCTTCGGCATGGGTTTGGATCAGGTTGGCCAGACTCTGGAGAAACTCTCGCTCTTGGGCCACGAATGGGGCCAGAGCGGCGGCGCTGCCGGCTCCGGGGGCGGTGGCCGGTCCGGCGGTGCTTTCCTGTCCCGACACCCCCGTGCCACTCATCGCCGAAGCCCGAGCGCGGGCATCCGCCAGCAGCCGGGCGGCCTCCTCCCTGGCCTTCCGGACGACTCCCTCGGCCTCATCTGCGCCTCCCAGGTTCAACCGGGATGTCCTGGCGAACTCGACCTCCTCCCGCAGCCGCTTGTTGTCGGCGTAGAGGCGGGCCACTTCCTCCGTCACGTCGTCGAGAAACTGGTCCACGTCCCGCTCGTTGTAGCCGCGGAGGGCCAGGCCGAACTCCTTCTGTTGGATGTCGACGGGAGTGATGCGCCTGGTCTCCCCCGGTCCCCGCGCGGCTGCCGGCTCCTGCTCGTTCTTGTCCCTCTTCTTCCTCGGCATCAGCTCACTCCTCGCGGACGCTCTAGCAGAAGATCTGCCGGAGCACGACGAGAACGACGAACGCGACTATCGGGGACAGGTCCAGCCCCACCATACCCATTCGAAGCGGCGGGAGCACGCTCCGAAGCGGCCTGAGGACGGGCTCGGTGAGCGCGTACACGACCTCCAGCACCCGGCGCATGGGACTGCCAGGCGAGGGGGCGGGGAACCAGGTGGAGAACACACGGACCAGCAGGATCAGCGTGTAGATGACAAGCAGGATGCAGACGATGTCCATGGTCCGGTCGAGGTCCTGAGGGGCGCCCCCGGTCGCCGTTGGACAGCGGTCGGCGGGGCGCGGTCAGAACTGGTTGAAGAAGCCCCCTTCCACGATGCGTTCCCGCTCTTCGGCGGACACCTCCATGTTGGCGGGGGTGAGCAGGTACACGCGAGAGGCCACCATCTCGATCTTGCCGTCCAGGCCGAACACGAGCCCCGATGCGAAGTCGACCAGCCGGCGGGCGATGGCGTCCTCCGTGGACTGGAGGTTCATGATCACGGGGACTCCCTGGCGGAACCGTTCACCGATCTCCCTGGCTTCGTTGAACCGCCTCGGCTCGGCGCGGTGGATGGCCGCGGTGGGCCGCCGCGATGGCATCGTTCGGACGATCGCCTCCGGACGGTCGGCCATCGGCATCTCGGTTCGGGCGATGCGCCGGACCGATGTGGGTTCGGGGTAGGCCCTCGGGGCGTCGGGTTCCTCGAGCTCTTCCAGGTCGTCGTCCTCGACCAGACCGAGGTACTGCAACGTCTTCTTCCAGACCCCAGCCATACATTCTCCCCTTCGCCCCAGCCCTCGCTCCGGGACTCTACCCGGTGTCCGGGACGGCCCCCTCCGGCCGGGGGCCGAACAGGGCCGTCCCGACCCGCACCATCGTAGCGCCTTCCTCCACCGCAACCTCATAGTCCCCGGACATCCCCATCGACAGCTCCGTGAGGCCGGGCCACCGCTCGTGGAGCTCATCGCGGATCTCCCGCAGCCGGGTGAACCAGGGGCGGGTGGCCTCAGGATCTCCCGTCCACGGCGGGAGCGTCATCAGCCCCACCACTTCGATGCCGGCGAGGATCGGGGCGAGGGAGGCATGGAGGAAGAACTCCACCTCTTCGGGGCCCACACCCTGCCGTCGCCCCGTGAAGTCGACCTGGATCAGGCACGGGATGCGCTTCCCGGCCCGTTCGGCCCGGCCGGCCACCCGTTCCAGGGCCTTGCCCGGCTCCGCCGAGTGGATCACTCGGGCGTGATCGGCAACGCGGGGCGCCGTGCCTGACTGGAGCTTGCCCAGGAAATGCCAGGTGGCCGGGACCAGCGCGGCCTTCGCCGCAAGATCGCCGGCATGGTTCTCCCCAAAGTGCTCGACGCCTGCCGCTCGAGCCGCTTGGACGATCTCGACGGGAACCGTCTTGGTCACCGCAACGAGCGACACCTCCTCGGCCCGCCGGCCGGCGCGGTGACAGGCGCGCTCAATGCCGGAGCGAACCCCTTCGATGGCGTGGCGGAGGTCCGGCCGTCCGACGGCAGATGGTTCGGCCATCGCTTCCCGATCCCGGCGCCTCACGGTCCCGAGCCGCGCATCAGGAGAGACGAACCGCCACGAGGCCCTGTCTTCCGGTTCGGCCGTCGCGCCGGTACGAGAAGAACCGCTCGGGCTCGCAGGCCGTGCATTCCTCGGCCCGATCCACCCGCCCCACGCCGAGATTCCGGAGCGTTCGCGCCACCGTCCCCGGCAGGTCCAGCAGCAATCGCGATCCCTCCCGACGAGTGACCGCTCCGCCGTCGGACGCCGCTGCCACGGCCGCGGCCACATCCGGACCGACCTCGTAATGGTCGGGGCCCACGGCGGGACCGATCACCGCTGCCACGCCTGACGGGTC
>JBIOUU010000194.1:0-8112 GCA_044867345.1 Actinomycetota bacterium
AACACCGGGCGGGTGGCCATCGGCACCGAGGGCGCGGAGGCCGGGCTCTTGTATGGGGCAGTGGTGAACGCGGCGGCCCGGCTCCAGCAGGCCGCCGAGCCGGGCACGGTGCTGGCCGGGGAAACGACGTGGCTCCTCACGAAGGACCACGTCCAGTACGGGGAGCGACAGGAGGTGCGGGCGAAGGGGTTCGACGAGACCCTTCCGGCCTGGCCGGTCCGGGCCCTCGCGCCCCGCTCCTCCCGGCGGACGATCCCCTTCGTGGACCGCCGGCGGGAGCTCCGTCTGCTGGTGGAGACGTTCGAGCGCTCGCAGGAGGCTCGACGGGGGCACATGGTCACGCTGCTCGGGGAGCCCGGCATCGGCAAGAGCCGGGTGGTCGAGGAGTTCCTGGCGGGGGTCCCGGACACGACCAAGGTCCTGACCGGCCGGGCCAGCCCCTTCGAGGAGGACGTCACGTTCGGCCCGGTCGCCCAGATCCTCCTGCAGGAGATCGGGGAGCCCCCGGACGCGCCGCCGGAGCAGTTGGAGGCGAGCCTCGAGGAGCTCGTCCGTGACTGTTGCCCCACCGAGCGGACCCAGGAGATCGTCGACCTGCTGCGCCTCGCGCTCGGGCTGGGCGACGAGTCCCGGGACCGACGGCGCTACCGGGTGGCCGAGATCCGCTCGGGGCTGCTCGCCCTGCTCCAGGGCCTGGCCGCCCGAGGTCCGGTGGTGATGGTCGTGGAGGACGCGCACCTCGCGCAGCCGCCGCTCCTCGACCTGGTGGAGCAGCTCGTACGGGCGGCGCGAACCATCCCCCTGTTGGTGTTGTGCGTGGCCCGGTACGACCTGCTCGACACGCGCCCGGACTGGGGCGGGGGCCTCGGCGATTCGCTCAATCTCCACCTCGAGGCCATGTCGCTCTCGGACGCCATCGAGCTGGCGAGGGAAGCGGGCGAGGGGCTCGACGAGGACTCGGCCGCGCGGATCGCCCGCCATGCGGGCGGGAACCCGTTCTTCATCGTGGAGACCACCGGGATGCTCATGCACGCCGATGCCCAGGTGGCCTCCGACACCGAGCCGCTTCCGCGAGACCTTCTGCCGCCGACGGTGCAGGCTATCATCGCCGCTCGGATCGACCACCTGCGCGAGGAAGCTCGTGACCTGATCCGCAAGGCATCCGTGTTCGCACCCGGCACGTTCGACCGGGCGTCGCTGGCGATCGTCGTCGAGCCCGACGACAAGGTCCTCGAGCTCCTCGAGGATGAGGAGTTCCTGGTCCGGGATGAGGACCGGGAAGGATACTGGCGGTTCCGCCACGGTCTGCTCCGCGACGTGGCCTACGACAGCCTGCCGAAACGTGAACGGCTCCGGCTCCATCTGCAGGTCGCGACCAAGCTCTCCGAGGACCCGGACATGTCGTCGCGGTATCCGCGGTCGATCGCCTACCACCTCGAGCAGGCGGCCCGGGCTTCGTTGGACCTGAACCCCGCGGACCGCAGCGTGGCGGAGCGGGCGGTCGAGGCGCTGGCCCGGGCGGGGGATCAGGCCCTCGAGACCTCGCAGGCGCGGGCGGGGGCGGACCTGTACGAACGAGCGCTATCCCTGGCGGGTCCGGAACGGGATTGGGGGTTGCGCGAGGCCCGGATCCTGGCCGGGCTGGGTGAGGCCCGGTACTGGCTGGGCGAGTTCGAGGGGGCGGTGGCGCCCCTGACCCGGGCCCTGGAGATCGGCGGGAGCGACCCCCAGATCCGGGCGGGCGCGTCTCGGTTCCTCGGTGACATCGAGCTGTCGATCAGGGGTAATCCGGAACGGGCGGAGGAGCTGCTCGAGCAGGCCCTGACGGCCGCCAGACAGCTCGGGGACCCGTGGACGCTCGCTCGGACGCTCCTCGTCGCCGGTTGGGCCCCTTACTGGAGGAACGACAAGCCGAAGGCGCGCGAGATGTTCGAGGAGGCCCTGGCGGTGGCCCGGGGCAATCCCGAGGGCGACCCGTGGGCCGAGTCCCGGGCCCTCAGCATGGTCGCGACCCTCGTCGAGGACGAGGGCGACCAGGAGGAAGCGCTTGCCCTCTCGAGCGAGGCCCTGGCCATCGCCGAAACATCGGGTGACCGGTTCTCCGTCGCGGTCGCGCGCGAGAGTGTGGGCAACGCCCTTCGCCGGCTCGGCCGCCTGAACGAAGCACTCCCGCACCTGAACGGCGCCGTCGAGGCCTTCCGCGAGCTCGGGGCGCGGTGGGAGTTGGCGAGCGCGCTGACATCCAGGGGGATCCTCCACCGGGTGAGCGGCCGCATCGACGAGGCTCTGAAGGATCTGCGGGAGGCCTATCGCCTGTGCCGCGAGCTGAAGGAGCGAGGCATCGTGACGTGGACGGCCTGCCAGCTGGCGATCGCGCTTGTGCGTGCGGGCGAGCTCCCGGCCGCCAGGGAAGTGTTGGAAGAGACGGCGGCAGTGGTCGGCTCGGGTGGGCCGGGGTCGGTCGACTGGCTCCTCGAGGGCGAGGTGGAGATCCTGCTGGCCGAGGGGGACCGGGAGGGTGCGCTCGAGAAGGCACTGGAGCTCCTGCGGCTCGAGCGGGAGCAAGAGTCGGCGAAGGACGTCGCGGCCCGCGTGTGGTGGATCGCGCGCGTGTTCGGCCCCGATGCGGTGGGGGGCGAGGAGGAGATGGAGCGGGCCAGAAAGCTGCTCGAGGAGACGCACTGGCAGATCGCCCTCATCGCTCCCGACATGGTGACTGGGGTGAGCGCGTGGACTTCGACCTGACCCAGGAGCAACAGGAGTTCCAGAAGGCGGTCCGGCAGTTCGCGGAGGAGGTGGTGGCCCCCGCCGCGGAGGAGCTGGACCGCGAGGAGCGCTTCCCGCTGGAGATCGTGCGACAGATGGGTGAGCTCGGGCTGTTCGGCCTGCCGTTCCCGGAGCGCTACGGCGGCCTGGACGGCGACTTCCTGACGTTCTGCCTGTGCATGGAGGAGATCTCCCGAGCCGATTCCTCGGTGGCCATCACGCTCGAGGCCGCAGTGGGCCTGGGGGCCAATCCCATCTACCGCTTCGGTACCGAAGAGCAGAAGGATCGGTGGCTCACCCCGATGGCGCGGGGGCAGATCCTCGGCTCCTTCGGGCTGACCGAGGCGGGCGGCGGCTCGGACGCGCAATCCGTCCGGACCACGGCCAGGCTCGAGGGCGGGGCATGGGTGATCGACGGGTCCAAGGCGTTCATCACCAACTCGGGGACGCCGCTCTCCAGGGTCTGCCTCGTCGCCGCGATGACCGACGGCGTCGGGGAGATCTCGAACATCATCGTTCCCACGGACACGCCCGGGTTCTCGGTGGGTCGTTCCTATCGCAAGGTCGGGTGGCGGGCCAGCGACACGCACGAGCTGTCGTTCGACAGCTGCCGCGTCCCCCAGGCGAACCTGCTCGGCGAGCAGGGACGGGGCTACGCTCAGTTCCTCGAGGTCATCGACGACGGCCGCATCGCCTTCGCCGCGCTCGCGGTGGGTTTGGCCAGAGGCTGTCTGGAGGAGAGCGTGAAGTACGCCCGGGAGCGGGAGGCCTTCGGCCGGCCCATCGGCTCGTTCGAGGCGCTCCAGTTCAAGATGGCCGACATGCGGGTGGCCGTGGAGACCGCCAGGCTCGGGTACCTTCGCGCCGCGTGGTTGAAGGACCACGGCCGTCCGTACAAGGCCGAGGCATCGATCGCCAAGCTGTACGCGAGCGAGATGGCGGTCGCGTGTGCCCGCGAGGCGGTGCAGGTGCACGGGGGATACGGCTTCATCGAGGAGTTCCCGGTGGCCCGGTTCTATCGCGACGCCAAGGTCCTGGAGATCGGGGAGGGGACCAGCGAGATCCAGCGCCTGCTGATCGCCCGGGACCTGGGCCTCCCGGGCACGGAGCTGTAGCCCCTTCCGCTCAAGGCCTCCACGGCCCGGGCCCGGGGAAGATGTTTGAATCCGGCCTCGATCCGAGGCACCCTGGGGGCGCTCGCTTGACATCGCCGCACCGCGTTCGGTACGAAGGGTCACTTCCATGAGGGCCAACCGGGGACGCTCTGCCTCCTTCCGGCGCCGCTGCGTCGGCGTTTGCGCCGTGTCCCTACTGTTGCTGATGGCCTTGGCTCCAACTGCGGGCGCGGGGTTGAAGCAGAGCCTGGATCAGGCCAAGGCCCGCCTAGCCGAGCTGAAACGGCAGATCGGGGCCCAGCAGGCGGTCCTGGACCGGCTTTCCGCCGAGGCCGCCGCGATCGCCATGCAGATCGACGAGCACCAGGCCGTCTACGAGCAGGTGACCGCCCAGCTCCAGCAGACGCAGCTTGAGCTCGACGCGGCGAACCGGCGCTTCCAGGTCGTCCTCGGTCGGCTGAACGAACGCGTCCGCGAGGCCTTCATGCAGGGGCCGGGAAGCCCGGTCGAGTTCCTCCTTGGCGCCACCTCGCTGGCCGACCTGTCCGACCGTCTCGAGTTCGTCGACGCGCTGGCCCAATCGGATTCCGACCTCGCCGACCAGGTTCAGAACCTGAAGAACGAGCTGTCGGCACAGGCCCGGAACCAGCAGCGACTCCAAGCCCGCCAGGCCGACATCCTTCGGTCGCTCCAGGGGGAGAAGGCGAAGCTCCTGGCGCAGCTCTCGCAACAGAAGCAGGTCTACGACGACATCCAGGCCAAGAGGGCCGAGGCCGAGAAGCTCGTGGAGCGGCTCGGCAGGGCCTACCGGGACTTCCTGGCCTCGCTGTCCGGCGTCAGCAACGGGGTGTTCAAGGTGTGCCCCGTGGACCAGCCCCGGGCCGTGTACGACGGGTTCGGTGCGCCGCGGTACTCGGGGGGATATCACCCGCATGCCGGCAACGACATCGTGGCGCCTACCGGAACGGCCATCCGCGCGCCGTTCGCCGGCATCGCGCAGTCCTCGTACAACACACTCGGGGGGAACGCCGTGTACGTGTACGGGGCCCTCGGCTACGTGTACAACGCGCATCTGTCGTCCTATTCGGCCAACTCGAACGGGCCGGTCGCGGCGGGCGACGTCATCGGGTACGTCGGCGACTCGGGCGACGCCCTCGGCGGCGTGCCGCACGACCACTTCGAGTGGCACCCCAAGGTGATCCCGTCGAACTGGCCGAGCAGCCCGTACGGGTACCGGATTGTCGGCAGCGCCCTGAACCCGTACCCGCTCCTGTCGCAGGTCTGTTGATCCGTTCGGCGCGCGCCCATACTGCCCAGCGTCCGCGACCGTTCCACTCTGCCCGGGTCTCGACTCGGGCGGGAGCCCCGTGACCGGAAGGTCGGTCCGTACCCGAGTGGCCGTCGTCCTGGCCGCAGCCCTCATCGGTGCTCAATTGCTTTCCTCGTGTTCGTCTGGCCCGTCAACGGTTGGGAGGACCCGGACGATCCAGGTCGATGGGGAAGAGGTCGCCGCCAGCTCGCTCCGGGGGGCGGTCACTGGGCTGTGTGCGGCGCTGGAGCGCCTGCCGGCTGACCCCCGGGCCGCGCGCGATGACTATTACTCTCTTTCCCACCAGCGCTTGCACACGATCGCCGCCGCGGTCCAGGAGATCGACCGATCGGTGGCGGCCTCGCTCCTTCAGGCCATGGCCGTCGTCGAGGAGGACCTCGCTCGGCCTCCGTTTCCCGCCTCCCTTGCCGGCGACCTCGATCGGCTGCTCGCGGCCACCCGCGCGGCGCTGCGCGCGCTTTCGATCCCAACGGAGCCGTGCTGATGCGTCGATTCGCCGGGGTGGGCGGGTTGGTCCCGCGCTAGTGTCGTCCATTGGAGGCGGCGATGAAGGCTGAGGACGTGCGGAAGGTCGGGGTGGTGGGATGCGGCGTCATGGGCGCGGGCATCGTCGAGGTGTGTGCGCGCGCCGGCCTCGACGTGCTCTACGTCGAGGCCGGCTCCGACCTCGTCGAACGCGGCCGGAGCCGGATCGAGGCGTCCATCCTGCGAGCGGTGGACCGCGGCAAGCTGAGCGAGGCGCAGCGCGCCGAGGCACTCGGCCGGATCGCCGGGACCACGAGCATCGAGGACCTGGCCGATCGCGACCTCGTGATCGAGGCCGCGACGGAGCACTACGAGACCAAGCGAGAAGTTTTTCGCCGGCTCGCCGAGATCACCGGCCCGGAGGTGATCCTTGCGAGCAACACGAGCTCGATCCCCATCGTGGATCTCGGTGCCGCGACGAAGCGGCCGGCGCTGGTCATCGGGCTCCACTTCTTCAACCCGGTGCCGGTCATGGGGCTGATCGAGGTGGTGAAGGCCATCACGACCTCGGACGAGACGGTCGAGTTCGCCCGGGCGTTCGGCGCGGTGCTGGGCAAGACCACGGTGCTATCGAAGGACCGCGCCGGTTTCATCGTGAACATGCTCCTCATCCCATACCTGAATGGGGCGGTCCGGATGCTCGACGAGGGGTTCGCCACGCGCGAGGACATCGACACAGCGATCAGCCTCGGCCTGGCCCATCCCATGGGGCCGCTGCAACTCCTCGATCTCATCGGGCTCGACACGGCGGTGTACGTGGCGAACGTGCTGTTCGACGAGTTCAAGGAGCCCCTGTTCGCCCCGCCGCCGCTCCTGAAGCGGATGGTCGCGGCGGGCCGCCTCGGCCGCAAGACCGGCAGGGGCTTCTACGAGTACGGGAACTGAGCCCGCCGGCATTCAGCGGAGCTGCGGGCGAGCCCTCATTTCCCGCCGAGCGCTCGGTCGTACACCTGGAGGGTGAGGCGAGCCGTCTCGTCCCAGGAGAACCGCTCGGCCTGGCGCCGGCCCCGCATCGCCAGCCGTTCGGCCAGATCCAGGTCCGTCAGCACCGACTCGATGGCCTGGGCGATCTCGCGGACCGACCGGGGGCTCACGCCGAGCGTGGCGTCTCCCGCCACCTCGGGGACGGCGGACGTGTTCGATGCCACCGTAGGGATGCCCCGGACCATGGCCTCGATCACCGGAAGTCCGAACCCCTCGTACAGCGACGGGTAGACGAATGCGTCGGCCGCCCGGTACAGGGCATCGAGATCCCTCTCGGACACGGCCCCGGTCATCACGATGTCGCCCGGGCCCGACAGCGCGATCTCCCGCATCAGCGCGTCGTGGTGCCACCCGAGTGGCCCGGCGAGCACCAGCGCATGCGGGAGGCCGGTGGCGGCAACCCGTCGGTACGCCCGGATCAACCGGACCAAGTTCTTGCGCGGCTCGAGCGTGCCAACGAACAGGACGTAGGGTTCGCGGACCTTCAGCCGTGCGAGGGTCGCGTCGGCGTCATCACCCCCAACGCCGATCGACGCGGCCAGGGGAACGACGTGGAGCCGAGCGGGGTCGACCCTCGTCCGCGACAGCAGGTCCTCGGCCGTGTTGCGGGACGGGGTGACGATGGCGTCGGCCCGGGCGACCGCGGCCCGAAGCCCCAGCCGGTACATGGAGCGCCACAACCGGGGGAACATCCCGGGGTGGTACTCGAAGGCGAGGTCGTGGACGGTCACCACCAGCCGCTGCCCCGATCCGGCGGGAGGGATGGCGGCCGGGTTGGTGGCATGGACGATCTCGGAACCCTGCAGGCTCGGGGGAAGGGGCGGTCGCCCGAGGAGATCCCACCTCGGATAGAGGGTCCGGATAGGCGCCGGGAGCTCCTCCACCCAGAATTCGCGGATCCATCGCTCTGGCGGGCCGTCATGGTCGAACCTCGCATGGAACAGGAGGACGTCGAGGCCCGGGTCCCGCCGGGCCATCGCGGGAACGAGGTTTCGGATATAGGTCCCGATCCCACCGGGGGTCTGGAACCACAGCTGGTCGACATGGATCGCGACGCCCGTCATCGCCGGACCTAGGTGGCGTCGCCCCGGCCGTGCAGCGATGGAACGCCGGGACGAACGAACGGGGCTCGCGCCGGGACGCCCCACGCTGCCTCCATGTGCCGCCGGACCTGCAGCGCACCGAATCCGGTGGCCTCGATCCGTCCGGCAAGGACCCACGGGTCGGGGTGCGGGCTCTCCTTGAGGAAGTACCGCTCCAGGGCGAGCAGGATGGCGCGCTCCTCCTCGCGGGTGAGGCCGCTCGGCACCTCGAACCGCCGCTCGCCGTTCACAACGGCATGTTCCCGTGCTTGCGCGCCGGGACCGCCTCGCGCTTGGTGACCAGCATCCG
>JBIOUU010000195.1:0-3194 GCA_044867345.1 Actinomycetota bacterium
GCCAGACCCAGCCGGCCCACCTCCGTCCGTTCGGTCGCCGGCTCGACCCGGCGCGAGAGGTCACCGGCCGCGATGGCGCCGGCGGTCGCCCCGATCCCTTCCAGCGGGCGAAGGCCCAGCCGTACCAGCCAAAGCGCGAATCCCGCGACGAGGAGCAGCACGATGCCGCTCACCACCAGCTCCACTCCGAGCAGCCGATCCAGCGTCGCCGACACCTCGGTCAGCGGGATGGCCACGATCAGCGTTCCCGGCCCCGGACTGAGTGCCGCGGCCACGGCTCGGTACGTCGGGGCCCCCCCGCGACCGGTCGTGGCGGTGAAGAACGTCGGGCCCTCCTCCGTCGACGCGACCGACCCCGGCAAGTCCCTGGGACACACGGGGCGCTGGTCCGTCTTGGTCTCGTATCCGAAGAACTTCCAGACCAGTGGAGCTCCGGAACCGTTGCGAACCTCGGCGTAGGTTCCCGGCGGCACCAGGAACGTCGGCGTCTGATGGCTCGGGACGTCACCTCCGAACTGGAGCGCATCCAGCACCGGGGCCTGCGCGGCCACGAGCTGGTCGTCCGTCCGGTGCAGCAGGAAGTTCGACAGGAGCCGGTACGTGGCGACGTTCGCGACCAGCAACCCGGCCGCCACCAGGACGACCGACGTGATCAGCAGGCGCGCCCGGAGGGACACCACTCACTCCGGGGGAAGGCGAAGGACGTATCCCACGCCCCGCACCGTGTGGATCAACCGTGGCTCCTCCGGATCGACCTTCTTCCTCAGGTAGCTGATGTAGGTCTCCACGATCGAGGAGTCGCCGCCGAAGTCATAGTGCCACACGTGATCCAGGATCTGGTCCTTCGACAGGACCCGTCGGGGATTGGCCAGCAGGAACCGGAGGAGGCTGAACTCCGTGGGGGTGAGGTCGATGACGCGGCCCTTCCGCCACACCTCGTGGGTG
The DNA here is from genome assembly GCA_044867345.1 of Actinomycetota bacterium. Lineage (GTDB taxonomy): Bacteria > Actinomycetota > UBA4738 > UBA4738 > HRBIN12 > AC-69. The sequence goes on from JBIOUU010000195.1 coordinate 946, forward strand.
TCCTCGTCCATCTCCAGGTCGGCGAAGGCGAGCCGGTCGGCCGGTGGCCCCGAACCGTGGGCCCGGCGGAGCACCGCGCGGATCCGGGCGATTAGCTCCTCCAGGCTGAACGGCTTCGTGACGTAGTCGTCGCCACCGATCGTCAGACCGCGGACCTTGTCCTCGGTCGCATCGCGGGCCGTGAGGAACAGGACCGGCGACGGCCGTCCCCGGTCCAGCAGACGCTTCTGTACCTCGAACCCGTCGAGGTCCGGGAGCATGACGTCGAGGACGACCAGGTGGGGGCGGAACGATTCGACGAGCTTCAGCGCGTCGCGGCCGTTCCCGGCCGCGGCCACCTCGAACCCCTCGTACCGAAGGGCCGTCGCCACGAGGTCGGTGATGTTCGACTCATCGTCCACGACGAGCACCCGCCGCGGGTCGGTGGCGGGATCGCCGGGCGCCGAAGGCTGGTTCGGTCGCGTTGGGCTGAATTCCATAGACCGACCACCTCCTGCCTTGCTTCCCGGTACCAATGAAACACCGGAAGCTGGGAGAACGCTGAGAGGTCCCCAAGAGCTCACGGAGCGGGAACGATCGTGTCCAGGGAGCCGTCCCGCTCGGGGTCACGGGCCCCGGGGAGGAACATCACCGCGAGCGTGATCCCACCCCCCAGGATCCCGGCAAGGACGAGCGTCGTCCGGGCGCCGATGGCTGAGGCCACCGGGCCGACGATGGCGAACGACAGCGGCACGCCCGCGATCGAGATCATCCAATCCAGGCTGGTCACGCGGCCGAGCAGGTCGTGGGGCACCAGTCGCTGGACGAGGGTGAACCAGATGACGACGAGGATTGTGATGCATGCCTCGGTCGCCAGCGCCACGACCATGGCCTGCCACACCCCGGTCACCAGGCCGAAGCCCGCGGTCCCGAACATGGCGATCGCCCAGGCCAGGTACAGGGCCGTCACGGGCCGTCGCGGCAAGGTGCCCCGCTGCCCGAAGAACAGGGCCGCGGCCACCGACCCCAGGCCGCCGGCGCCGAACACGAGGCCGAGCGCGGTCGGCCCTCCGTGAAGCTCGTTCTTGATCACGTAGGGCACGAGCGTCTCCCAGGGGCCCCACGTGGCCAGCAGGCTGACCGTCGCTCCGACCATGGCCAGGATGAGCCATCGGTTGGCGATCACGTACCGAAGCCCCTCCACGACCTCGGACATCAGCCGATCCCCCGAGTCCGTGTCTCGGGGCTCATGGCGGGTCCGCATGAGCAGGATCATCAACGCCGAGAACGCAAACGTCCCGCCGTCGAAGACGAACGCCCAGCCGGCGCCGAAGGCTGCGATCAGCAGTCCCCCGATCAGCGGCCCGAGCAGCATCATGGCGAACGGCCGCACGAACTGGGCCAGCGAGTTGGCCTCGACGAGGAGGTCCCCAGGAACGATGGTAGGCACGATCGCCGAGAAGGACGGCTGGAAGATGGCCTGCCCGACCCCATAGACCACGACGATCCCGACCGCCAGCGGGAGGGTCAGCCGTCCGGTGATCGAGAGGGTGCCGATGGTCGCGATCGCGGCACAGCGGATCAGGTCGCCGGCGACCATCAGCCGGCGCCGGTCGAACCGGTCGGCCAGGGCGCCGGAGAGGAGCATCAGCAGCACCTGGGGCAGGGACCACGCCACGCCGACGAGCGCCAGCGCGGAGGGTCGGTTCGAGATCTCGTAGACCTGCCAGGCGATGGCGACGACGTACACGCCATCCCCGACCATCGAGATGGCCATCCCCGTCCACAGGAGGGCGAAGTCGCGGAGGCGGAGCGGACGCAGGATGCCGATCCGGCCCGGGACCACGTCGGTCACAGGAGGAGGATACGGGCACCGGCAGCGGCGGCGTCAGGCGGAACTCGCAGCCCCTTCGCAGTCACTCCTCAGGATCGGCTGCTTCCATCTCGTCGAGGGAAGGAGACGACGACCATGATCGATCCGGGTTCGATGGGTGACTGGCTTGAGGCATTCTTCATGGCGGGACTGATCGGGGCCGCCGGAGCGCTGTTCGTTCGAGCTCTTCGCTCGGAGGAACCAATGCTCACGGTCGAGGAGCCTGCCGTTGTCGCCTCGAAGAAGTGACCGTTTCCGGCGGAGACGGGAGTGCCTGAGTTCACCGGATAGTGGACACATGTGTCGGAGCATCGTGGACACCTTGGACGGGGGTCTGCGATGGATCTGGGTCGCTACGTGGTGGACGCGGTCGTGGTGGAGGGGCGGAGCTACCGAG
>JBIOUU010000196.1:0-18534 GCA_044867345.1 Actinomycetota bacterium
CGGTGCAGGCGAGGGTGCGCGCTCGGCTGGGAGGGTGAAGTGCTACAGGCGCCGGTTCGGGCCCCCTTGGTGCTGGCCCACCACGATCACGACGGTCGATCCTGACGGGACCCGTTCGCCGGCGGCCGGCGACTGGTTGAGGACGATCCCCTCCTGCTTGGGATCGGCCACGTCCACGTACTGCACTGCCGGGACGAGCCCCGAGCCCCCGACCGCCTTCACCGCGTCCCTCTCGGCCATGCCGGTCACGGCCGGCACGAAGACGGGCGGGCCGGTCCCTCCACCACCCTTCCCGTTGCTGACGGTGAGCGTCACGCCGCTCCCCAGCGCGGCGGTCGCGCCGCCCGGCGGCGCCTGCTCCAGGACCGTGTGCACCGGTGCCGAGGAGTCCACGTTCTTCACGATCGGCGTGAACTCGGCATCGATCACGATCTGCTGAGCCTCCGCCGAGCGCAGGCCGACCACGTCCGGGATGGTCCCGCCCGCCTGGGCCGGCGGCCCGGGGAACCCCTCGACCGGCATCCCGACCATCGCCTTGATCATGAAGCTGTGCCAGATCGGTGCGGCCACCGTGCCTCCGAACACGGACTGCCCGTAGTACGAATCCATGGGGACTTGTCCTTGGGGGAATCCCACCCAGACGGCCGTGGCCACCTGGGGCGTGTACCCGGCGAAGTAGACGTTCGTGTAGTCCTGCGCCGTGCCGGTCTTGCCGGCGATGGGCCGACCGATGTTCGCCGCGGTCCCGGTCCCGCAGCACACCACCCGTTGGAGCATGGCCGTGACCAGGTGGGCGATCTCCGGATCGATGGCCTTCTTACATTGCGGGTGGTGCTGGTACAGCTTCCGCCCTTCCGGCAGCACCACTCTGGTGATGGCGAAGGGCTGACAGTGGACGCCGTTGTTGGCCAGGGTCGAATAGCCCGAGGCCATGTCCAGGGTGGACACGTCGTTCGTCCCGAGCGTGATGGACGGGACCCCCGAGAGCGGAGCGGTGATGCCCATCTTGCGAGCCGCCTCGACGATGGCCTCCGCCCCCACGTCGAGCGCCAGCTGGGCGAAGACGACGTTCACCGAATCCTGCGTGGCCGTCCACAAGTCGATGTAGCCCCGATCCCCGGCGCCCTCGGCGTTCGAGACGCAGCCCGTCTCGCTCCTCCAGAGCGGAGAGCAGAACGGTGACTTGGACGAGTAGACCTTGGCCGGCGTGAACCCATTCTGGAACGCGGCGACCAGGGTGAACGGTTTGAACGCCGAGCCCGTCTGCCGGCGGCCGTGCCATACCAGGTCGAGCTGATCCCGCTGGTAGTCCTTGCCCGAGAGCATGGTCCGGATCGCGCCGGTCCGCACGTCCACCGACACGAGCGAGACGTCGGGTCCCGTCGACTTGTCGATCGCGGGGCTCGCGTTCACCGCCTCCTGCGCGTACCGCTGCCAGTCGGGCCGGAGGGTCGTGTAGATCTTCAGCCCGCCCTGGAACAGGGTGTGCTTCCGCTGGTTGTAGGTCTTGCCGAAGGCGTGGAACTGACCGCGGTCGTCGTCCAGGATCGACTGCGTGATGTAGTGCACGAAGAACGGCGGCACCAACTGGCCGGTCCGGCCCGCCGTCTGCGCCAGGTCCAGGGGTTGCCTCTTGGCCCGCTCCACCCTGTCACGGTCGGCCCAGCCGAGCTGGGCCATCCGGTCCAACACTTGGTCCCGCCGGATCAGGGCGACCTTGGGATGCGTGATCGGGTTGTAGTCCTCCGGTGCTGAAATGAGCCCGGCCAGGAGCGCGGACTGACCCAGGCTGAGCTTCTGGACCGGCACCTGGAAGTAGTACTGGGCGGCCGTGCCGATCCCGTACACGCCGTTCCCGAAGTACACCTCGTTCAGATACATCTCCAGGATCTGGTCCTTGGAATACCGCTGCTCCATCCGGATGGCCAGCGCCGCCTCCTGGAACTTGCGGGCGAACGTCTGCTCGTCGCCACCGATGACCGCGTTCTTCACGAGCTGTTGCGTGATCGTCGAGCCGCCCTGCGTGATCCGGCCCGCGATGAGGTTGGCGACCATCGCCCGGAAAACGGACGGGACGTTGATGGCGCCGTGGGTGTAGAAGCCGTCGTCCTCGATGGCCAGCACGGCCTGACGGGTGACGGGCGCGACCTTGGCAAGGCCGACGATCTTGCGGTTCTCGTCAAGGTACAGCGTGGCGAGCACGGACCCGTCCGCCGCATAGATCGTGGAGCGTTCCGGGGGGTGGGGGATGCGGGTGAAGGACGCGCCGGCCGCCTTGAGCCGGTCGTTCAGCGCTGCCGTTCCCTCGTTCAGAGGATCGAGCAGCAGGAAGAGCATCACCGCCACGATGCTGGCCGCGAGTGCGATGACGAGCGCCAGGGTGACGGCGAAGGCGGTCCGCGGGCCTCCTCTCGGCGGAGCCTCCATGAGCGTCGGCCCAGGATACCCTGCCACCGTTACGATGGAGCCGCCCATGCGCCGCGCCTCTTTCCCGATCGCGTTCGCCGTCTGCGTCCTGTCGCTGCTCTGGGTCGCAACGGCGTCCGCACAGGCGCCGACCACGTCCCGCGTCCTCGTGGCCAAGGTCGACGGCTCCATCGACCGAACGGTGGCCGGCTATCTCACCGACTCGCTCGCCGAGGCCGAACGCATCGGCTCGGCCGTGGTTATCCAGCTGGATTCGGCGGGGACGCTCGATCAGCCGGCCGTCGAGCTGGCCGAGCGGCTGTTCCGATCGAGCGTTCCCGTGATCGTGTGGGTGGGACCCTCGCCGGCCAAGGCCCAGGGCGCCGCGCTCCTGTTCATGTACGCCGCGAGCCTTGCTGCCGTCGCTCCCGGGGTGGGGGTGGGTCCGCTCGAGCCGGTCGATCTGGTCGATGCGGCGAACGCGGAGCTCCCGGACGACGCGGCCCTGGAGCGGATGGCAGCGGGGTGGGCGGAGGTCCGGGGCAGGCCCGCGCCGGCGTTCCCCTCGTCGGTCGTTCCGGCGCAGGAAGCGCTGGACGGTCACATCGCCCAGGTGGCCGCCACCTCGCTTCCCGACCTGTTCTCGAAGATCGATGGATCGACCGTGCAGACTCCGGGCGGCTCGGTGACCCTGCACACGGAGATCGCGCAGAGACCCTCGCAGCAGCCGGTCGAGGTTCGCTTCACCGAGCTCGGTCCGTTCGATCGCGTCCTGCACGCAGTGGCTTCACCGGCCGCCATCTACCTCCTGCTGGTGCTGGGGCTGGCCGGGCTGGCGTTCGAACTCACCCAGGCGGGTTTCGGCTTCGCCGGCTTCGCCGGGGTCGGGATGCTGGCGCTGGCCGTCTACGGGCTCACCGTCGTCCCGGCCTCGTGGCCGGGCATCGGGCTTCTCGTGGGGGGGGTGATCCTGCTCTGTGCCGACGTCCGCCTCCACCGGCTCGGCGTCCTGACCGTGGCGGGGGTGGTGGCATTCCTGGCCGGGTCGTTCCTGTCCTTCCGGGGGGTGGCCCCCGCCATCGGGATCTCGCCGTGGCTGATCGGCTTCCTGGGCCTCGGGAGCTTCCTCTACTACGGCTTCGCCCTCACGGTGGCGCAACGGTCCCGGGAGCGGATCGCCACGACCCAGCGGGGGTTGGTGGGGCTGGTCGGGGAGACCAGGGGCGAGCTGAGGCCGGACGGCCCCGTCTACGTGAAGGGCACGTTGTGGCGGGGGCGGAGCAATGACGGACCCATCCCGCCCGGCACCCGGGTCAGGGTCCGGGGGGTGGACGGCCTGGTCCTGCGGGTCGAGCCAGACCCCGGTGCCGGCGGGGACGTTCCCTCGGACGAGGCCTGACCCCGGCTCTGGCCTGACCCCCATCATGCCCGGGGCCGGCCGAACTTTGCGTTTTCCGTGCCTCATGGACCAGGGTGAAACGGGGGGAATCCCTCGAGCGTCCAGATACGAAGATTGTTAATGAGGGGTCTGGAAGGCTCGAAGGAGGGATGGGCCGTTTCGACCAAGGCCATGGCTGTCGACTGGATGTGGGGCTGGCAGTTCGACGCCGCCTGTCGCGGCGAGGATTCATCCTTGTTCTTCGCCCCCAACTACTTCGAGAAGCGCGATCAGAAGGAGGGGCGGGAAGCCAAGGCCAAGGCCCTGTGCGCCCGCTGCCCCGTCCGTGAGGAGTGCCTGGAGTACGCCCTCCAGATCCGCGAGAGCCACGGCATCTGGGGTGGGCTGAACGAGATGGAGCGCCGGCAGCTCCTCAGGGAGCGAGCCCTTCGGGCCGGCTGATCCTCGGCGTCGCTTCCCTCGCTTCCAAAGCGCCCACCGGTGGCCCTCTGTCACAATCCCGAGCATGGGCATCGAGGACTTGCTGGCGACCCAGGGGCTGCAGCTTCCGCCGCCGCCGGAGCCGGTGGCTTCGTACATCCCCGTCCGGATGATCGGGGAGCTGGCCTACGTGTCGGCGCAGGTTGCGATGGTGGACGGGCAGATCCTGCACCCCGGCCACCTGGGTGACCGGGTAACCCTGGAGCAGGGGCAGGAAGCGGCCAGGCAGTGCGCCCTCCAGGCGCTGTCCGCGTTGAAGGAGGCCCTGGGGTCGCTCGACCGGGTGCGCGGGATCGTCCAGGTCCTGGTGTTCGTGGCCTCGGCACCGGGCTTCACCGACCAGCCGAAGGTGGCCAACGGAGCGAGCGACCTGCTGGTCCAGGTGTTCGGCGAGACCGGCAAGCACGCCAGGGCGGCAGTCGGGGTGGCCGAGCTCCCGCTCGGAGCGCCGGTCGAGGTGGCCGTGCTGGCGAAGGTCGACTAGCCGGAGGAGGCGCCCTCCCGGGGGAACCGGAGGTCCCCGCGCCGGATCGTGACCTTCCGCTGATCCAGGTGCTCGAGGAGGGGCAACGCGTACTTGCGCGAGGTCCCCATGGTTTCCCGGAACGCGCTCACGGTGATGCCGTCCTTACCCGAACTGCGGACCAGGGCCTCCGCACGCGCCACGAGCCCGGGCGTCATCACGAGGTCGCGGGATACCCGGACGAGCATCCCGGCCCTGGTGGCCGCCTCGATCAGATCCGGGGCGAACCCGGCCGAGGTCAGCTCGTCGACGGTCGGAGGCGTCGGCTCCGCCTCGGCGACGGCTCGGACCAGCCGGCCGGCCTCTTCCTCTCTTCCGGCCAGTGAGGCCCTGTGGGAGGCCAGCCGGACGGTGGAGCCCTCCCGGACGACGCGGCCGGACTCGGAGAGGGTGCTCAGCAGGGCGTCGGCCAGGGAGCCGTCCCCGAGTGAGCCCGCCTCCTGGAGGTTTCGAACCACGATCGCGCGGGCGCGCGCGAGTTCGACGCCCTCGTCCAGAGGGTGGTCCTCGTGGAACGCCGCCAGCTCCGCTTGGAGCGCTCCGCTCACCTGGTCGAAGACGCGCTTCGCCACCCACCAGGCGCCCGTCCGCTCGGCTCCGTCGATCGCCGATGGTCGGGCCCCGGTGAGGATGGCCAGGTCGGAGGCGCGGACCGCTCCTCGCTCCGAGACGATGAGCGGGGGCAGGTCCGCCCGCGCGGCGCGCTCTCGCGCGTCGAGGCGGCGAGGCACCGCGCGGCCGGGGCGGACGGGGGGGTCCACGTCGAGGACGACGCCGCCGGCCACCGTCTCCCGCCGTCCGGCCTCTCGCACTACGAACCGGTCGTGAACGTCGAGGACCAGCGGATCGGAAACTCGGATGCGGGCGAAGCCTCCTTCCGGGTCCTTCAGCTCACCGGTTTCGTACAACCGGATCCGGGCCCCTCGTTCGGCCGAGCCCGCGTATACCTTGTATGCCCCGCTGGCGGTGAGCGGATGGGCGAGCCCGCGTACCGGCCGGAGCCGGACCTCGAACGCTCGGGTCGGTCGCCACTCGCCCGGGAGGCCGAGGACGTCGCCCCGGGCCGGCCCCTCCCGGTCAACGCCGACCAGGTTGGCCGCCACCCGCGAGACCGGACGGGCCACCTGGATCGAGCGTTTGTGGGTCTGGAGCCCGCGGATCCGGCCGCGGCCCCCCGCAGGGAGCAGGTCGACCTCCTGGCCGACGTGCAGCCGCCCCCCAGTGAGCGTGCCGGTCACGATGGTCCCGGCGCCGGTGACCGTGAAGATCCGGTCGACGAACAGCCGCGGCCGTTCGTCCTCGGCCGGATCGGCGGCAGCGCCGACCATCGCGTCCAGGGCCTCGACGAGTCCGTCCAACCCCTCACCGGTCTGCGACGAGCACCGGACGATCGGTGCATCCTGCAGGGCCGTCCCTCTGAGCCGATCGCGCACGTCCTCGGTGGCGAGGTCGAGCGCTTCCTCGTCCACCAGGTCGCACTTGGTGAGGGCGACGACGCCGCCGTCGGCTCCGAGGACATCGACGATGGCCAGATGCTCCTCAGATTGTGGCTTCCAGCCCTCGTCGGCCGCCACGACGAACAGCACGAGCCGGACCGGTCCCACGCCTGCCAGCATATTGCGGACGAACCGCTCGTGGCCGGGGACGTCGACGAACCCGATCTCTCTGCCCGAGGGCAGCGTGCACCAGGCGAACCCCAGATCGATGGTGAGCCCGCGTCGCTTCTCCTCCGCCAACCGATCGGGGTCGATGCCGGTGAGCCGGAGGATCAGCGAGGACTTGCCGTGGTCGACATGGCCGGCGGTGGCCACCACGTGCAGCGGCGCCTCGGCCGCCGGTTCGAGGCGAACCGGCCGCTCACTCATCGGCGAGGTCGTCGCCCTCCAGCGCGTATTGGATGGCCCGCGTCAGGTCGGGGAGCGCCTCCTCCGTTACCGTCCGGACGTCGAACACCACGCCCTTCTCGTCGACGCGGCAGAACACCGGGGGGCTCCCCGCGCGGAGCCGCGCCGACATCACCTCGGGATCGGGGACGCGGACCTCCACGGCCCAGGACGGGACGGCGTACCCGGGCATCGACCCTCCACCCACCGTCGCTTCCGACCGGCGGAGGTGTGCCCCCTCGAGCTCGCCGTCGAGGGATCGGGCGAGGCGCTCGGCCCGGCGCTTCACCCGCTCGGCCGGCTCCACGAGCATGCGCCAGACCGGAAGGTCCGCATGCGCTCCGGTGGCGTACGACATCAACACGGACTCGAGGGCGGCCACCTGCATCTTGTCCACGCGGACTGCGCGGGCGATCGGGTTGCGGCGCAACCGTTCGACGAGGTCGGCCCTGCCGAGGACGATTCCCGCCTGAGGTCCGCCCAACAGCTTGTCGCCGGAGAAGACCACGAGGTCGGCTCCATCCGCCAGCGCCTCTCGGGCGCTGGGCTCGTCGGCGGGAAGGCCGGGATATCGGTCGAGGAGTCCCGAGCCCAGGTCGTAGAGGAACGGGATGCCCGCCTTCGTCGCGAGCCCGGAGAGATCGGCGGCCGATGGCGTGGCAGTGAACCCCACCACCCGGTAGTTGCTGGGGTGGACCTTCAGCACCAGCGCCGTCTTGGACGTGATCGCTCCCCGGTAGTCGGACGGCCTGGTCCGGTTCGTCGTCCCCACCTCGACGAGCTTGGCCCCGGACGCGGCCATGATGTCGGGGATCCGGAATTCGCCGCCGATCTCGATCAGCTCGCCCCGCGACACCAGCACCTGCTTCCCCCGGGCAAGCGCGGCGAGGGAGAGGAGCAACCCCGCGGCCCCGTTGTTCACGACGAGGGCGCCCCCCGCGCCGGTCAGCGCGGTGAGGATGAGCTCGGCCCGTGACGTCCGCCGCCCTCGGGCGCCGGTCACGCGGTCGATCTCCAGGTCGGTGTAGCCGCGCCCGGCGCGTACGGCCGCCTTGACCGCCCGGTCGGGGAGCGGGGCGCGACCGAGCCCGGTGTGCAGCACGACGCCGGTCGCGTTGATCACCGGATGGAGCCCGGTGGCGGCATAGGACGCGAGGCCCACGGCTCGGGCCATGATGACATCGTCCTCGGGGGGGTCGATACCTCGCGTCGCTCCTTCCCGCACGATGTCGAGGGTCTGGGTGAGGGTTCGCTTGAGCAGCGCGCGGCCGAACGTTTCGGCAGCGCGCTGTCCCGGCTCCGAGCGAAGCAACGCGTCGACCGACGGGATCTTCCGCCGAGGGCTCTGCGCCTTGATCGCCATCGGTCGGAGCCTAGCGCGCTCTCCCCCCCGTCGCCCGTTCGAACGCGGCCGCCGAGCGCCTCCGCCGGTCCCGTGGGAGGATAGGAACCGGTGGATTCGGAAGAGCGGGCCACGTTCTCGACCGTCGCCGAGCACTGGATGGTGCGCGGCGGCGGCATCGACGTGGAGGTCGCGTCCCCGGGGGCATTCCGAACCGAGGAGATGATCCTCAACATCGGTCCACAGCACCCCTCGACCCACGGCGTGCTCCGGATCGTCCTCGAGCTCGACGGAGAACGGATCGTCCGGGCGGAGCCGGTGATCGGCTACATGCACCGGGCGGCGGAAAAGCTCTCGGAGTTCCGCGACGCCCGCCAGGTCCTGGTGTTGATGAACCGGCACGACTGGCTCTCGGCCTTCAACAACGAGCTCGGGTGGGTGATCGCCGTGGAGCGCTCGGCCGGCATCGAGGTCCCCGAACGCGCCCAGTGGATCCGCACGATGATGGCGGAGTGGAACCGGATCCTGAATCATCTGATGTTCACCGGGTCCTTCCCCCTCGAGCTCGGCGCGATGACCCCGATGTTCTATGCGTTCCGCGAGCGGGAGATGATCCAGCACCTCATGGAGTCGGCGACGGGCGCGCGGATGCATCACTCCTACGCGCGGGTGGGCGGGCTGAAGGACGACCTTCCGCGGGGGTTCCTGAAGGAATCAGCCGAGGTCCTGAAGTGGGTGCGGAGGAAGCTGAAGGACTTCGAGGACCTGATCATGGGCAACGAGATCATCTTCGCCCGGACCAAGGGGGTCGGGATCCTTCCGCCCCAGACGGCCATCGCGTATGGGTGTTCGGGGCCCGTGCTGCAGGGCTCGGGCGTGCCGATGGACCCTCGCAAGGATGAGCCGTACGAGAAGTACGCAGAGGTCGACTTCGATGTCCCGGTGGGCATGACCGGGGATTGCTACGACCGGCTGTGGGTGCTCGTCCAGCGGATGTGGGAGTCGTGCAAGATCATCGAGCAATGCATGGAGAAGCTCCCGGCGGGTGAGTACATCGCTCCCAAGCTCCCCAAGACCCTGAATCTCCAGGGGGAGATCTACGTTCGCACCGAGAACCCGCTCGGGCTGATGGGCTACTACCTGGTGGGCGACGGCAAACGATACCCATACCGGATGAAGATGCGGACCGCCTCGTTCTCCAACGTCTCGGTGATCCCGGCGATGCTGCCCGGATCGCTGGTCCCGGACCTCATCGCCATCCTGGGCAGCATCTTCTTCGTGGTCGGCGACATCGACCGCTAGATCAGTCAGTCAGCTCTTCGGCGAGGCCGGCGGGTGGCTGGATCCAGTCCGGGGCGGTGAGGTCCTTGGTGGCCAGGAGCACCCATTTCAGCCTGCCGAGACCGTTCGGATCGACCAGTAGACTAGCCCGGCTCCGGCCCTCCCACACCCGAGTGGCCCGCCGGCCCGCACCACCGGTCAGGAGCTCACCCTGACGCGCCCGCTGGGTCGCGTTCCACTCCGCGAACCCGAGGGCCCGCAAGGCATCGCCCTGCGAGGTCAGGCCCAGCGTCCGGAGGCCCCGGGCTTCGGCCCTCCGAGCGATGGCGCCGAGATCGACGCCGGCGGTGATGTCCGCCGATCCGGGATCGCGAAGGACGTCCGCCAGCACTCGGTGATCCCGATAGCCGTGGACCTCGCCCCTACGACCCCCCGGGGAGTCGTAGTCGATGAGGAGGGCGTAGCCCCGTCGAAGCGTCGCCGCGAGTTCATCCACGAACCGCAGCGCACCGATCGGGACGATCGCATCCTGGCCCGGAGCGAGGGAGGGCCCGCCTTCGGCCACGAGCTCCGCGATCGTCTCGTCGCACGGCACGTCAACCTCGAGGAAGCGCGTCCGACCCGCGTCGATCCGGATCTCGACCACGCCGTTCATCGTTCCCCGGATCCTTCGAAACGGCAGGTTGTCCAGGAGCTCGTTGGCGATGACCACCGTTGCATCGTTGTGGACGGCATCGCCGAGGCGCTCGATGACCCGCACCGGGAGCTCCGCCAGCGAAGCGCGAGCACCGGCACTCCGTTCCACCGCCAGGTAGTCGACGGCGGGGCCGCCACGCTCCTCGATGAGCCGGAGGAGGTCCGCCGCGAGGGTCCCATCGCCCGCGCCCACCTCCACGATGGAAAGGGGTTCTGGGCGGCCCAGACGCTCTCGCAGGTCGAGGACCGCGCGCAAGAGGAGCTCGGCGAACACGGGGTGCACGTGCGGGCTGGTCAGGAAGTGTCCCTTTCGACCCACGGGTGGCCGGTCGTAGAAGCCGCCGGGCCCATACAGGGCGAGGTCCATGAACTCGCCGAACGAGATCGGCCCTCGTTCCTCGATGGCACGGCGGATGCGTGCCGCGACCTCAGCGCTCACCCTGACCAGCGTATCGGTAGGGACGAGGGTCGTTGCGGCTGGTTAACGAACGCGACCGGCCACCTCCACCTGGCAGAATCCTGAACGTGAAACCCGATGGCATGACCGAGCCTCGGCCGGCGGCGACGGTGATCGCCGCGCGGCCGGGCGCGAACGGCGTGGAGGTGCTGGTCTTGAAGCGGGGGAGCGAGCATCGATTCCTCCCCGGATACCTGGCGTTCCCCGGCGGGGCGGTCGAGCCGCAGGACGGCGGGCTGGCCTCACGCTGGTTCGGTTCCTCGGCCGAGTCAGGCCGGGCCTGCGCCGTCCGGGAGCTCATCGAGGAGGCCGGGCTCGCGTTGACGGCTGCGGGCCTGGTCTCGGTCGGCGGGGACGATCGCGGGCTCTCGGCGGTTCACGCCTCGCCCCCACCTGCGGATGCTCTTCGGGAGATCTCGCACTGGGTCGCCCCCGAACAGGTGCCGGTCCGGTTCGACGCCCGGTTCTTCGCCGTGGATGCGCCTCCTGGACTGGAGCCACACGCGGACGGCACCGAGGCCGAGCGTGCCTGGTGGGCCCGGCCCGCCGACGTCCTTCGCGACTTCGCCGAGGGACGGTGTGACCTCTACTGGCCGACGTTGAAGACCATGGAGGCGCTGGCCACCTGCGAGACGATCGACGAGGTGCTCGCGCTGCACGTCCCCCAGGTCGAACTCGACTGATGTGCATCCTTCGCGTCCTCGCCCCAAACCCAGGGATCCGCGAGCTCGAGGGCACGAACACGTGGATCGTGGGGGACGGACCGTCCATCGTGATCGACCCGGGGCCCGACGACCCCGGTCACGTGCGCGAGGTGGCCCGCGAGGCGGGCCACCTCGCGGCGATCCTCCTCACGCACGACCATCCGGACCATGCTCCGGGTGCGGCAGCGCTCGCCGTGGCGACGGGCGCGCCCGTCTACGCGGCGCGCCCGGCCGAGGGCGCCAACCGCCTGGCGGACGGACAGCGCATCCGGGCCGGCGATCTCGCGCTGACCGCCGTCGCCACGCCCGGTCACACCCCCGACCACATCGCGTACTTCGAGGAACGGCAGCGCTCGTTGTTCACGGGTGACGCCGTGCTCGGTCGGGGGACGAGCGCCATCGACCCGCCCGAAGGCGACCTCACGTCCTACCTCCGCTCGCTCCGGCGGATGCGGGACCTGTCCCCACGCGTGATCTATCCGGGACACGGCCCCGTCGTGCTCGACGGCCCGGGCAAGCTGGAGGAGTACCTGGAGCATCGTGCGGCCCGGGAGGAGCAGGTCGTTGCCGCGCTCGCCTCCGGGCTGCGGACGCCGGAGGAGATCGTCCCCGTCATCTACGGCGACCACCCGGCCGATCTGCACCAACTGGCCGCACGCTCGGTCTTGGCCCACCTGCTCAAGCTGGAGAACGAAGGCCGCGCGGAGCGGCGAACCACGGCGGGCGTGGTCCGGTGGACCCTGCTCGAGCCCCGGACCTGTGTCCGATGCGGGCGACCCGTGAAGGGCCGTGGACTCCTGTGCGGACCGTGCAGCCTCGCCGTGCTCCAGGAGTCCGGCTAGGCCGGCGCTCGTTCGTATACCGAGACGTGCTTCCCCTCTCCGGTGAAGGGTTCGCGGTTCCAGTCCTGCCACCGCTCCCGAAGCCGAAGCCCGGCCAGCCGGGCCATGAGATCGAGCTCGGACGGCCAGACGTATCGGAGCTCGACGGGGAACATCCGAAACCCGCTCTCCTCGAATACGACGAGCTGAACGCTCACCCGTTGGTGCTCCGGGTCGTGCATCGACACGTCGAGGAATACGCGGCCGGGCTCCACCCGGTGGGTCTGGACCCGCTGGCCCCGGTCGAAGCGAGCGATGTCGGGCACGAATGCCTCGACGACGAAGACGCCGTCGTCGGTGAGATGTTCGGCCACGTTCCGCAGGCATCGTCCTTGATCGTCCTGCGTGAGCAATGCGAACAGCGTGTTGAACACCACGAACACCAGCCGGAACCGGCCCTCTACAGGGACGTCCGCGGAATCGCCCATCGTGACGGGGATGTCCGTCCCGCCCGGCTTCTCGCGCAACTTGGCCACCATTGCCGGCGATGCGTCGATCCCCCGGATCTCGACCCCCCGAGCCGTGAGCGGCAGGGCGATGCGTCCCGTGCCGACGGCCAGCTCGAGTGCGGGGCCGGAGCCGGCCAGTTCGGTGAGGAAGTCGACCGCCGCGCCTGGGTCGGAGGGCGGATGGAACCAGGCGTCGTACACGTCGGCGATGCGATCGCCGTAGGTGGAGGGGCCGTAGTCGTCCATGCCCAAGCTCACCAAGGCCGCCCTCGCCCTGTCAAGCGTTCGTCGTCGCCTCCCGATCCGTGGCCCGGGCCAGCGCGTCGACGTCGGGGATGACGTAGCGGCGGCCCTCGGTCCGGATGAGCTTGCGTGCCGAGAGCGTGGCCAGGGTCCGGTTCACGGTCTCGCGGGACGCGCCGATCATCCGCCCAAGGTCCTCCTGCGTGATGGGAAGGGCCAGCCGCACGCCGCGACCGTCACGGACGCCGTGCCGGCCGGCAAGCTCGCAGAGCGTTCGGCACAAACGCGTGGGGACGTCCTGAGCCAGCGCTTCCTCGAGCGCGCCCATGGTCCGGTGCAGCCGCGAGGCCAGCAACCGAAGGAGCTCGGTGGCGGTGCCGGGGCTGCGTTCCAGGACTGCCTGCAGGGCCGTCAGCGGCAGGGCCTCCACTTGCACCGGGCCCGCCGCGCGGGCCTCGACGGGGGAAGGGTCCCCGAGGAGCGCGCATTCCCCGAACACGTCCCCCGATCCGAGCATGCCCACGACCACCTCGTGACCGCTCGGCAGGGCTGCCGCCAGTCGCACCACTCCGGCGCGCACCAGGAACAGGCAGTCCGGGACCTGGCCCTGGCGGACGAGCGCCTGGCCATGGGCGAACCGGCGGGCGGGGGAGGCGAGATCGACGATGCGGGCCTCCACGACGCGACCCTAGCGCGAGCCGGTGACATCCTGGCGGTCGCTTCGACACCGCCGCCGCCCTCGGAGTAGGCTGACCCGCCAACTGGATCGTTGCGAGGGAGTCCGACGCGATGGGCAAGCGAGAGAAGGAGGCCCTGGCTCGGGTCCCACTGTTCTCCGGCCTCTCGTCGCGTCACCTGAAGCGCCTCGCCGACTCCATGCAGGAGGTCCGGTACATGGAGGGCGCCTCCGTGGTGAAGGAGGGACAGGAGGGCGACAGCTTCTACGTCATCGTCCAGGGTGAAGCGAAGGTGGAGGGCCCCGGGGGAACGGCCGTCAACCGACTGCTGCCCGGCGACTTCTTCGGCGAGATCTCTCTCCTCGACGGCGGGGCCAGGACCGCGACCGTCACCACGGAGACACCCGTGACGATGCTCGAGCTCAAGCGGACGGACTTCCTGCGGATGGTCGAGGAGGAGCCCGACGTCGCGGTGAAGCTCCTCTCGCACACCGCGTCCCTGCTTCGGCACGCGGAACGTTCGCTGGCCAGGTAGACCGACGCCGGTGCGCGCGGAGCTCCACCGGCCCGACGGGCCCGACGCGGTCGTGGCCGTCGCGACGTGGGACGGGAAGCAAGCCCGGCTCGACGTGAAGGATCCCTCGGTGTCTGGTCTCGACCGGATCTTCCGTCCGACACCGATCGCGATCGACGATCAGTCACTCCGGCATCCCGGCACCTCCGGGCCCGTCGTCCTCCAGCCGGGTGACCTCGAGTGGTTCCGGGCCGCGCTCCTCTCGCGGGCTCCGGAGCTCGGGCTGGCCGTGCGCTTCGTGTCGGGGGCCGTGGTTGGCGGATTCGATCCCGCGTCGCAGTACCGAAGCTTCGAGGAGCAGGTGGAGCGGCTGACGAGCTAGCCGGGCCTGGAGGCGGGTGTCTGGCCCACGAACGCCTTCCCCGCGTCGCAGAAGGACAGGAAGTCGCACCACCGGCAATGCTCGCCGGGCGTCGGCTCGAACTGGCCGGCGCCGATGGCCGAGAGCCATGCCCGCACACGATCGCGGATGGCCTCGGCGTCCCCCACGGGGAACGACACCTCGTCGCCGGTGGCGAGGTACAGGTAGGTGAGCGTCAGCTCGTCGGGCCGCTTGCCCCAGACGTCGATGCAGGCGAGCGCGTAGACGTCGAGCTGGACCCGCGACAGGGGGTCGTCTTCCGGCTTCCGGCCCGTCTTGTAGTCGACGACTTCCCACGGGCCCTCGGGGACGCCATAGATAGCGTCGATCCGGCCGCTCACCGTGAAGCCGGCCAGAGACAACAGGAAGGCGCGCTCGGCGTGGAGCGGGGTCATGTCGGCGAACCGGCTTGCTAGGAAGGCATCCCGCAGCTGCTTGATCTTCCCGGGCTGGCCGGCGAGCTCCTCCGCGGTGAGGTCGGGCTCTTCCTCCAGTTCGATCAACGTGGTCTGTCCCGACGACTGGCGCTCGATCCAGGCATGGACGTCGGTCCCGATCCGGGCCGCGGGACCGGAGAACCGCGGCAGGGGTCGGACCGCGCTCCAGTAGAAGCGCTTGGGACACCGTCCGTAGTCCACGATCCCACCGACCGACACGGTGGCCGGGATCCCAACCTCGTCGCTCGTCGCCGCCTCCCGTTCCAGAAGATGCCCGGCCAGGGCTCGCCGATCCGCCGCGAGGTCCTCGAACCGGGTCCGCTCCGCCGGATCCAGGGTAGCGAGGGCGCTCGCCCCGATCTCGCCGGACGCGGTGGCCTCGAGGGCCGCCCGTCGCCACCCGTCCGGGAACAGAGCGTCGGCCTCGTCTGGCCTGGCCGGCCCGGGCCAAGGCCGGACGAATCGCTGCCGGAACCCCGCGAGTGGGTTCTCCTCCTTCTCCTCGCCCTCGATGTGGATGTCGGCCAGCTGGGTCCGGCGGGCCCACATCATGAGCTCGGTGAAGAACCTGCCGACGGTCTTCGCGTTGATGTTTTCCCCGTACCAGATGGCGGAGGACAGGAACAGGCGGCGC
This sequence comes from Actinomycetota bacterium, assembly GCA_044867345.1. Classification (GTDB taxonomy): domain Bacteria; phylum Actinomycetota; class UBA4738; order UBA4738; family HRBIN12; genus AC-69. The sequence goes on from JBIOUU010000196.1 coordinate 15,428, forward strand.
TTGGCTCTGGTGAGGGCGACGTAGGCGGTCCGTCGCTCCTCGAACACCTCCTGTTCACGGAGCGCATCGACGAAACGATTCATCACGCCCTCGAACCGGGGGAGGAGGTCGCGGTCGCGGCGGAGCTCGATGTCGAGGGAGCTTCCCTTCCGCATGGGGTTCTGCTGGATCCGCGCATTGGGGAACAGGTCCTTGGCCAGCCCCGGGACGAACACGGTGTCGAACTCCAGTCCCTTGGCCGCATGGACCGTCATGACCTTGACGGTGTCGTCCTCACTCGGCTGGACCGGCGACCACTCGCGGTCGTCCTCGATCGAGTCCACGTAGTCGAGGAACGCCCGAAGCGTGAGCTCGCCCTCGACCGGCTGGAAGGCGTGCACCTGGTCCAAGAACGCCGCGAGGTTCCGCTGGCGGGCGGTCGATGCCGCGACGTCGACCTGCGCGCCGAGCTCCGCGAGGAGTCCGCTTCGACGGATGACCTCGGCGAGGAACTCGCCCACCGGACGGCGGGCCGCGTCTCGCAGCCCGGCCAGCTCGGCCGCGAACTCCTCCAGGCGAGCGCGTCCTTCATCGGAGAGATCCTCGACCTCGTCGAGGTGCTCGAGGGCTTCCGCGATGAGGAACGGCTGATCCTCCAGCAGGTCCTCGTCCTCCGGCAGCCGCTCGCTCAGGCGGTCGAGGAAGGCGAAGCCACTCATGCGGGTCCAGGCCCCCACCCGTGCCAGGTCGCCGAGTCCGACGCGGTATCGCGGCCCGGTCAGGATGCGGGCCAATGCGACGCCGCCGCCGGGATCGGCGGCGGCGCGCGCGTACGCCAGGACCTCGACGACCTCCGGGAGCTTGATCAGGCCGGCGAGGCCGATGAACTCGGCCGGGACCCCACGGTCGCCGAACGCGAGTTGAAGCGGCTCGAACAGACGATGCGTCCGGCACAGCACGGCGAAGTCTCGCCATGACACGCCCTCCTCGTGCAGAGCGAGGACGTGGTCCGCCACGGCCTGCATCTCCGCGATCTCGTGCTCGTACTGCGCCACCAGGACGAAGCCCAGGCCGTTCGGCGGGTCCGGGCGAAGCTCCTTGTCGGGATCGGGGCGCTGGTTCGCCGGGAGTGGCCCGATGACCTCGTCCGCCGCGCCGAGGATCCGAGCGCCGGATCGGAAGTTCGTGTAAAGGGGAAGCTTCTCCGACGGAGTCCCGTCGGTATGCGGGAACTGCGTCGGGAACTGGAGGAGGTTGTGCAGGCTGGCTCCTCGCCAGCCGTAGATGTTCTGATCGGGGTCGCCCACCGCCGTGACGGGATGGCCGCGGCCGAAGATCCCCTCCATGAGCATGGCCTGGGCATGGTTGGTGTCCTGGTACTCGTCGAGGAGGACGGCCTGGAACCGGGAGCGATAGTCCACGGCCACCTCGGGATGCTCACGAACGATCCGGACGGCCAGGCTGATCTGGTCTCCGAAGTCGATGACCCCGAGCTCGCGCTTCAGCCGGCGGAACTCCTCGACGGCCCCCGCCAGCTCGATCCGCTCGAGCGCTGCCCGGTGGGGGTCGGCGGACCTGGCCGCCTTCAGCCGCTCCAGGTTCGATCGGTTGAAGTCCACCACCTCATGGGGTTCCACGACGTGGTTCTGGAGCTGCTCGTCGAGGGAGAGGATGTTGGCGACGATGGTCGGCTGCCACCGCGTGGTGAGGTGATCGAACGTCATCCGATCCAGGACCCGAGCCACGAGCTCGGCGCGCTGGGCCGGCGTGATGACCCGCTGGCCGGGCTCGATCCCGATCAACATGCCGTGGCGATCGAGGACCTCAGCGGCGAACCCGTGGTAGTTGAGGATCTCCGGCTCCTCGCCCTCCTCCAGATCGAGGGTGCGAAGCGCCCGCCTGATGCGGAGCAGGAGATGCTCGGTGGCCTTGTTGGTGAAGGTGAGGCAGAGCACGTTCCCGGGCATGACTCCGTCGTGGCCGGCGTCGAGGAGTCGCGTTGCCGCCATGCCCAGATAGATGACGCGAGCGGCCATGACCGAGGTTTTGCCCGAGCCGGCCCCGGCCACCAGGACGTAAGGGACGAGGGGCATGGAGATGGCACGCCACTGCTCCGGGGTGGGTTCCGCCCCCAGGAAGTCCACGATGGGCTGGGGATAGCCGGTCATGGCGTTGCCTCCGCGGCTGCCTTCAGCGAGACGGGCGTGGCGACGGGGAAGACCTCGCCGCCTTCGGGGTATCGAGAGCACATCGTCTGGAACCGGCAGAAGAAGCAGTTGGCGGTGGTGCTCGGCGTGGAGCGTCCCTCCCGGTCCAGCCGCCGCACCGATTCGATGAGGCCGGACAGGCGCTCTCGCATCGTGCGCTTGTATTCCTCCTCCGCGCCCGAGACCTGCCAGGAGAGCGGAACGAGCTGCCACTTGCCCTTCTTGCCCGGAAGGTAAGCGAGCTCCACGGCGTCGACCGGGCGGTAGGAGGCCAGGTCGTCGCACTCGTTCACGGCCAGGTAGTAGATCCCAAGCTGCAGGCTTTCGGCCGGCCTGTCGGCGTTGTCGGCGGCGCCGGTCTTGTAGTCGGTGATCCGGCGACCACCTTCGGGTACCGGTCCGATGCGGTCGATCTTCCCCTTGATCGTGGCGCCCTCGTACTCGAAGCGGAATGCCTGCTCGGTGGCCTCGGCGGGCAGGTCCGCGTATCGCTGGAACCAGTTGGGGATCAGTACCCGGATTGCGTGGCGCCGTTCGGCCTCGGATACCGCGTACGAGGGGAAACGGGTCTCCTGCCACCGCTCGTTCAACGCGTCGATGAACGCCACCTGGGTGCGCTCGACCTTGCCGCTCTCGACGTCCTCGATGAGCTGATGGATCAGGCGGCCGACCCAGGCCTGGTACCCGCCGCCGGGGTCCAGCCCGAGCTCGTCGCCCAGGACGAACTGGAGCTCGCAGTTCTCCAGGCGGTCCAGGCGCGAGAACGATAGGGAGAGGTGCTCCTTCGGCGGAGCATCCTGAGCCGTCCAATCCCGTTGGAACCACCAGCGGCCGGGGTTCTCGCCGAGGGCGAGGACCCCGGCCATGGCCGCGAGCCGATCCGGCGCTTCGATCGTGGCGTCGCCCAGGGTGCGACGCCAC
>JBIOUU010000197.1:0-2768 GCA_044867345.1 Actinomycetota bacterium
GGTGTCGGCGTCCCCGACGCCGCCGGCGGGGTCTTGCTCCCCGTGAACGCGACAAAGGCCACGACGCCTCCGATCAGGGCCACCACCAGGGCCACGGCGATGACGGTGACCCGCTGTCGCTCCCGCCGCCGGCGCTCGGCCTGCCTGCGGGCGGCTACCCGGGCGAGCTGTCGGTGGCGGGTCTTCCTGGGCACGGCGACAGAGGTTACAGGGTCGCCAGCAGTTCCAGGGCCAGGCCGTCGAGGATGTCGGTCTCCGAGACGAGCGCCCGCTCGAACCCGAAGCGGCGCATCACCTCCACGAGGATCACGTCGCCGGCCACGATGACGTCGGCCCGTCCCGGCGCCATCACCGGGATGGCCGACCGCTCGTCGGTCGTCATCGCCGCCAGGTCCTCGAGGACGCGCTCGGCCTCCAACAGCGAGAGCCACGAACGGTGGATGGCCTCCGGGTCGTAGAACGGCAGCCCGAGCGAGATGGACTGGATGGTCGTGGGCGTCCCCGCCACCGCCACGAGCGTCCGTGCGGTCCGAACCGGTACCGACCGTTCCACCCCGTCCACGATGTCCTGGACCTCCTTGCGAACCGCCCCCAGGTCCTCCTCCGACGGCGGGTCGGTCCGGATCAGCCGTTCGGTCAGCCGAACGCTTCCCATCGACGTCGAGACGGAGGCTTCGGGCCGCTCCGTCCCCACGGCGAACTCCGTCGACCCACCCCCGATGTCGAGCACGAGCAACGGGCCCGGTGCATCCAGCCGGTGGGTGGCCCCCAGGAACGACAGGGCCGCCTCCCGCTCGCCGGTGACGACCTCCAGCTCCGAGCCCGCATGCGTTCGTACCGCCGCGTCGAGCTCGTCGCGGTTCGAGGCCTCCCGGACCGCGGCGGTGGCCGAGACACTGATGCGTTCGGCGTGCAGGGCCCGGGCTCGGCGGCAGTACCGTTCCAGGACGTCGACCGTCCGAGCGAGCGCCTCCGGATCGATGCGACCCGTCCGGTCGACCCCTTCGCCGATCCGCGTGATCACCATGTCCCTCGCGAACTCCTCGAGGCCCTGGTCCTCGGACGGACCCGATGAGGCCACCAGCAGCCGGATCGAGTTGGTACCGAGGTCCACCACGCCCACCCGGCCTGGCTTCTCCTCCGGATGGACGGGCTCGATCTCCCCTGACACCCAGGCGCCGATGGGGTCCCGGCCGCCAGCCAGGTGATTGGCGTAGTGGGCGTGCAGGCATTTCACGCCTCGCGAGGCTCCCCCCACCCCGCCCCACGCGAGGGCTTGCGGGAACCCTCGAGAACGCTCCCGCGCGTACTCCTCGTGTGCGACGGCGAGCGCGGCCGCCAGGGCCTCGTCCTTCTCCGCCCGGCCGTTCCATGTGCGGACCCAGCCCTGGGATTCGAGCCGGGCGGCGGCCTTCACCGCGATGGGACAGGTCAGCCAGAACAGCGTCGGGAAGGGATGGCCGTCCCGGTCGATGGGCGCATTTCGGATCACCAGCGGGTGCCCGCCCGGGCACCGGGCCACCACGGTGAAGGAGACGGTGGGCTCGCGGCCGAGCTGCTCACGGACGATTGAGAGGTCGCTTCCCCGGCGCTCGCCCACGGGGGGCGCTACTTGCGCTTGTGCTCGACGGAGCGCTTGAAGTCGACCTGACGCTCCTCGCTCTGGCGCATGAACTTCTTGAGCATGGACTCGAACCCGGGGTCGCTCCCCCTGCGGGGGCGCGGGGGTGCCGGGTCCTGAAGGGCCTTGATGGAGAGGTCGATCTTGCCGTCCTCCTTGATGGCGATGACCTTCGCCTGGACGACGTCGCTCTCCCGGAGGTGCTCGTGGACGTCCTTGACGTAGTTCCGGTCGATCTCGGAGATGTGCACGAGCCCGACCTTGCCCCCCTCCAGGGTCAGGAATGCCCCGTAGGGGGTGATTCGAGACACGGTCCCGTCGACGACCGCGCCAACCTCGAGATCAGCGATCTTGGCTCCTTTCCACAGCCCAGGGGGTCGTTTTCCACACCCCGGGCGCCGGGCGAACGGCCACTATCGCACCCCCTCGATTGCAGCGTCAAGCACCAACCGGGCTGATGGGCGCGGGCGCGGTCTGGCCGCATCGTTTCTGGATCCTTCCGCAGATCCGGCCGCGCACCGAATGACCCTCGTTTACCCATTCGATGTGTATGGGAGAGCCTCGCCCAGGAGGTCTGGTCGCGCACCGGTGCCAGCTTCGCGAAGCGGCGGGAACTCCCACGTTCGGGCGCCATCGGGCGTATTCGTTTGATCCTGCGGGGTCCTACGCCCGGCCCGCCGGGGTTCCGATGCTATACGGATGAGCGCCGTCACGGGATCAGAAGCCGACGCCAAGGGCCATCATCGACCGCCCGCTGGAACGCGCTGGTTTGGGGGCGAAGCGAGCGGCTCCACTGGCGGAGCTCTCCGAGTGAAGCCCGAGACTCGGGAGGGGATCCGCTACAGCCTGAAGGTCTTCCTGGCGGTGCGCCTGGGTCTGCTGATCCTGGGGCTCGTCGCCGTCGGCCTGTTCTCACCGCTAAGGCCGGTACCCAACCCCGGATGGCACAACGCCTTCACCAGCTTCGAGCGGTTCGACGCGCTGTGGTTCCTCCGCATCGCCTCGGGCGGCTACCGGGTCAGCGACGGGAGCGCCGCGTTCTTCCCCCTCTACCCGCTGGTCATCCGGGCGGTCTCGTGGGTCATGGGGGGCCATCCCCTCGCCGCGGCCCTCCTGGTCTCGAACGCCTCGATCGCCGGCGCCCTGT
>JBIOUU010000198.1:0-2038 GCA_044867345.1 Actinomycetota bacterium
GTGTCGATCCGTGGCGAGGCTACTTCTTGACGACGTTGGCCGCCTGCTTCCCCTTGGGGCCGTCGACGACGTCGAACTCCACCGCCTGGCCCTCGGCAAGGGTGCGGAACCCGCTGCCCTCGACCGCAGTGTAGTGGACGAAGACATCTTCCTTGCCCGGGCGTTCGATGAACCCGTACCCCTTGGCGTCGTTGAACCACTTCACCACTCCGGTCTCACGCATGCCTCGCTCTCCTCCTGTGCTGCTGGGGACCGACGGCCAACCAGGTAGCGCGGGAAGCCGGGGCGCCCCTCCGGCCAGAGTGACGCTTCCGCTTCCCCCACCCGGCAATCGCGGCTGAACACTAGCGAAACGCCGCCCGGGGCGTCAAGAACCTTTTGGCCGGGGCTCGAGCGCCGGCCGGAGGTCGGAAAGGCCGGCCAGGTCGAGGTCCGGCACCGGGCGCCCGGGCGGCAGGGGTGCCCGGGCGACGTTGAGCCAGGCGGCCGCCATCCCGACCCCCTTGGCGCCGGCCACGTCGATTTCCGGCCGGTCCCCGACGAAGAGGCACTCCGCGGCCCCGACGCCCATCTCGGCCAGGGCCCGCTCGAAGATGTCAGGGCGCGGCTTCCGCCAGCCCACGGTGTCCGACACGACCACCGTCTCGAAGCGACCGAGGATGCCGCCCTCCGCGAGGATGCGCTGGACGGTCGGCGTGTAATCGAAGTTCGAGACGACCGCGAGGCGGTAGCGACCCCTCAGCCAGTCGAGCAGTTCCGCCTGCCCCGGCATGGGCTCGGCGGCGCTTGCCAGGCAGGCCATGTGGGTCGCCAGCAGGCGCTCGGTGACTCCGCGAGGGATCGCGGCGGGATCGACCCCCACCCGCCGATAGAAGAGCTCGAGCCGCCGGTGGGCGGGCACCTCCTCGTGGGTGTCGCCTCTGAGCCGCTCGGCCTCCTGGTAGCTCCAGAGGAACGCGTCGTAGAACGTCTCGAGCCCGATCCCCGGCAGCGCCGCCGCCGCCACGCTGTGGAGCTTGGGCACCGAGGACCGTACCTCCCGCCCACCGATGTGCGCCGCGGGGAGGCGGCCACGATCGAACCGCACCAGGGTGTCGAACATGTCGAAGAGGACCGCCGCGTACCGCGCCATCGAGGGCCGGTGAGCGGGCTCAGCCCAGCTGCGCGCGGACTGCCCGCACCGCGGACATCATGGCGCCGAGCTTGGCCCGGCTCTCCTCCACGGTGCGGGTCTTGAGCCCGCAATCCGGGTCCACCCAGATCCGGTCGACGGGCAGGACGGCGGTGCCCCGGCGGATCCGTGTGGCGACGTCGGTGGCGGTCTCCACGGAGTGGGTGTGGACGTCGAGCACCCCGAGCGAAAGGTCCTTGGTGAAGGGGTCCTTCTCGAACATGGTGAGGAGATCGAGGGCACTGTGCGAGATCGCGAGGTCCAGGTTGTCCACCGGCAGGTCGAGGAGCCCCGGGTAGATCGTCTCGAAGGCCCCGAAGCACGCGTGGACCACGTAGTAGGCGGAGAGCCCGTCGACGACGAGGTGCATCGCGTCGACGGCGAAGCCCAGCTCGTCGGGCCGGACCGAGAGCGCCGGCTCGTCGATCTGGATGATCCGGACCCCGGCCTCCAGCAGCGCCTCGACCTCCTTGCGGACCTCGCGGGCGAGTGCGAGGCAGGCGGTCTTACGGTCCGGGTGGTGGTCGTCGAACGACCAGTCCATGAGGGTGTACGGGCCCGTCAGCATGCCCTTCACCGGGCGGGTGGTCAGCGACTGCGTCCAGCGCCACCAGTCGACCGTCATGGGCCCGGGCCAGCGCACGGGACCTACCATGACCGGCTTGTGGTAGTAGCGGTTCCCGTACGAGCGGACGAGGCCCCCCCGCGCGAACCCGGACATGGTCTCCGCGAAGTACGCAACCATGTCCCCGCGGTACTGCTCGCCGTCCACCAGGACGTCGAGCCCGAGCTCTTCCTGGGTGCGCACCCAGAACTCCGTCGCCTGGCGCTCCAGCCGATCCAGCTCCGGGCGAGTGATGGCGTTCC
>JBIOUU010000199.1:0-2230 GCA_044867345.1 Actinomycetota bacterium
ACCCGAGCCCGCCCGAAGACCGACCGCATCGCCTGTCCCTGGCTGATCCTGCGCTTCATCGATCCCGGCGCAGAGATCGTGTACGTGCCGCCAGATGAAGTTCTCTCCTACGCCACCGAGCACGACGCGCACTCGTTCGATGCTCCCGGTGCCGAATTCACCCACCGCGATGGCAAGTGCACGTTCGAGGTGCTGGTCGAGGAGTTCCGGATCGAGGATCCTGCGGTGCGCTTGATAGCAGCGATCGTTCACGGAGCGGATATCGAGGGAGAGATCGAGACGACACCGCAGTCGGCCGGTCTCCTGGCCGTCGCGGAAGGATTCCGGTCGATGGTCGAAGACGACCAGAGGTCATTGTCGCTCCAGCTCCCTGTGTATGACGCCCTGTACGAATGGAGTCGCCGCCAGCAGGCGGCCAGCAATCCTTAGCGGCGTCCCACCACGACCCGGCTCACCGGGACCGGGCCCAAGGTGCTTCGAACGTCATGGAACCCGGCTCCCCGCAGGATCGCGGCAACCTGCCGCGAGCGATCTGGAGAGACCTCGACCAACAGCCAGCCCCCCGGCCGGAGCCACGTCGGTGCCTCCCTGGCCACCCGCCGGACGATCCGGTCGCCGCGGGGTGAGAAGTCGGTCAGGGCCTCCTGCGGTTCGAAGCGAAGGATCTCCTCGGGAAGGGTGCGGATCTCGCTCCTGCCCACGTAGGGAGGGTGGATCGTCACCACGTCGACCGTGCCGGCGAGATTCCGCGGCAGTGGGGCGAACAGGTCGCCCCGGAGGAACGCGGCATTCTTCAGACGAAGGCGCCGGGCGTTGCGGCGGGCCAGCGACAGCGGCCGGGAAGAGACGTCCACGCCAAACACACGGGCTCGGCGTAGGGAGGCGGCCACCGCCAGCGCCACCGGCCCGATCCCGGTGGCCAGGTCCACGTGGACCGGATGCGGCCGGCGTCGAAGCCGGCGCGTCGCCTGCTGTGCCATGAACTCGCTGGACTCTCGGGGGATGAACGCTCCGGGCCGCACCTCGAGCTCGAGTCCGCCGAACACCGACCGCCCGGTCAGGTAGGCCACCGGCCACCCCGACTCCCGTTTCGACAACAGCCGGCGGACATGAGAGAGCGTCGGGCCGGTGAGATCCTCCTTGGCCGAAGCCTTCCTGCCGAGGACGAACTCGACCAGTTCCACCGCGTCGTCGCGTTCGCGTCCTCGATGCGGATGGTCGATGGCGGTGGAAGCCTTCAGCCGGCGCTCGGCTTCTCGAAGGACCTCATCAACGGTTGGCACGGCGGGATGATACCGGCCATTCGCGGCGAACCGGTCTGGTCGGGCCGGGGCCGCCCCGTACAATCCTGGCGAGATGCCGCGCCCAGCGAAGCTTCGCCCGGTCAAGCCCCGAGCCGTGGAGGCCGACGCGGTCGACAACATCCGGCTGACGGCCGACCGGGTCCTGGTGCGGATGCCTGATGAAAGCGAGCGTCGGTCGAAGGCGGGGCTGGTGATCCCGGCGACGGCCGCTTCCCATGCCAAACGGTGTGTGTGGTCGGACGTCGTCCTGACCGGCCCGGAGACACGCAATCTCAAGCCCGGCGATCGTGTGCTGTTCCTACCGCAGACCGGCCTGGAAGTGGACATCAGCGGGGACACCTTCCTTCTCCTGAGGGAGCGCGACGTGCAAGCGATCGCCTCCGACCGGAAAGATCCGCTGACCGGGCAGTACCTGTAGCGCCCGCCGGCGACCGGGTCCTCCGGTCCCTCAGGCGGATTCTTCGGCCAGGGCCATCCGGTAGATCCGGCGGCTGCGCGCCTCGTCCACCAGAACGACCTCCTCAACCCCACGGTCGCGCAGATCCGACCACGTGTCGCCCATCCACGCCTCGGCGGACGGCTGGTCCGGGAAACGGTGCGAGGCACCCAGTTCTGCTCCACCTTCATCCAGGTAGCGCCAGGAGAACATCGTCGGCCATGCTATCGAACCAGCCGGGAGAGTCTTCGGTCGGCCAGGACCTTGCCGCCGGTCTGGCACCGCGGGCAGTACGTCACCTCGTGCGACTGATAGGAGATCCGCCGAAGGTCGGTCCCACAGACTGGGCAGGGACTCCCATACCGGCCGTGCACGCTGAAGTGGTCCCCCAGCTTGGTGGGGAGGCCGCCCGTCCGACGCCGCTCCACTTCGAGCGCTTCCGACAGCACGCTTCGGATCGCCTCCAGCAGCCGCTCCCGCTCGGACCGCT
>JBIOUU010000200.1:0-3364 GCA_044867345.1 Actinomycetota bacterium
CCCGAAGGAGCTTCGGGACGAGGGCGTGCGGCTCGTACGAGAGGAGGGCCGGGTTAACGTCCCAGGAAGTGGTGGACATTCGGGGTGGACTTCCGGGGTGGAAATCCCCGTGACGTAGAAGGCCACCGCCATCCTCATCGACAGGTGTGTGAGTCGAGTCAGATGAGGAGGGACGATGGCCACCCCCAGGATGGACATCACGTCGTTCGTGGGCAAGCTGCTCGAGGAAGACGACGTCGATCTGTTGCGTGAAGGGGTTCGGGTGCTCGCCCAGGCACTGATGGAGACCGAGGTCAGCTCCCAGATCGGCGCGGCGCCCTACGAGCGGAGCTCCGGCCGCACCGCTTACCGCAACGGGTACCGCACTAGGACGTGGGACACCCGGGTCGGCACTATTGAACTCAAGATCCCCAAGGTCACCGCCGGCACCTACTTCCCCTCCCTCCTCGAGCCCCGTAGGCGAGCGGAGAAGGCCCTTCACGCCGTGGTGTGTGAGGCCTACGTGAAGGGCATCTCCACCCGCAAGGTCGACGACTTGGTCCGGGCCCTGGGGATGGACGGCATCTCGAGGAGCGAGGTCTCCAGGATCTGCAAGTCCCTCGATGAGGACGTGAAGACGTTCCTTCACCGAGGGATCGAGGGCTCCTACCCCTACCTGTGGCTCGACGCCACGTTCCACAAGATCAGGGAGGGTGGCCGGGTCATCTCGGTGGCCACCGTGGTGGCGGTGGGCGTCTCCGAGGCCGGTCATCGCAGCGTGCTAGGGGTGGACACCGGGCCGAGTGAAGACCACAGCTTCTGGGTGGCGTTCCTTCGGAGCCTCGTTCGTCGCGGCCTGAAGGGGGTCCGCCTGGTGACCTCCGATGCCCACGAGGGGCTCCGGCAGGCCGTCGCCAAGGTGCTCTCCGGAACCCAGTGGCAGCGATGTCGGGTGCACTTCATGAGGAACCTGCTCTCGGTGGTGCCGAAGGCCGCACAGGAGACGGTGGCCGCCATCGTGCGCACGGTGTTCTCCCAGCCCGATCACGGCTCCGCCATGGCCCAGCTGAAGGACGTGGCCGAGATGCTCCAGCCCCGGTTCCCCCAGGCCACCGATCTGCTGGAGGACGCCGCGGAGGATCTCCTGGCCCACCTGCACTTCCCTCGCGAGCATCGCCGGCGGCTCCACTCCACCAACCCACTGGAACGGCTGCACAAGGAGATCAAGCGCCGGACGAACGTGGTCGGAATCTTCCCTAACCGGGCCTCGCTGGTGCGAATGGTAGCCACCTTGCTGTCCGAGCAAGATGACGAGTGGCAGGTCGCCGACCGCCGCTACTTCAGCGCCGGATCCATGGCACACATCGACGAGCTGGGAGGAGGTGACACGCCAAGAGATCTGCTCGCGGCGATCGCGTAGAGCTGAGGATGACGGTGGTCAAAGTCCACCAACTTGCGGGACGCAACCGCCTCTTCCCCATCCGGTGGTGACGTCATCATCGCCGCACGCCTCTTTCACCGCGTCCTGCGCACTCGGTTGAACCAATGCTTCGACCAGGAGTTCGCACTCACGTACGCGCAGTACGAGATCCTCCAGATCCTCGAAGAGGAACCGAACCTGCACGCCAGCGAGCTCGCTCGACGCCTCTGTATGACAAGGCAGGCGGCCAATCGGCTCGTCGAACGGCTTCGGCGCGCGGATCTCATCGATATCGGGCCCAGGGAGGGTGGGCTCCGCGTCATCTGGCTGACGGACTTGGGTACGAGACGCCTGGCAACCGCCAGAAGATCAGTCGTCCGCGTGGAGCGCGACATCCAGAAGCTTCCGGCCGGAACCCGCTTCGCCCTCGTTGAGGCTTTGGGGGCGGGCAGGCTTGCCCTGATCCCGCCCCCTCGTCCCTGGTAGTGGGACTAGCCCGAGCCCGGGCTACTCCTCCGGCGCGTACGCCCCTCCGCCGAGCATCTGCTCGGCTTCCTCGCGGGTGAGGCCGGCCAGCGACGGCTCCGCCTCGCCGGCCGCGGCCAGCTCACGCTGCCGAGCCAGCCAGTACTCGGGGATGGCCTCCGGCTTGATCCGGACCTGCACGTTCCGGTACCGCCCCATCCCAGTGCCCGCCGGGATCAGCTTGCCGATGATCACGTTCTCCTTCAGCCCGAGCAGCTGGTCCGACTTCGCGCCGATGGCGGCCTCGGTCAGCACCCGGGTGGTCTCCTGGAACGACGCCGCCGACAGCCACGAGTCGGTGGCCAGCGATGCCTTGGTGATCCCCAGGAGCTGCGGCCGGGCGGAGGCGGGGGTGTTCCCGTTCTCCACCGCGTCCCGGTTGGCCGCCTCGAACCGCCTGCGGTCCACCAGATCGCCGGGGAGGAACTCGGTGTCGCCGGGTTCGATGACCTGCACCTTGCGAAGCATCTGCCGCACGATCAACTCGATGTGCTTGTCGTGGATCGTCACGCCCTGGCTCCGGTACACCTGCTGGACCTCCTCCACCAGGTGCCGCTGGAGTGCCTGGACGCCCTCGATCCGCAGCTTCTCATGGGGGTTCACCGACCCCTCGGTGAGCTGCTGGCCCACCTCCACCTTCTCGCCGTCACCAACCGTCAGGCGGGCCCGGAACGACACCTTGTACTGGACCTGCTCGCCGTCGTCGGAGGTGACGGTGATGCGACGCTCCTTCTTCTCCTCGTCGTCCTCGATGGTCACCGTTCCGGGGAGCTCGGTGATGAGGGCCTCACCCTTGGGTCGCCTGGCCTCGAACAGCTCGACCACGCGGGGCAGGCCGTGGGTGATGTCCTCGCCGGCCACACCACCGGTGTGGAAGGTCCGCATCGTCAGCTGGGTGCCGGGCTCGCCGATCGACTGCGCGGCCACGATCCCCACCGACTCGCCGATGTCGACCAGCCGGCCCGAGGCCAGGCTCCACCCGTAGCACATCCGGCACACGCCGTACTCGGCCTCGCAACCGGTGGCCGAGCGGACGTGCACGATATCCACGCCGGACTCCGCCAGCCTCTCGACCAGCGCGTCGTCGACCTCTTGGCCCTTGGACGCGATCTTCTTGCGGTCCGGGCCCTTCACGTCCTCGGCCAGGGCTCGCCCGAAGAGCGACGTGTCCAGGTGGGCGTTTCGCTCCCGCGTCCGGTGCGGCGTCGCGATCGTCACCTGAACCGGCACGCTCCGGTCCGTGCCGCAGTCGTCCTCCCGGACGATGAGCTCCTGCGCCACGTCCACCAGGCGCCGGGTGAGGTACCCCGAGTCCGCCGTCCGGAGCGCGGTGTCGGCGAGGCCCTTCCTGGCCCCGTGCGTGGAGATGAAGTACTCCAGGACCGACAGCCCCTCCCGGAAGTTCGACTTGATGGGCCGGGGGATGATCTCGCCCTTGGG
>JBIOUU010000201.1:0-5591 GCA_044867345.1 Actinomycetota bacterium
GCGACGACCCGACGTCGTGGTCACCGATATCAAGATGCCGCCGAACTTCCAGCTCGAGGGGATCGACTGCGCGCACGAGATCCGCTCCAAGCATCCGAACACCGGCGTCGTCGTGCTCTCGGCGCACGACGACGAGGCCTACGCCATCGCCCTGCTGGGGATGGGGCAGAGCGGGCTGGCGTACCTGTTGAAGGACCGGATCGCGCAGGGCGACGAGCTGGTCCGGGCCATCCGGGAGGTGGCCCAGGGAGGCTCGGCGGTGGATCCCGTCATCGCGGAGCGGCTGTCGGGCCGGCGCGAGACGGCCGGCGCCGACCGGGAGATCCTGGACATGATGGGGCGGGGCCTGGGATACGCCGAGATGGCCGAGGCGCTGGGCACGACGCAGGAGGCGGTCGATCGCCGGGTCACCGACCTGTTCGGGCGGCTGGCCGCGACGGCCGGCCAGGGTGGCGCCGCGGTCGACGAGCTCAAGCGGTTGCACGCAGCTGTGGTGGACCGAGCCTCCGCCGCCCGGACCCTGCGTTCCTACGTCCCCTCGCAGTTCGCGGAGAAACTGGAGTCAGGTGTTGCCATGACGCAGGAGGAGCTCGAGGTGACCGTCCTGTTCTCGGACATCCGGGGGTTCTCGGCGATCGCCGAACAGCTTTCGGCTCCCGAGATCGCCGACGTCCTGGCCCGCCACCTCGGGGCCATGGCCGAGGTCATCGCCGAGCACGGGGGGACCATCGACAAGTTCGCGGGCGATGCGGTGATGGCCATCTTCGGGGCGCCGTATCCCCTGCCGGACCACGCCGCCCGGGCCCTCCGCTGCGCCATCGCCATGCAGGCGAAGCAGGCCGAGCTGAACCGCGACGGGTGGAGCGGGACGGTGGGCGAGCTCCGGATGGGCGTCGGCATCAACACCGGCATGGTGATCGCCGGAACGATCGGCGGTGGCGGCCGTCTCGAGTACACGGTCGTGGGCGACGCCGTGAACATCGCCCAGCGGCTCCAGAGCGAGGCGGCGGGCGGCGAGATCGTGGCGGCGGTGTCGACGGTGGCCGCAGCGCCTGATGTACCGGTCGAGCCCATCGGCCATCGCCACGTCAAGGGACGCCAGGAGACAGTGGAGGCGTTCCGGGTCCTGTATTAAAGGGGACGACGCATGGCCGAGTCGCCGAGGAGACGGACGAACCGACCGAGGAGCGTGTTCCGCCGGGTGGAGCGGTGGGGCGTCGGCCTGATCCTGGGTGTCGTCGCGTTCATCCTGGAGCGCGCGGTCGTTCGTTCCATCCGAAAGGGCGAGACCAAGGCAAAGCCGTCGCAGCCGACGGCGCTGAAGGGCACGGGTTCGGACATCGGGCCGGCCGAAGGCGACGGCTGAGCGGGTTCCGGCCGAGCCTACCGGCGCCGGACGAACAGGTCCGCGACGAGCGAGAGCGTGAGGAACCCCCCCACGATCCCGAACGTGACCGGCACCCAGGGAGGGACGCGCTCCGAAACCGCGGTGAGCCCCGAGGCGAGCACCGCCGCGCCGGCGGTGAGGCCGATGGCCAGCCTTCGTCCGGCTCGGCGGATCGTGTCCTCGAGCGACGCGGCGCGGAAGTTCACCTCGAGCTTCTGTCCCGGCCGGGCTCCGATGAGCCGCTCGATGGCCTCCACCATCCGCAGGAACCGCACCTTGAGCCGCTGCGACCGGTAGAAGAGCGCCTTGGGCTCGAGCTTCGAACCCATCCCTGCCAAGACCTGGCGCATCAGGAACTTCCCGGCCACGTCGAATGGATCGAGCTCGGGGTCGAGCTCCGCGGTGGCGAGCTGCATCTGGGCCAGGGCCTTCCCGGTGAGGGCGAGCGAGGCGGGGAGGGGCACGTCGTGGCGGATCGACACCTCCGTCATCTCCTGGAGGATGGGGCCGAGCTGGATGTCCGCGAGCGAAGACGTCCGGTACTTCGCCATCAGCTCGCCGATCTCCTCCTGGAACTTCGTGACGTCGAGGTCGCTTCGGTCGATGGCGCCGGCCAGCATGAGCGAGACGTCGGTCAGGAACCCCACGTCCTCCTGCCAGAACGCCATCAGCAGGAGCATCAGCTGCTCCCGCATGTCGGCCCCGACCTCGCCGACCATCCCGAAATCCAGGAAGTAGATCCGGTCCTTCCACCACATCAGGTTCCCGGGGTGTGGGTCGGCGTGGAAGAACCCGTCGACCAGGATCTGCTTGTAGTAGCTCTCGAGGAGTTGCCGAGCGGCTTCCTTCCGTTCGGCTCCCTGCGGAGCCTTCGAGATCGGGATCCCCTGGATCTCCTGCATCACCAACAGCCGCGAGGTCGACAGGCCGCCTTCGACGCCGGGCACCTCCAGGCGCGAGTAGGCCTTCAGGACCTCCGCCATCCGCTCGATGTTCGAGGCCTCCTGGCGGAAGTCGAGCTCTCGATGGAGCGAGCCCGAGAGATGCTCGAACACGGCGCCCATGTCGATGACCTGCTTCAATCCCGGACGGTCGGAGACCTTCTCCGCGAACAGCTCGAGCAGGGCGAGATCCTGCTCGATCTCCTCGCGGGCCGTGGGGCGCTGGACCTTCACGACCACGCGCTCGCCGCCGGTCAACGTGGCCCGATGGACCTGTGCGATGGTCCCGGCCGCCAGGGGCGTGGGGTCGATCGTGTCGAACACGTCCTCCCACGGCACGCCGAGCTCCTGCTCCATCACCCGCACCACTTCCTCCTCGGTCAGTGGCGGCACGTTGTCCTGGAGCGTCGCGAGCTCCTCGATGAACTCGGTGGGCAAGAGGTCGGGACGGGTCGAGAGCACCTGGCCGAGCTTGGCGAACGTCGGACCCAGCTCTTCGAGCGCGCTCCGGAGGTGCCGCGCCTGGCCCCGGCGTCCGGTGGCGCCGTCCTCCCCGGGTCGGCCGAACAGGGCCTTCACGCCGTGCTTGGCCATGACCGTGGCGATCCGTGTCCCTCGCGCCGCCAGGTGCGGCTCGGTCTCCGGGAACTCGCCGGCCCGGATGACGGTCCGTGGCCGGATCACCTGCACGTCCCCGTCGGGCGAGATGGTGTTGACGATGATCACGGTGCACTGGGCGTTGTGGGAGATCCGGTTCGGCACGTTGCCGAGGAGGAACTCCTTGCGACCCGCCATGCCGGCGTTGCCCACGACGAGCACGTCGGCGGCCTCTTCCTCGGCCGCTCGGACGATGGCCATCGCCGGGTCGTCGTCGACCATCACCCGGGATCGACCGCGTTCCCCCGCCAGCCCAATGGCGAACCGCTGGAGCTCGTCGGCCGCCGCGCCGGCCTGGGTGGCCTCGGCCGCCCCGAACTCCGTGACCGCCGGGTTGGCCGGCACGACAACCTGCACGACGTAGAGCTCCGCCCCGTACCGGTCGGCCAGCGTGGCCGCCCACCCCACCGCGCGGTCGGCCGTCTCGGAGCGGTCCGTCGCCACCATGACCCGCCCCACGGCGGGAGCCTCTCGCGGTTGCTCTCGGTTCGACATGCGCCTTGCATTATCCCCAAGCGCGGCCGGCCCGGCCGCGCCTGAGTAGACTCAGCCCCACCCGCCGGAGTAGCTCAGCCAGGCAGAGCAACCGCCTCGTAAGTGGTAGGTCGTGGGTTCGAATCCCACCTCCGGCTCCGAACGGGACGGCAGGGAGTCAGCGAGGAGGCGATCATGCCCCAACCCATCGACCGCGACGAGGTGCGCCGCCTCGTGGACCTTGGAGCCCAACTCGTCGAGGTCCTTCCGAGGAATGAGTACGAGGAGGACCACCTTCCCGGCGCCATCAGCATGCCGCTTCGCGAGCTCGAGAAGGAAGCGCGAAGCACGCTCGGCCGCGACAAGCCCGTCGTCGTGTACTGCTGGGACTCGGCCTGAGACCTCAGCCCGCGAGCCGCGTGGCGGCTCGAGAGCTTCGGGTTCATGGAGGTGTACGACTACGAGGACGGAAAGCTTGACTGGCTGGCGGCCGGACTCCCCTCCGAGGGCACGAACGCGGAACGCCCCCGCGCCGGAGACGTGGCTCGGAAGGACGTGCCGACCTGCCGCCTGGACGAGCGGCTCGGCGATGTGCGGGACCGGGTCCGGGAGGCCGGATGGGACGCCTGCGTCGTCCTGAACGAGGAACGCGTGGTGTTCGGCCTACTCCGCTCGAAGGAGCTGGAGGTGAACCCGGACCTGCGGATCGAGGAGGCCATGCGACCGGGCCCCAGCACGTTCCGGCCGTTCGTCTCGATCGAGGAGATGGCGGCGTTCATGATCGAACACGATCTCGACAGCTCCCCGATCACCATGTCGGATGGACGCCTGGTCGGCCTGTTGCGGCGACAGGATGCGGCGAAGGCGGCATCGGAGCTCCACGAGCGGGAGCACCATTCCGACGGAGGGCAGGCATGAACGAGCAAGAGGTGGACATGGCCTGTGCGAAGTGCGAGACGAGCATCGACCGTTGCGAGTTCTGCGAGGAGCGGGGATGCGGCGCGCCGATCTGTTACCAGTGCCTGGCGGAGGCTCTCGGCCAGGCCATGGCGCACCCGCATCCGCACGGCGGATGATCGCGCTCGGCATCGGCGATCCACAGGTCCTTGCTAGAATCGCCCGCATGCTGGCGCAGGTGTTCGTCAGTCCGAGCGCCACCCCGACGATCAACACGGGTGGATGGGTCTACGGCATGGCCGTGTTGCTCGTTGCGCTCGGTGTTCTCGTGACCTTCCTGATCGTGTTCGGGTACATGCGGTTTGCGCCGCGGTTCCAACGCGAGGAGGGCCGAACCAGATCGGTCAAGGCTCCTCGGCTCCAGCAGGGGAAGGAGGTGCGGCGGCCGGTCAAGATCACCGGCGCACCCGTCATGGCGCCTTCCCCGATCGCTGCGGCGATCCCGGCTCCCGCGACCGTGGCTCCCGCCCCAACGGCCGTCGCGACCGCTCCAGCGGAAGCGCCGGCCGCTGCTCCAGCGGAAGCGCCGGCCGCGCCCGCGGCTGTTGCCGCCCCGGCAGTTGCGCCAGAGCCCGCTTCGCCGGCGGAAGCCCCGGCCGCTCCAGCCGCCGCCGCGCCACCGGCGGCCGCCCCTGCTGCCACAGAGCACCGAGGCGAGGTGACGCTGGATCAGGAGACGTACGAGAAGACGCTCGCCGAGCTGTTGGGGAAGGGAACGGACCGGCGCGTGGCCGAGGGACAGGCCAAGCGGGTTGCCCTGATCGCCGCCCGGAAGAAGGCCGGCGGCTAGCGCCGGAAGCCATGGAGACCACCAAGGTCGATTGGTCCATGGGGTCGCAGGCGGCCCGATTGGTCGACTGGGACACCGGCGCCGACATCGGACGCCGCGTGGGAGGTCGCGGCCCCGCGCTCCACGCGATCGAGCGTGCGCGCCTGCGCGAGGACCTGGCCGAGATCGTCCCGCACGCGCAATCGCTCGTCTCGGAGTTCACCGCGCTCTCGGTGACCGGGTTCCGCTCCCGTGCGTGGGTCATGTCCCGAGGCGAATGGGTCTCGACGAACCTCCAGGGGTTGCAGCGGCTGTTGGAACCGCTCGCCCGCCGGATCCTTGCGGACAGCAACCGTCCCCGCTCCGACCTGCGCCGCAAGGCGCTCGGCTTCCAGGTGGGCGTCCT
>JBIOUU010000202.1:0-5518 GCA_044867345.1 Actinomycetota bacterium
ACTGCCGTCCGACAGTCGCGCATCCACCCAAGGTGATGACTCATCGACCCGAAGGCCGAGCGGGGCCACGATCCTCTCGATCACGTGCAGGACGGCCTCCTCCCCCTCAAACAGACCGTCCGTCACCTTCTCGAGCCGCCCCTTCCGCTCCACGTAGACGTCGTCAGGCCCGTTCACCATGACCTCGGTGACGTCGGGGTCCTTGAGCAGGAACTCGATGGGCCCCAGCCCGACGACCGCATCCGAAACCTCGTTGATGACCTTCGTCAGCACACCCCGGGGCAGGATGTGGCGCTCCTCGCGGAGGATGGCGAGTGCCTCCTCGCGGACCCGCAGACGCCGCTCGGTTCGCGACACCTCTTCCAGTCCACGAGCGTCGACCCGGTGAAGTAGCCGCTCGTGCAGGCCGCGACGAACCTCCACGAGCGCGTCCGCTCGCATCAGGACCCTTCCTCCAGCTGCTCGAGCAGTTTCGCGGCCAACCGATCCACCGAGCGGCCGGCCCGGCTTCGCTTCGGCAGCAGGCGACCTTGGTCCTGGGCGGCTGGCACCCTTCGGTCCACGGGGATCACGGCGACCGGCGGGCGCCCGAAGACCCGTTCCACATCGTGGGGCGAGATCTGCCGCCTGGTGGCGCGGTTGACGACGAACGAACAGCGATCGTCGAGGCCTGCGGCCTCGACGGCCCGCTTGGCGGCGCGGAACGAAAGCACGTCGAGCCCGAGCACCATCACCACCACGTCCGCGAGGCCCAGCCCCAACCTCACCGTGTCGTCCATCCCCCGGGGGACGTGCAACACGACGAGGTCAGCTGCCAACCGGACCGCCTCCAGGACGGGACCGACATCTCTAGCCGTGACTCGTTCGCCCTGCTGGACGTCCGTGGGGCCGAAAAGCACCCGGAACCCGTCGGGGTGTTGCCACAGCAGGTCGTCGAGGTGCCGCGCCGTGAGCTCGTCGCCGATTGGCACGGCGTCGGCGATGGTCCTTGGCGATCCATCCAGGGGAGCCCCCACCGCCGGGCCGATATCGGCCACAGCGAGATCGAGGTCCGCCAGGACGCAGCGGCGCTCCCGCCTTGCGAAGCTCGCCGCTAGGTGAGTGGCAAGGAACGTCGCTCCCGAGCCTCCGCGTGGCCCGTATACGGCAATGACCCGCCCCAGCGACTCCCGCTCACGGGCGCCGGGAGCGAAGACGCGTGCGGCCGCGCGTGCCAGCTCGCCGCGATCGGCCGGCCATAGGAAGAATCCCTTCGCTCCGGCCTTCAAGGCCCTTCGAAGGGTCTGCACGGACTCGGAGGTGTCCACGGCGAGCAGCGCGCTTCCGTTCAGCTGCGCGGACGTGACGAGCCGGGGCGAGGCCACGACGGCGTCGGGTTCGAGCTGCCGAACGGCTTCGGACAGTTGATGCTCGTCGGAGGCGGTCGCGACCACCCGCGCCCGCCCCGTCCGGTCGAGGAAGTGCAACACCTCCTCGGCCACGTCGTGCTCCTCGAGCGCGAGGACCACCCGCGCAACCTCTTCCATCCATGCTCCATCGCGTCGGAGGGGAGACCACGCCATCGCGGGGAAGCGAGGGAGAGCCTTGCGGGGGATGCTCGGCGGAACCGCCCGGCACGCGAACACTAGACGCTGCCTTCAGCGCCAACAATCACCAACCCGGCGGATTCCTAGATCTTGTCGGGGGACACGCCCGTGATGTGCGACACACCTTCGCGTCATCGCACGAGGTCACGCGAGGATGCTAGGGTCTGCTCCTCGCCACGCTGGTGGCCCGACCGCAGGGAGGTGACCGATGATCATCGTTGCCGAGGTGGTCGTCGAGTCGCGCGCTGGCTCCGGTCGGTTCCGCTCTTCCTGATCGGCGGGAGCCTATCAGGGCACGACGGCGTATCCCACCGTGCTCTCCTGGAGATCATCCGATGACACGCCATCAACGCCGCGGTGAGCCGCATGAGAGGCGACACTCGTTCCGCTGTGGCCACTGCCGGCTCGACGTCTCGACCGACGCCCTCGGCACCGCTCACCGCAACCATTTGTCCGAACTGCCTGTGGAGCCGTCATCTGGACGCCACTCCCGGCGACCGAGCCGCGGAGTGTGGCTCGCTCATGGAGCCGATCGCCATCACCGTGCGCGGGGGCGGGGAGTGGGTGATCGTTCATCGGTGCCGCGGCTGCGACGAGCTCCACCTCAACCGAGCGGCCGGGGACGACAACCCGCTCATCCTGCTGCGGGTGGCGGTCAGGCCCCTCGCCAGCCTCCGTCCCCCATGGAGCGGATCGGTCAGCTGTGACCGGCCGGTCGGACGAGTCAGCTCCAGGGGATCGCGTCCTCCTTCACCCGCGGGAGCCGGAACGAGGGTTCGGGGAATTCATCGATGACGCGAGACGCGCGTGCTCGGGATCGCCGCCACCGGATCGCGAGCGCGACCCCGAGCGCAAGCATGAGCAATGCGAGGATGGCCAGGATCGCGGCCCACGCCCGGATCGCGGAGTCCTCCGGCTCCTGCCGGTTCGCGGCGAGTCGCTCCGTCAGGCTCCTCACCTGCTCCTCCATGGATCGCTGATCGGCGGCGGCCTCCCTCGCCGCCGTGTTCAGCACCTCGATCCGCGTCTCGCTCCGCCGCAAGTGGAACCGCGCCGCTCGCAGCTTGCCCTTCAGTGCGTCTCGCTTCTCGAGGAGCTTGGCCTCGAGCACCGTGTGGACGATGGTGATGCGCCCGAACCCCAGCCACCCGATCGTGCTCGAGCGGCAGGGGTCGTTGCAGAAGCTGACGGCGTAGTTGGCCGACGCGACGTCGGGGACGGTGAAGGTGAGCGATCCCGTCGCGTACCGGTAGCCGTCCTGCCCTTCCGTGACCGGGCCGAACCGAACGACCCCCAGGCGGATGGCGCCCTTCGGGATCGTGGGCGGGTCGATCATGCCGTACCGGCTGTCGGCAAGCAGGTAGGCGTAGTAGGGGCCGCCCTCGATCCGTCCGGTGCCCTTCAGCCGGTTGACGGCGAAGGCGCCGCGGAGCACCCCCGTTTGCCCCGGCAGGTAGTGGTCGCGCTTGGGCTCCAGCGAGTCCCAGCCCCCGGCGGAGGCCGGCGGCGCGAGCACGCCCAGCAAACCTCCGGCCATCACGAAGACGAGAAGCGTTCCGATCCGCCGCATGGCTGTCCCCTCCCGGTCGTCCGTCAGTCATCACACTCGACGGGATGGAGGGGACCCGGGTTCAGTGGCCGGGCTTTCCGTGCCCGTTGCCGTTCCCGTCGCCGTTGTTCGAGGGGGATCCCGTCGGGCTCGGCGACGGAGGCGGCGGGGGTGCCGGGGCAACGAACCCGATCGAGGTCGAGGCGAAGTCCTGCACGGGCAGGCCCTCGGTGGCCATCAGCATGTAGTCGTGCCAGATGGGGGCGGCGAGCACGCCCCCGAACCCCGTCCCGTATCCCGGGACGTAGGGCATGGGGATCTCGGCCCTGGCGTAGCCCACCCACACGCCGGTGGCGAGCTGCGGGACGTAGCCCAGGAACCAGGCGTCCTGGTAGTCCTGGCCGGTTCCGGTCTTGCCGGCCTGGGGCCGCCCGATGTCGGCCGCGGTGCCGGTGCCGAAGCGCACCACGCCCTCGAGCATGGCCGTCTCCTCCTGGGCCACCCACGCCGGGATGGCCCGGGTGCACTCCGGCTTCTGCCGGTAGACGCTCTTTCCGGTGCTCGAGACGACCTGGGCGATCGCATAGGGCTGGCAGTGCACGCCCTCGTTGGCCAGAGTGGCGAAGCCCGATGTCATGTCGAGCGGCGAGACCGGCGAGGTGCCGAGCGTGAGCGGGCACACGGGCGTGAGGTCGGTGGTGATCCCCATCTTGTGCGCCACCTCAGCCACGCGTTCCGGACCAACCTGGTCGATCACCTGGGCGAACACGACGTTCACGGAGTCCGCCGTGGCCAGCCACAGCGGGTAGCTGCCGCCTCCCGCGGGCTCGGCGTTGTGCAGGGTCCAGGTCTCCCCTCCACCGCAGTCGGGGATGGTCCTGGGGGAGTAGCCGCTGTACACGGCGTTCGGCGAGATCCCGGCCTCAAGGGCGGCGGCCAGGGTGAACACCTTGAAGGCGCTCCCCGCGGTTCGTCCGCCGCCGGGGTCGACGGCCAGGTTGTACTGGTTCGGCCCGTACGGGGCGTTCCCCACGGCCATGGCCCTGATGGCGCCGGTCTGGGGGACGATGCTGACCAAGGCGGACTGTGGAAGCCCGGCGCCGGTCATGCGGTCGGCCAACACCTGCTCGGCCTGGCGTTCGGACTTGGGGTCGAGCGTGGTGTAGATCCGGAGGCCGCCCTGGTAGAGGGCCCTGATCCGGGCCTTCACCGTGGGACCGAAGGCCGGGTTGGACAGGAAGCTGTCCACCACGTACTGGGTCCAGTAGGAGTTCGGCGCGGACTGGGCCATGTTCCGGTCGGCGGCCGAGAGGACGATCGGCGCCGACGAGGCCTGGTCGTAGCGTCCGCTCGAGATCCATCCGAGCTCGAGCATCCGGGCCAGGACGTCGTTTCGCCGATGGAGTGCATGCTTGGGCCTGGTCAAGGGATCGTAGTAGGACGGCGAGCGGATCATCCCGGCGAGCAGGGCCGCCTGGGACAGCGTGAGCTCCGATGGCCGCTGTGCGAAGTAGTACTCGGCGGCCGAGGCCATCCCGTACGCGCCGTGGCCGAGGTACACCTCACTCAGGTACATCCCCAGGATGTGCTCCTTGGAGTAGGTGTTCTCCAGACGGACCGCGTCGGCGGCCTCCCGGATCTTGCGGGCGAGCGTGGGGGCGTCGCCGGTGACGGTGTCCTTGACCAGCTGCTGGGAGATGGTCGAGCCCCCCTCCACGATCCCCCCGGCGATGAGATTGGTGACGGCGGCCCGGACGATGGCCGAGAAGTCCAGAGGGCCGTGCTGGAAGAACCCGTCGTCCTCGATGGCCAGCACGGCCTGGATGGTGCTCTCCCGGTACCGGCTGATCGGCACGACCACCCGGTTCTCGCCGAAGTACACGTGCTGGAGGACCGATCCGTCCCTGGCTAGGATGGTGGATCGCTGCGGGAGCGGCGGGAGCTTGAGCGGATCGCTCACCTTGGCCAAGTAGTGGCGATCGACCATGCTGAGCGAGGCGTTCAGGGCCATCACCACCGGCACGAAGGCCAGAGCGAACACGAAGATGCCTACGATCAGGACGAGCCCGAACCGACTCTCCCGGTCGAGCGCATCGAACTCCCCCATGGCTCGCTCGGCAACAGCGTCCAAGCGGGAGGGCCCGAGCGGCGCGTCCAGGCGCGTGCGCCACTCCGCAGGCAGGCGCGGGAGGGACAGCCCGGACGCCGGATGCAGCAGCCGGTCCAGGAAGATTCCCCGGTGGGGCCGGTGGCGTGGAATCGGTTGGGCCATGGGTGGTTCTGTCTTACCCATCATGCGCGCTTTGCGTTGCAAAGGTTCGACCGGATCCTGGCCGCGATGGGTCCGTCGCGGTTTCTCAACATGCGGCAGGGGGGGGGGGGG
>JBIOUU010000203.1:0-7438 GCA_044867345.1 Actinomycetota bacterium
GCTAGCTGCGGACACGGGACCCCCCTCCCGGGTCAATTGCGGAAGTCTAGAGATGAGGGTGGGTATCAGGTCAAGAACGACATTTCCAGGCGGGCAAAGAGTACGTAGACGCGAGAACCCCAAAGACACTCCTGCCCAGCGGTACCATCAGGCTCGTGAAGCCTCGGATCCTGGTGGTCGAGGACGAACAGGCCATCGCTGAACCCCTGGCCGAGAGCCTCGAACGCGAGGGGTTCGCCCCGGAGGTCGCACCGACGCTGGCTGTCGCGCGCGAAGCGTACGCCCGCCAGCTCCCGGACCTCATCCTCCTCGACGTGATGCTGCCCGACGGCGACGGACGCGACCTGGCACGCGACATCCGCAAGCAGTCGGACGTCCCCATCATCATGCTCACCGCCCGGGGCGAGGAGATCGACCGGGTTCTCGGGCTGGAGCTCGGGGCCGACGATTACGTCGTCAAGCCCTTCTCCGTCCGTGAGCTCACCGCGCGGATCCGAGCCATCATGCGCCGGGGCAAGCCACCGGAACGCCGCGCCGCCATCGAGGTGGGTACGATCCGCCTAGATCCGGCCTCCCGCTCGGTGACCAAGGAGGGACAGGCCGTCGACATGGCGGCCCGTGAGTTCGACCTCCTCCACCTTCTGATGGCCAATGCGGGCGAGGTCATCCGGCGGGAGCAGATCATGGACGAGGTCTGGGATCCACACTGGTTCGGGCCGACGAAAACCCTCGACGTCCATATCTCCTGGCTTCGCAAGAAGCTCGAGGATGATCCGGCCCGACCTCGGTACATCACCACCGTTCGGGGCGTGGGGTTCCGCTTCGCCTCGACCGGGGACGTGTCGAGCGAGGACACGAGCACGGGATAGGAGGGGCCACGAAGCTCCGTACCCGCCTGGTCATCGCCTTCGCCTACGTCCTGGTTACCGTCATCGTCGCCCTCGAGGTTCCGCTGGCGATCAACCTGCAGCGCCGGGTGCAGTCGGAGGTGAAGTCCGGGGCCGAGTCGGACGCACTGCTTGTCGCCGCGGGCATCGGCGGTGCGCGGATCGCCCACCATTTGACCCTTCAGCGATACGTCACCCGGCACTTCCCCGATGAGGAGAACGGACGGGTCATCGTGATCGACCCCGACGGGGTCTTGATCGCGGACTCGACCGGAAGCGAGCACCTCGGAGAGACCTACGCCACGCCCGGCCGCCCGGAGCTGATGCGGGTGCTCCAGACGCCGGAGCCGACCTCCGAGATCCGGCACAGTGACACGCTCGGGCAGGATATCCTTGTCGCCGCCGCGCCCATCCTGGAAGAGGCGACGTTCTATGGGGCGGTCCGTGTCTCGGAGCTCATGGGGGAAGTCCAGGACCGCGTGCGCCGCGTGATCGCCGGACTGGCGGTCATCGGCCTCGGCGCGTTGTTCGCGGGCCTCATCGTCGCCTTCGCGCTCGCCGGATCGTTCTCTCGGCCGCTCACGAACCTGGCTGCCGTGGCCAAGCGCCTCGGGGAAGGAGACCTGTCCGCGCGTGCGGAGACCGATCAGGGGGCGAGCGAGATCGTCCAGCTGGCTCGATCCTTCGACGACATGGCCGACCGGCTGGAGGCAACCGTGAAGGCCCAGCGAGAGTTCGTGGCGAACGCCTCTCACCAGCTCCGCACGCCACTGACCGGGATGAAGCTTCGCATCGAGGCGGCGATGGCCGGCGCCCCGTCGGAGGAGGTCCGCCGCCAGCTCCGGGCGGCCGACACGGAGGTCGACCGCCTCTCTGGGATCGTCAACCGGCTGCTGGTGATGGCCCGGCGGATCGAGGAGGGCGGCCCCTCGGAGATCGACCTCGACGAGGCGGTCCATCGGGCTCTCGAGCGATGGGAGGAACGCGCCTCACGCCAGGGCGCCACCCTCACGGCGAGGGGCGAGGGCGGCCGGGCCCTGGGCGAGCCCGCCGACCTCGACCAGATCCTGGACAACCTGATCGACAACGCGGTGGCGTACGCGCCGGGCCCGGTCGTGATCGAGACCGGTCGGGCCGACGGCCGAGCCTTCCTCGCGGTCGAGGACGTCGGGCCCGGCATCGCCGCGGACGAGCGACACCGGGTCACCGATCGGTTCTTCCGGGGGAGGACCGCACCGAAGGGTGGTACCGGGCTCGGCCTGGCCATCGTCCGCGAGCTGGTGGAGAAGTGGGGCGGCACGGTCGTCGTGGAGGCCGCCAACGGCGGCGGAACACGGATCGAGGTCCGCCTGAGAGCCGCCACTTAACCTGTTCTTAGCGAATGCCGCATTAGGCTGGATGCACGATGAATCGGACGGTCCAGATCCTGGCGTGGGGGCTGGCTGGCGCCCTCCTGACCGGCGTGCTCACTGGCGCTGCCGTCGCGGTGGCCGGCAACGGCATCGCCACGCCGGTGAGGCCATTCAGCCTCACGAACAACCGGGTGGAACATCGCGTTCACGAGGCGACCGGACAGGAAGGGAGTGGAACGGGCGGCGACCATGCAAGCGGCGGAAGCTCCGAAGGAGACGGGCCGAGCGGCGACCAGGGCAGTGGCGATTCCACCTCCAGCGCGAGCTCGGGGACTGGCTCCGAATCAAGTGGCACCGGCGCGGGCGACTCCACCGGCTCGGGCGACGCCAGAGGTTCGGATGACCAGGGCGACTCTGGGGATCAGGGCGGCGACAACGGCGGCGACCAGGATGACGACGACTGAGTCGTCTCCATCCTTTCCCTCCCCTTAACCATCGTTTGGAAGGTTCGTAACCCTCCCCTCCCTACGCTGTTCCAAGCCGAGAGGAGGCTCATGCGATGAGGAAGAAGCTGTTGCTCAGGATCGCCGCCACGATTGGGGCGTTCGTGCTGGTGGGTGGGATCTCGGTCGCAGCCCTGGCCAGAAGCGGGGCAGGATCCAACACCGCACCGAGGCTGCCCGTGGTCAGCACGCCCGAGGTGGAGAACGACGCCACCGAGACGCCGGAACCTGAGGAGACCGAGTCGCCTGAGGCGCAGGACACGGAGACCCCCGAAACCGACGACCAGGGCGAGGACGGCGACGACCAGGGCGAGAACGCTGACGACCAGGGCGACAACAACGACGACCAGGGCGACAACAGCGATTCGCAGGACTCGAGCAACGACTCACAGGACGACTCCGGCGGGGACGACTAACTCAGCCGGGACGTAACGGCGACGACGCCCGCCGAATACCTCCCCGGCGGGCGTTTCGCTTTGGACCCTTACCCCTTCCCCCCAACCTGCCACGCGCTAAGCTCCCTCGGTGGGCAAGGTCTTGGTCGGGATCTCCAGCTGGACCGAGCGCACGCTGATCAAGGAAGGGAATTTCTACCCTCCCGGAGCCAAGACGGCGGAGGCCCGGCTCCAGTTCTACGCGAGCCAGTTCCCGATCGTGGAGGTCGACTCGACCTACTACTTCCCACCTTCGGAGCGGAACGCAATCCTCTGGATCGAGCGCACCCCGAAGGACTTCACGTTCAACATCAAGGCGTACTCTCTCCTGACGAATCACCCGACGAAGCGCGAATCGCTGTACTCCGATCTTCGCGACGAACTCCCGAAGGAGCTCGAGAAGAAGCGGAACCTGTATCGGGAGCAGCTCCCCGAAGACGCCGTGGAGCAGGTGTGGCAGCGGTTCCACGACGCCTTGATGCCCCTGCACTCGGCGGGCAAGCTCGGCGCGGTGCTGTTCCAGTTCCCCCAGTGGTTCGTGATCGCCAGGAAGAACAAGGAATATGTCCTGGAGTGCCGTGATCGGCTGAAGGACTTTCGCATCGCGGTGGAGTTCCGCCACAAGAGCTGGCTCGAGGAGCGCAATCGGGAGGAGACCATCCGGTTCCTGGAGGAAAATGAGCTCCCGTTCGTCTGCGTCGACATGCCACAGGGGTTCGACTCGAGCCTGCCTCCCATCGCGGTCGCAACGTCGAAGGATCTAGCGATGGTCCGGTTCCACGGGCGGGACCCCAACGCCTGGACGACGAAGTCCGAAACGGCCGCGGAGCGGTTCCGCTACGAGTACAAGGAGCCGGAGCTCGGCGAATGGGTCCCGAGGATCAAGGACCTCTCCCAGCAGGCCCGTGAGACCCATGTCCTGATGAACAACTGCTACCGGGACTATGCGGTGAACAACGCGCGACAGCTCCGCAGTCTCCTGGAGGAGGAATAGGGTCTGGCCCGGACCCGCGGGCACGCCCGCGTGGAAGGGAGGGGTAGCCCGGACCAGACGCGAATCAAGCGTAGCAGCGTCCGATCCTTCCATCGCACGGCTCGGACCGGTGCCGGGTTCACTCGATGGCTCGCCGGGTAGGCTCGTGACAGCGAACGAGAAGGGCGGAGACTGAGATGTTCGGACGGTCGTGGCGCATCGGGACCATCTGGGGCATCCCCGTGAACGTCGACTCGTCGTGGATCTGGATCGCCGTGCTCGTGACCTACAGCCTGTGGGCGCAGTTCAACGTGGAATACGGGAACATCCGGGGCGGGACCGCGCTCGCGCTTGCGGTCTTCGCGGCGGCCCTGTTCTTCGGCTCGGTGTTCCTCCACGAGGTGGCCCACGCCGTTGCGGCGAGGCTGCACGGGATCAAGGTCTTCGGCATCACGCTGGTGGTCTTCGGCGGGTTCACCAGCGCGAGATCCGACGAGAAGGGAGCCGGCCCGGCGTTCGTGATCTCTGCCGTCGGCCCGCTGACCAGCCTGGCGCTCGGGGCGGTGTTCTGGGCTTTGTCGGTGGGCACCGATGCGAGCGGGCCGCTTTCCGCCTCGTTCGGTTACGTGGGATGGGTCAACCTGTTGATGGCGGGGTTCAACTTCCTTCCCGGCCTTCCGCTGGACGGCGGCCGCATGCTCGAGGCGGCGGTATGGCGGATCAGCCGGAACCACGAGCTCGGCACACGGATCGCCGCATGGTCGGGGATGGGCCTCGGCAGCCTGTTGCTGGCCGGCGGCCTGCTCCAGGCGATCCGCGGCGACCTGTTCCTCGGGCTCTGGCTCGCGATCATCGGGATGTTCATCTTCCAGTCGGCCCGAGGGGCGGAAGCGCAGATCGGGTTGCGCCGACGACTGGCGCAGGCCACCGTGACCGAGGTGATGGAGCCGCCCCCGCCTCCCATCCCCGCGGACTCGTCCCTGTCGGAGGCCCTCGACCGACACCTGCGAGGGCACGAGGGGGAGGCCTTCCCGGTGGTAGACGACGGCCTGGTGATCGGGATGCTCACCTTCGGCTCCGCCCGGGACGTGGGGATGGTGGATCCGCTTCGTCGCGTCCGAGACGCCGTGATCCCCCTGTCCCAGGTACTCACGGTGGACGTGTCGGAACCCCTCGAACAGGTGGTCGCCCGTCTGGGGCCCGGGAGGTCGGCCCTGGTGCTCGACGACGGCCGCCTGGTCGGGGCGATCACCGGCGGAACCCTGGCCCGGTGGGCCGCGGGGCGCCCTCGCTTCTAGCGGGGCTGTCGGCCCTCGGCGGTAGCATCGCCGCGTGACCAAGCCTCCCTTCCAACCCGACCCGGCACAACAGCGGATCCTCGACCACGACGCCGGTCCTCTTCTGACCGTCGGCGAGGCCGGCACCGGCAAGACCGTGGTCCTGCGGGAGCGGTTCGCACGGCTGATCGATGGCGGCGCGGATCCGGAGCGCGTGACGCTCGTGGCCGGCTCGCGGCGGGCGAGGGACGAGTCCAAGGCCGCCATCCTCCGCCGGCTGGAACGGTCCCTCCCGGGCGTACGCGTGACCACGATGCAGGGCCTGGCGCACCAGCTGGTGAGCCGGCACCCCAATCTCCTCGGGTACGCAAGGCCGCCCAAGATCCTCGACGCCACCGACCAGTTCGCGCTGGTCCAGGACCTGCTCCACGGCGAGCGAGCCGAGGAGTGGCCCGCGTACGGCGACATGCTGTCGCTCAAGGGCTTCGCGGACGAAGTACGCAAGTTCGTCCTTCGGGCTCAGGAAGCGTTGCTTGACCCCGATCGGATCCTGCAGGAGGCGGGTGATGCCGGACTCCTCGGGTGGCGGGACCTCGTCGAGTTCTACCGTCGCTATCTCGACGTCCTCGACGCGCAGGGTGCGGTGGACTTCGCGGGGGTGGTGGTGCAGGCGGCGGTTGCGGCTGCCTCTGCCGATCGGCCGTTCGACCACGTCCTGGTGGACGATTTCCAGGACACGACATTGGCCGCGGAACGACTGATCGCCCGGCTCTCGCCACTCAGCCTGGTGGTGGCGGGGAACCCCGATGCCCACGTCTTCTCATTCCAGGGCATGACCGACGCGCCGATCCGTGGTTTCGTGGAGCGATTCGGGGCCGGCCTGGTGCGCCTTCCGACCCGCCATCGCGGCGTCCCCTCCGTCGATGCCTGGCGTCTGCCGCACACGTCGGAGGAGCATGCGGCAGTCGCGCGGGAGCTTCGCCGGATCCACGTGACCGATGGGGTCCCGTGGAACGAGCTCGCGGTCATGGTCCGCCGGAACGGCCCGCACATCGGCGGCCTCGTGCGTGCTCTCGACGACGCGGGCATCCCCCGGAGCCAGGCCGGCGCCGGCCTGTCCGCGTCCGCGGCGCCGGCGACCTTCCCATACGTCCTCGCCCTGCGCTGGATCGTGGCCGACCCCGGTCGTCGGGACGACATGGTCGAATCCGTCCTCACGTCCGAGCTCGGTGGGATCTCTCCGGCCGCCGCGCGCTCCCTCCTGCGCCTCGCTCGGGCCGGGGGACACGCACCGGCCCAGGCGCTGGAGATCGACGAGGGACTCGCCGAACCCGAGCGAACCGCGATGTCGGAGCTACGCGAGATCCTGCGGCAGGCGAGCGAGCGGCAGAGGTCCGTCCTCGACGCGTTCGCCGTGCTGTGGCAGGGGCTCTCCTACTCTCGGCGACTGGTCGCCGCAGCCGAGACCTCCGCGCAGGCCCGGGTGGACCTCGGAGCCGTCCTGGCCTTCTCTCGGCTGGTCGGAGAGGTCGGCGCCTCCTCCAGCCCCTCGATCGAGGAGTTCCTCGAGCTCGCGGAGGTGAGCGAGGGGGCCCCGGGTGCCGGCGCGGAGGGCGACCGGGGACGCGAGGAGGTGCGCGTGCTCACGGCGCACGCCGCTGTGGGGCTGGAGTTCGACACTGTGATGGTTGCCGGTGCGGTCGAGGGCGACTTCCCCAGCCTGACCCGTCCCGAGCCCATGTTCGACCTTTCCGCCCTTGCGGGCGTCCGGTCTCGCTCCGAGGTCAATCGGCTCCGACTATCGGACGAGCGCCGGCTGTTCCGCTCGGCCGTCGCCCGCGCTCGCCGGCGGGTCGTCCTCACCGCGAGCGATCCGCACGGGATGGTATCCGAGGAGGCCGTGGCGTCACGGTTCGTCGAGGAGCTCGGCGTGGCATGGGCCCAAGGACCGATGGGGATGGCTGAAGACCCGATATCGGTGGGAGAGGCGGCGGCGGCGGGGGGGGGGGGGG
>JBIOUU010000204.1:0-2366 GCA_044867345.1 Actinomycetota bacterium
ACGTAGAGGTTGCCGTCGGCGTCGAAGGCGAGCCCGTCCGGCCACGCCCCGGGGAGTGCGGCCACGTCTTCCCGGTCGCCCGCCGAGCCGTCCTCCAGGATCGGAAGACGGAACACGCGATTGGCGAACGTCTCCGCGACGTAGAGGTGGGCCCCGTCGGGGTCCAGGGCCAGCCCGTTGGCGAAGACGATGTCTCGGTCGTACCAGAGCGTGGGGGTTCCGTCGGCCTCGATCCGGAAGACGCCGGGACCGGGCCGGTCGAACACGTGGCTGTCCGAGACGTACAGCCGTCCCTCGCCGTCGAAGGCGGGATAGTTGGGGATCAGCATGGCCCTCCCCGGAACCCCGTCGCAGAAGCGGTCCACGCGGCCCGTCCTTGTCTCGACCTTGAAGACCGCGGCCTCCTTGAGGTCGCAGACGAACAGGTCGTGGTTGCGGTCGAACGCCATCCCCAGGCAGAAGCCGTCGGTGGAGGCGACCTCCTCCAGCGAGCTCCCGTCCGGGGGAATCCGATAGATCTGCCCCCGCTCGCCGCCGCACCATACCGACCCGTCGGGATGCACCGCGAGGCCCTCCGGATGGTCGAGTTGGGGAATGGTCAGGATCCCATCGAAGAACACCGAGGTCCGGTCCGGGGACAGGAGCCCGCTGTAGCGCGTGCCCCCTTCGATATCTGAAGCCTGCACCTGTCGGTCCATCGATGGGTTCGCCCGGGAAGATGTGGCGACTGACGTTCGCCGGGGGAGGGGCGGCCTGTCAAGCGGAGGGAATCCCTCCTCTGCTTGTGGTACCGTTTGCCGCGGTGCCGACCGGACTGTTTCGGGTTCAGATTCCATCGAAGGGCTATCGCCTGGCTCGGGGAGACCCGGACCGCGGCCCGACCGACCTCCTTCCTGCCGGGTTGACGCTTGATTCCGTGCTTTCGGGGGAAGGCCCGGGGCTGGCCGAACTCAACGGGCTTCCGCTGGCCGAGGCGGCGCCGCCGGAGATCCGCATCGTCGCTCCGGTGGAGTCGCAGGAGGTGTGGGCGGCCGGGGTGACGTACCGGCGGTCCCGCGAGGCCCGGGCCGAGGAATCGAAGGATGCCACTCCGTACGACCTCGTGTACGAGGCGGAACGACCGGAACTGTTCTTCAAATCGCCGGGTTGGCGCGTGCGGGGGCCGGGGGAGCCGATCGGCATCCGGACGGACTCGGCCTGGAACACTCCGGAGCCGGAGCTGGCGCTGGTCCTCGACTCGGCGATGACCGTGGTCGGCTTCACCATCGGCAACGACGTCTCCTCGCGAAGCATCGAGGGGGAGAACCCTCTGTACCTACCGCAGGCCAAGGTGTACGACGGTTCGTGCGCTCTGGGACCCTGCCTGGTCGCCGCGAGCGAGGTCGATCGTCCCTTCGCCATCACGCTGGAGATCCTCCGGGACGGAGCCGTTGCCTATCGGGGAACCACGTCGACGGAGCTGATGAGGCGGACCTTCGAGGAGCTCGCTTCCTACCTCGGGCGGGCGCTGACCTTCCCGGACGGAGCCATCCTCCTCACGGGGACGGCGCTCGTGCCGGAGGCCACGTTCTCGCTCGAGGCCGGGGATGTGGTCCGAATCGGCATCGACGGGCTCGGCATCTTGGCCAACACCGTTGTGGCGGTGGGAGCCGGGCCGGCTCAATCCTCGATGGCCTCTCCCGTTCGCGGGTCGTAGACGTGTAGCCTCCCCGGCTCCATCCCCAGCTCGACCGTCTCTCCAGGCGCCGATGATCGCCATTCCGTCTGGGCCGTCCACACATTGACCCGTTCCGCCGGCCATGACTGGTCGAGCGGCTCGGCCAGGGACGCCTCTCTGGGGTCCTCGGTGAGGAGCAGGGGTGCGTCGAGGAAGAACTGCACATAGGTGTCGGGGCCGACTGTCTCGCTTCGGGTCACCGGCACGCGCAAGCGGGCATCCGGCCTGGTGGACATGTTGCCCGCCTCTCGGAGGTGCTCCGGCCTGATTCCGATCACCACCTGCCGGCGAACGTAGTCGAACAACCGGGGGCGGCGGCGGACCGTCTCGGCATCCACGCGGATCCTGTGACCGCCGAAGATGAGCGCCAGGGGCCCATCCTCTTCACGGTCCAGCGTGGCTTCGGCGAGGTTCATCGGAGGCGATCCCAAGAACCCTGCGACGAACAGGTTGCGGGGGCGCTCGTACAGCTCCCTGGGAGTTGCCTCTTGCTGCAAGACGCCCTCCCGCAGCACGCCGACCCGGTCGCCCAGGGTCATCGCCTCCGACTGGTCGTGCGTGACGTAGAGCATGGTGGTACCGATCTCCCGCTGGATCCCGGCCAGCTCTCCTCGCATCTGCGTGCGCAAGCGCTCGTCGAGGTTCGACA
>JBIOUU010000205.1:0-9038 GCA_044867345.1 Actinomycetota bacterium
CCCCCCCCCCCCCCCCCCCCCGCCGCCCCACCGTCACCGCCGCCACGGCCCTGGGCTCCCGATCGGGCCTGACCAGGCCGGCCTGACCCAACGGATCGGGAGCCTCCCGGTCGGTCGGGGCCAGCACCAAGGACGAAGCGAGCGCGATCGCTCCGGCCAGCAGCCATGACCACACGGGCATCCGATCCCCGAGGAGCGGGCGGGCCAGGAGGCCGGCCCAGAACGCGGCGCCGGCGACCGGCAGGACCCAGGCGCTCACACGGTCACGAGGTCGCGGATGTTCTCCAGCGTGACCTCGCCGATCCCGCTCACGTCGAGCAGGTCGTCCACCGATCCGAACGGCCCGTTCGCGGTTCGGTAGTCAACGATCCGCTGGGCGATGACCTCCCCAACCCCCGGGAGGGCCTCGAGCTCACCGGCCGAGGCCGCATTGACGTTCACCTTCGGTGGCGCGGCGCCCCCTCCCACGGAGGGCGCCGAGCCCACCGACCCCGCGGCCTGTCTCCTCGGCACGAGGATCTGGGTGCCGTCCGCGAGCGGCGCGGCCAGGTTCAGCGCATCGAGCGCCGCACCGGCCCTGGCTCCGCCCGCCGCCTCGATGGCGTCGATGACCCGATCGCCCTCGTGGAATTCGTAAACCCCCGGACGGCGAACCCAGCCCGCCACGTCGACCAGGACCGGAACGACGTCCGGGGAGCTGGTTGCCGAGGAGGCGGCGGCCGGCGACGCCGTCGCCGCCCGAACCTCGACGGGACGCGGGAGCGAGCGCACGTACCACAGGCCGGCGCCGCCGACGGTGATGGCAACGAGCGCGACCAATCCTCCGAGCTCGGCGCGGGACAACCCGGACAGTCGGTCGCGAAGCATTGGCTCGACACCCCCATCTCCGGGCGAGTTCGCCCGATCCGTCGCGAGGGAGGGCGGCCGAAGCTAGCAGGATGCGCGCTCGGCCGCTGTGAGCCAGGTCACACGTTGGTAGTGGCGGCTGGGCGCTCGGCGGAGACCGGCTGCTCGCCGTCCGCCTGAGGGATCGTGAAGGTGAAGTCGGCTCCCCCGCCGGGCGCCTCGTCCACCCGGATGGTCCCGCCGTGGGCCTCGACCAAACTGCGGGTGATGTACAGCCCGAGCCCGGCGCCCGGCTTCTGGGGCTTCTCCCCCAGCCGTCGGAACCGGTCGAACACCTCCGCCCGGCGTTCCTTTGGGATGCCCGGGCCCTCGTCGCGAACGCTTACGGAAATCACGGAGGGACCCTCCGCGACCGTGATGAAGATGGGGCCGTCCGGCGGCGAGTACTTCCGGGCGTTGTCGATGAGGTTCGTCAGCACCCGGACCATCTGATCGGCGTCGCACCGGATGGTCTGGACGCCGCCGAGGTCGGCCCGGACCCGGTCGCCGGTGCGCGAGACCTGGACGGCCTGGGACACGAGCCAGTCGGCCTCGACCGGCTGCATGTCGAGCCGCAGCGCGCCGTCCTCGATCCGGGCCACGGTGAGGAGGTCATTGACCAGGCGGGCCAGCCGCTGGGCCTGGGCCTCCGCACCGGCCAGCAGCTCCTCCCGAAGTGAGGGATCCAGGCCGTCCCCGTGGGTCCGAAGCGTGCTGAGCACCCCGAGGATCGAGGCGAGCGGCGTGCGGAACTCGTGGGAGGCGACTGCCACGAACTCCGACTTGGCCAGGTCCACCTCGCGCAGCCTGGCCACGAGCGCCTGCTCCTCCGCGAGCGCGCGGGAGCGGTCCTCGGCGATATCGGCCAGGCGCTGCCGCTGCACCTGGTGCGTCCTGCGCTGCTGGGCCATTACGCCGAGGACGAACCCGGCGATGGCGAGCAGCGGCAGCCGGGACATGAGGACGGCCCGGGAGACCCCGCCGTTGATGCTGAGGACGATCACGTACAGCACGGCCAGCCCCAGGGCGGAGAAGAGC
The DNA here is from genome assembly GCA_044867345.1 of Actinomycetota bacterium. Classification (GTDB taxonomy): domain Bacteria; phylum Actinomycetota; class UBA4738; order UBA4738; family HRBIN12; genus AC-69. The sequence continues at coordinate 1,924 of JBIOUU010000205.1, forward strand.
GTCTCCAGCAGGCTGTAGCGCATGGCCACCGCGATGAGCGCGATCAGGTACAGGGTCCAGTACTCGCTGTCGGTCCCGCCCGTGGCCACGCACCACAGGGTGATCAGCGTGGCGTCGACGAGCAGGGTGGCGGCCCGGAACCGGTTCGCCGACATGGTCTCGTAGGGGCGGGCGAGGAGCGACCAGAATGCATACACGGCCGCGAGGACGAGGACCGACAGGGCCAGCGGACGGACAGCCGGACGGATCCCGCGAGAGCTGAGGTACACGACGGCCACCACGGCCACGACCGCCATGCGCACGAGCGCGATGGATCGCTCCGTCCGGCACTCCTCGGGGGACGGCGACTCCCGTGGAGCGCCGGCCCCGGAGGTACCGGACCGGCTCATTTCCCCACCCATCGAGAAAGGGCAGATACCCGAAACCGGGTACCCGAAAGGGGTATCGGACCCCGGCCCCGGAGGGTTGAGCCGAAATGCCACCCCCACCCCGCCGCGGCGGTGTGTCAGCCCGAGGTGACGATGTTGACCAGACGAGGAGGCCGGACGATCACCTGGCGGACCGGTCGCCCATCGAGGAACCGCCGGGCGTTCGCCGAGGCCAGGGCGAGCTCGCGACAGGTCGCCTCGTCGGCCGAGGCGTCCACCACAAGGCGGTCCCGGACCTTCCCGTCCACCTGGACCACCAGGGTCACCCGCTGCTGGCGGGCGAGCTCGGGGTCGAACGAGGGCCACGAGGAGAGGTGAACGCTCGTCTGGTTCCCGAGGGCTCCCCGCCACAGCTCCTCGGCCAGGAACGGGGCGAGCGGCCCCAGCATCTTGGCCAAGGCCGAGGCGGCATCGCGAGCGCCCTCGCCCGCGTCAAGGGCTGAGCGGATCGCGTTCGTCAGGACCTGGAGCTTGGAGATGGCAACGTTGAACCGGAACCGCTCGAGGTCCTCGGTCACACCCTCGATCGTCCGGTGCGTGAGCCGGGTCAGCTCCTCCGCCTGAGGAACGTCCCGTTCCGCTGCCTCCCACACCGCGGCGTGGACCCGACCGAGCCATGCGTTCATCGGGGGACGCCGTTCGAGCGGTGGCGCGATGAGCTGCCAGTCGATGTCGTCCTCGAACGGCCCGGCGAACAGCAAGGTCAAGCGCACGGCGTCGGACCCCCACCGCTCCACGAACGGCATGGGCCCGACCAGGTTCCCTTTCGACTTGCTCATCGACGCTCCCCCGAAGATCACCTGCCCCTGATTCATCATGCGAGGGAAGGGCTCGGTGAAGCCGACCATGCCCATGTCGTGGAGGACCTTGGTGAAGAACCGCGAGTACAGCAGGTGCAGGATGGCGTGCTCCACCCCGCCCGTGTACTGGTCGACCGGCATCCATCTCGCCACATCGGCCGGATCGAACGGTGCCGAGGCCTCATCCGGCGAGCAGTACCGGAAGAAGTACCAGGACGAGTCCACGAACGTATCCATCGTGTCGGTGTCGCGCCGCGCCGACCTGCCGCACGTCGGACAGGCCACGTTGACGAAGCCCGGGTGCCGGGCGAGCGGCGAGTCGCCTCCAAGGCGGAAGTCAACGTCGTCCGGCAGGAGCACAGGCAGATCGCCCTCCGGCACGGCGACCTCGCCATGCTCCTCGCAGTGGATGATGGGGATCGGCGCGCCCCAGTACCGCTGTCGCGAGATCAGCCAGTCGCGCAAGCGGTACGTGACCGCAGCCCGTCCCTTGCCCTCTTCCTCCAACCACCTCGTCACCGCCGAGATGCTCTCCGGGGAGCGGACCCCGTCGAAGGGTCCGGAATTCACCATGACCCCCTCGTGGTCGTGGGCCCCGCTCATGGTCTCTGCGTCGCGAGACTCGCCCTCCGGCTGCACGACGACGCGGATGGCCAGTCCGTGCGCCTTGGCGAACTCGAAGTCGCGCTGGTCGTGAGCGGGGACGCCCATCACTGCCCCCGTGCCGTACTCCATCAGGACGTACGGTGCGACAAAGCACGGAACCTTCTCCCCGTTCACCGGGTTGACGGCGTGCACGCCGAGGGGCACGCCCTCCCGGCTCTCCGCCTGCTCCCGGTTGGTGAGCGGCGTGGCCTGGAGCGCGTCGGCCATGGCCTTGACCTCGGCAGCCATTCCACCGGCGCCGGCCAGCTTCGTCACCAACGGATGCTCCACGGCGAACACGAAGAACGTGACTCCCCACAGCGTGTCCGGCCGGGTGGTGAACACCTCGACCTTGTCGCCCGTCTCGGCGATCTCGAACTCCACCGCGGCGCCCTCCGAGCGCCCGATCCAGTTCCGCTGCATGGTGATCACGCGATCCGGCCAGTCCACCAGCTCGTCCACGTCGTCCAGGAGGCGCTGGGCGTAGTCGGTGATCTTGAAGAACCACTGGGTCAGGTCCTTGCGGATGACCGCCGTGCCGCACCGCTCGCAGTGCCCGTTGATCACCTGCTCGTTGGCCAGAACGGTTTGGTCCTTGGGGCACCAGTTGGCGGGGGCGAGCTTCCGGTACGCCAGCCCTCGCTGGAAGAGCTTCACGAACAGCCACTGCGTCCACCGGTAGTACTCGGGGTCGCACGTGTTGAACTGGCGGCTCCAGTCGAACGACATCCCCATCCGCCGGAACGACGTTCGCTGTTGCTCGATGTTGGCGTACGTCCATTCCTTCGGATGGATGCCGCGCTTGATGGCGGCGTTCTCCGCGGGAAGGCCGAACGCATCCCACCCGATCGGGTGCAGGACGTTGTGGCCGCGCATCCAGGCGAACCGGGCGACCGCATCGCCGCCGGAGAAGGCCTCGGCGTGGCCCATGTGCAGGTCCCCGGACGGGTACGGGAACATGTCGAGCGCGTAGAACTTGGGCCGGGAGCCACCCTGGTCGTCGGCCCGGTACAGGCCCTCTGCCTCCCAGGCCGCCACCCATTTGGGCTCGATGGTTCCTGGGTCGTATCTGCGCATCGTGCGCTCGATGGTACCTGAGCGCTGCAATGGATCCCCGAGAACGGCTATCGGCGAAGGCGCCTCAGGTCCACGGCGGCGCCGCGTGCCTCGGCCTCGGCCTCACGGAGCTTCTCCCTCCGCTCGGCCAGGCGTTCCTCCATCGCCGTGACCTCGGCGCGCATGCGTTCGGCGCGCTCGCGCGTCTGGCGTTCCCGGCGTTCCGCCGCCCGAATCTCGCGTTCGCGCGAGGCCCGCTCGGCGGCGTCCTCGGCCGGTGGTCCGGGCACCTCCCGCCCGCCCGTTCCGGGAACGACCTTCAGGCCGGCAACGTCGCCGAAGCCGGCCGGGCGGGCGAACGGCTTGGACAGGCGGCCCTCCAGCACCTGGCGCGCGGCGTCCTCGTCCGCGGAGGCCGCCTCGAGCGTCGCCGCGATCTCCTCGACCACGGCGGGTCCCGGGTCGCCGCCGGGAGTTCGGGCGGCTCGTCGGGTCAGCTCGGTGACCAGCTTGCGCCGCTCCTCCGATCTCCGGCGGAGCTCGTCGGCGTCACCGCCGGACAACGCGCGCCGCTGAGCCAGGCGAAGCTGTTCGCCTACGTGGAGCAACCCCTCCATGCCCGAGCGGTCCTCGTGGACGAGCCGGTTGACGGCCCACGCAGATCGGACGGGCTTGCGCAACGCGCCCACGCGGCGGGCGGCCTCAGCGTCTCCCTGATCCCTCAGGCGCTTGGCCAGGGCGTTCCGCGCCTCGGTGAACCCCTCGGGCGGGGCAACGAACAGCTCGTCGATCTGCCGCTCGAGGTCCTCGTTCTCCGGCATACAGCGATAGTCTGCCTCAACGAGCTCCTTGCGGCGATTTCGAGCGAGCGCCTAAGCTGATGGTGTGAGCGAGGCCGCGATGCCTCATCGCCGGACCGTGGTTGCAGCCGCGCTCGTCCTTCTTGCCTGGATCACATCCCCCCGAGCCGGCGAGCTGCTGCTGGTGCAGGCTCCATCAGCTCCGGCGAGTCCACAGACCATCGAGTCGAAGACGGATCTCGTGGTCATCACGTCCGACCGCCCGGTGGTGTCCGTTCACCCGAAGCGCGGGGAGGGACAACGCGTCGCGTCCGCCACAACGGCGGCGGAGGCCCGTGAGGCATCTTTGCTCGCTCTCGAGTGGAAGCTGCACCAACTCCGCCCGCCGATCCCGAACGAACGTCTCGCCTTCCGCCTCGCCCCACGAGGTCCCCCGCTATCGATCACACCGTAGGCGGACGCCTCCGGTCGTACCGCAGCACGACGTTGACTCCGTGAGATCGCGCTCGATCGCGTCGGCGTCTTCCGTTCACACCTTGACGGACCCTTCGAAGCCGTGAGCTCGCAACGGCATCTCAAGCATGGAAGGAAGAGCATGACCACTGCGGATATCGTTAGAGAACGGGCGCTCTCGCTCGCCCGATCGAACACTGAACCCCAGGAGGCGGTCCGGGAGCTCCTGGACTGTTCTGGGGGCCGACGCGTTGCCGCCGTGAAGGCGCGTCAGCAGGTCCTCGCATGGATCGACAGTGCGCCCGACCAGCAGGCGGCGATGTTGGCCGTTCAGTACCTGGACGGCCTTCTCGATCGCTTGCCCGTCTAGATCGTGGACGGCGAAGCGGTGCGGTTCGTCAAGGAGATCCCGCTCCCAGGCATCGGCGTTCGTTACGAGTTCACGATCGAGGACGGAACTCGTGTCGGTGTCGTGCACCATCGCTCCGGCCTGCGCGAATTGGTCCTCTTCGAGCGAGCTGACCCAGACACGTCGCACGCCCTGCTTCGCCTCGGGCCGGACGACAGTCGCACGCTGGCCGAGCTCCTCGGCGTGTCCCAGGTCTCGAAGGACCTCGCGGAGCTCGGACAGGATGTCGAGGGACTCGTGGTGGACCGACTGCCGCTCGGAGCCGGTTCCCCCTTCGATGACCGAACGATCGGGGACACCGGCGCCAGAACGCGGACCGGAGTGTCGATCGTGGCCGTCTTGCGGGATGGATCGGCGCTCCCTGCCCCGGGTCCCGATTTCGTGCTTCGAGGGGGCGACACGCTGCTGGTCGTGGGCACCCCCCGCGGCGTCGAAGAGCTTGCCGTCCTGCTCCGCTCGGACTAAGCGGTGTCCGACTGGCTGTTCCTGGTCGAGCTCGGCGGTATCGTCCTCCTCCTCGCGATCCTGGCACGCGTCGCTCAGCGATTCGGGTTCTCGCCCATCCCCCTGTACCTGCTCGCCGGCCTTGCGTTCGGACAGGGCGGGCTGATCCCGCTCGTCACCGCGGACGAGTTCATCGAGGCAGGCGCGGAGATCGGGCTGATCCTTCTCCTGTTCTCACTCGGGCTCGAGTACTCGGCTCAGGAGCTCGTAAACTCGTTGGGCTCGACCGCGGTCGTCGGCATGGTCGACCTGCTCATCAACTTCACACCAGGTCTGGCGGCCGGGCTGCTCCTCGGTTGGGACCTCGTCCCCGCAGCCTTTCTCGGCGGCGTCAGCTACATCTCCTCGTCCGGCGTGATCGCGCGGACGCTCGACGATCTGGGGTGGATGGGGAACCGGGAGACTCCGATCGTCCTTGGGATCCTGGTGACGGAGGATCTCGTGATGGCGGGGTTCCTCCCCCTGGCAACGGTGTTCCTCGTGGGCGGTGGTTCCGGTCGCGTCGCGCTCTCGATCACCCTCGCAGCGCTCGCAGTTGCAACCGTCCTGATCGTCGCTGCTCGGTATGGGCCGGCCATCAGCCGCGCCGTGTTCAGCCGATCGGACGAAGCGCTGTTGTTCGGGATCCTCGGCGTGCTCCTGCTCACGTCCGGCGCGACTGAGGCCCTGAACGTCTCGGCCGCGGTGGGGGCATTCCTGGCAGGGATCGCGTTCTCCGGCCCGGCGGCAGATCGAGCGCGCTCCCTGCTGGTGCCGCTCCGCTCGGTGTTCGCCGGTACGTTCTTCCTTTTCTTCGGCTTCGAGGTCGATCCCGGCACGCTCCCTCGGGCCCTGGTGCCGGCCGTCGCGCTTGCCGCCGTGGGAGCGGTGACGAAATATGCCACCGGGTGGTATGCCGCTCAGCGTTCGGGCATCGGCCACCGCGGCCAGGTCCGAGCCGGTGTCGCGCTGATCGCCAGGGGCGAGTTCTCGATCGTCATCGCGGGCATCGCCGTCGCGAGTGGCACCGAGCCCGAGCTGGGGCCGCTCGCGGCCGCGTACGTGCTCATCCTCGCTGTGTGTGGCCCGATCCTGTCCCGAACCGCCGACCGGATCGCCACAGACGCCGCCCCGATCGCGTAATCCAGCGCTGGGGGCCGCGAAGAGCTCGCCGGCTTCGCCGCCTACCCCCAGTGCGGCCGGAGCTTGATGACCTCGCAGCCCCGAAACGTGTCGTGCTTGTCTCCGATGCAGCGATCGCGTCCCGGTCCACCGACCAGGAGGCCGGGCGACTGGCCGCTGGCGAAGTCCTTCAGCACGTCGCTGCCCGGCCCGCCGAAGGCCGCCTCGGTCGCGCCGCCCTTCCCGGTGGTCAGAACGTCATCGCCGAGCCCGCCGTAGATGATGTCAGGCCCCCTGCCGCCGTTGATCCGGTCCGCGCCACCACGCCCATAGACGATCTGCGACCCGTTCATGCCGGCGATCCGGTCGCCCCGGGTGGTGCCCGAGACGACCGTGGGATTGCTGGCCTCGGCAACCGGCCCGGCGAACAGCGCCGCCAGGACGGCCGTGCCGAGCACTGCTTTGGAGATCCTTGTTCCTCTCACGACCCCTCATCCCCCTCACGTAGCCCTTCTGGGGGATGAGTGTGACGCGGCGCAGAGGACGCGCGCCACTGTCGGTGGACCTAGGACCAAAGGCTTTGGGCATTCGATGGGGGCAGCTTTGCCCGGCTACCCTCGGCGATGGATGGAGGCTGGGGTGGGCCGACCACCTCGATCCCGTAGCGCTCGGAAGCCCCGCCTCAGTGGACCTCGAACCGATCGAACCCTGCGTGCAGTTCGTGCACGGTCACCTTCGCGTTCCCAAGCATCCGAACCTTCTGCTGCATCTGCTCCAGCAATTTGTCGCTCGGCGTCCCGTAGACGTCCATCGTCGACAGCCTGATGAGGCCCTCGAACTTGGCGAAGGCCGGACCGGCCACCCTCATGTGGAACTCCATCGATGCGGAGTCCGGGTGAACCTGGACCACGGTCATCCG
>JBIOUU010000206.1:0-5342 GCA_044867345.1 Actinomycetota bacterium
CCGCGACCAGGCGATCCGGAGCCGGGTGGCCCACTCGGACGAGCGGTTCCAGGACCTGGCGGTGCGGACCGCTCGGCTGGAGGACTCGGTGACCTCGCTTGCCGAGGACACCCGGGCGGCCCGGGCGGCCTTGGGCGACAGCGTCCAAGCCCTGGAACGGGCCGTGGGGACCCCTGCGGTCGCCGGGTACGAGGAGCTGCGGGGTCAGCTGGAACGGGTGACCACGCAAGTGGCCTCGGCGTTCAAGGCCCTTGCCGACCGGGACCGGATCATCGTGGAGACCGTCCAGGAGCAGGTGAAGGGGCACGGGGAGCTGATCACGCGCGAGACGAGCCACGTGGCCCGGTCGATGGAGATGTACGTCAAGGAAGGGGTCAACGCGCTCGGGCTGCTGGCCGGGCACATCGACCAGCAGGTCGAGGCCATGACCTCCCGCGAACAGGACGTCGCCTCGGGCGTGGGCACCGTGGTCCAGGGCCTCCTCGGCGAACACATCGACATGTTGGCGGAACGATTGGGGATCGAGGCCCGGGACATCGGCTCGTCGGTGGCGGCCGCCACGCGAGCCATCGAGGAGATCAACGGGAGCCTCGATGCCCGGATGATGGGCCTCGGCCGGCTCGTCCGGTCCGATTCCGAGGCGCTGCACGGAGAGGTGACCCGCACGGCGGCGGCCACCGAGGACCGTGTGGCCAAGATCCTCGACGAGCAGACGGGCAGGGTTTCGGAGGCGCTCACCTCGGCCACCCGATGGACGGTCGAGGAGATGACCCGGCGCCTGCGCGAGGAGACCGCGCGAGCCGTGCAGGTCCAGCTCGACGAGGCGGTGGCCCGCCTGGGCCAGGCCAACGAGGAGGCCATCGACGCCGCTATCGCCGGGCGCTTCGAGACGGCGCTCGACCGGCTGACGGCCGCGGCCCAGAACGTGCAACACGCCGGGCGGGACGATGACGGACAGCTCGCCAGGGCAGTCGACGACCGGATCACGGCGCTCGGCAGGATGGTCCGCTCAGACAACCTGGCCCTGGCCGCCAAGATGCAGGCCGCCTCGGAGCAGCCGGCGGCGAAGCAGGCCCTCCGAGCGGTGAAGGAGCTCCAGGCGAACCTCCCCAACGAGATCCAGCACATCGTCGAGGACCGGGTGCAGGCGATCAGCGAGCAGCTCCACCGCGACGTGCAAGCCTCGGCTGAGTCCGTGGCCAAGCTCGGGGAGGGGCTGGAGCGGAAGTTCGAACAGGCCACGGCTCGGATCGGACAGCGCCACGAGAAGGAGCTCCAGGTCGTGATGGACCGGATGGGCGACGCGATGCACGCGCTGGCAAGCATTGGCCGTCAGGAGCCCGAGCGCGTGGAGCTCGACTAACTAGCCGTTCAGGGCGCGATCGACAGCAGGGCTCGCCGGCGCCGGCGTCGAAGGAGCGCGATCGCGACCGCCCCGGTCAACGCCCCGATGACGGCGACCGCGTACGCGATGGGGTGCGCCTGCGCCGACTCCACCAGCCGGTCCGAGAGTGAAGGCGCCGGGATGGCCGCCAGCGAACGTGCCAGGACGGCCGGATGTGGCTCCTCGCCGCGGTCACGGAGGTCCGCGAGCTCGGCCAGCATCTCCCGGTAGGCAGCCAGCTGTGACCGGCAGTCGGCGCAGGAGGCCAGGTGGACCTGCACCTCCTCCGCGGCCTGCAGGTCGCCGTCGACGTACGCGGCCAGGAGCTCGCGCACCTCCTCATGCCTCACGATCGAACCCCTCCTCCGAGAGCCGCTCCCGCAACCGCTTCCGAGCCCGATGCAGGCGGACCTTCACCGCGCCCTCCTCGATCCCGAGCTCGTGGCCGATCTCCCGGCACGACAGGCCGTAGATGTCCTTCAGGACGAGCGCGGTCCGCTGGCCGGCCGGGAGGGCGGCCAGGCCGCGTTCCAGCGCGTCTCGCTGAACGGCCTGCTGCTCCGCCCTGTCCGGGACGGGCAGGTCCGGGACCTCGTCCTTCATGAGGTCCCCGAACCGGCCTCGCTTGCGCAGGTCGTTCACCGCGGTGTTCACCACGATCCGGTGCATCCATGTCTCGAACCGCGCCTCTTCGCGGAACCCCTTGAGCCCTCGGAATATCCGAAGGTACGCCTCCTGCACGACGTCCTCGGCCTCGTACCGGTCCCCCACCAGCCGGTAGGCCAGAGCGAAGGCCCGACGGTGCGTGAGGTGCACCAACTCCTCCAGGGCGCGCCGGTCACCGCGGCGGCACCGGGCGAGCAGCTCACGAGTGACCAAGGCGTCGGGCACTTGGACAGGCTCCCGGCCCTGCTGGTTACGGGTCCGCGAAGCCCACCACGGCCTCGCTCTTCCTGATGGGGTACTCGGTGGTCCCGTTCCGCTCGAGGCGAACCCAGACGTCCACCACCGCAGTGCGGGCCTCCGGGTCGAGCGCCTTCACCCGCCCCTCCGCCACGATCGTCTCGCCCAGGAACACCGGAGCCCGGAACTGGACCGCAAGCCGCTTCAGTCGCGACGGGTCCCCGAGCCAATCGGTGAGGGACGTCGCCAGATGGCCCATCGTGAACATGCCGTGCGCGATGATCCCGGGGAATCCGACGGCCCGGGCGAAGTCCTCGTCCTGGTGCAACGGGTTCTGGTCCCCGGAAGCGTCCGCGTAGCGCTTCACGTCGTCGCGGGTCACGACGCGCGAGGCGGACAGGATGTCGTCGCCTACTACGAGGTCCTCGAACCGGACGGTCATCTGCGACATCACGCCGCCCGTTCGATCATCGTGGCCCGAGCGAGGACGACGAGCTCCCCGCCACGATCGCGCAGCTCGGTCTCGATCGTCAGGAACCCGTTCCCCGCTTTCTGCCGGATCGAGGCGATCCGCGAGCGCACCGTGAGCACCTCGCCCAACCGGATCGGGCGGCGCCACTCGTACTCCTGTTCCGCGTGGACCACGTGGGTGAAGTCCAGGCCGAGCTCGGCGTCCCCCACGATGAATGGGAACACGGCGAACTCGGCGGCGGTGGCGAACGTCGGAGGCACGATCCGGCCGGCCTCGCCCACCGCCTCGCGGAACAGGGCCACCCGCTCCTCCTCCACGGTGAAGGTGGCGTCGGGATAGACCTTTCCCTCCAGGGCCGCGTTCATCGGCACCGGGCTCAGGTCCCCAACTGCCCGCCCGTGACCGGCAGGATCGCGCCCGTGACGTAGTCGGACTCCGACGAAGCAAGGAACAGGTGCGCCTGGGCGACGTCCTCCGGCCGCCCGAACCGGCCGAGCGCGACGACCATCAGGGCCATCTGGCGGAACTGCTCGGGCATGCCGAGCTCGTCGCCATCCGCCTTGGGAGCGGTCAGCCGGGTCTCGATGAACCCGGGAGCCACGGCGTTCACGTTGATGTGGAACGGCCCGAGCTCTCGGGCAAGGCTCCTGGTGAGGCCGACCAGCGCACCCTTGGCCGCCGTGTAGTTGGCCTGCCCGGGGTTCCCCACCAAGGCGGCAGAGGACGTCGTGAACGTGATCTTGCGGTGATGTCCCGGTGTCCCCCGCTCGGCTGTCTCCCGCTTGGCCGATTCCCGCATGTGGCCTACTGCTGCCAGAGTTGCGTGAAATGCCGTGCGAACATTCGTGTCCAAGACGAGGTCCCACAGCTCATCGTCGAGGTTGTGGAAGGTGCGGTCCCGCGTGGTCCCGGCGTTGTTGACCAGGATGTCCAGGCTCCCGAACTCCTCGACGGTGCGAGCCACCAAGGTCCTCGCGGCCCCCAGATCGGTCGTGTCGTCCGTGGAGACGAGGGCGCGTCCGCCGAGAGCCTCGACGGCGGCCGCAGCCTCCTTCGCCGGCTCGGCGTCGATGTCGTTGACCACGACCGCCGCGCCCTCCTCGGCGAACCGAACCGCGGTCGCGCGACCGATCCCCCGGCCCGCGCCGGTGACGACGGCAACCTTCCCCTCAAGTCGTCCCACGCGGCCACCGTACCCAGGGCATCGCGAGAACGGCAACATCCGGCGCTTCCGTGAAATGTCACTTCCCTCGGCCTACGATGGGGCATCCCATGCCCGCTGACGGGAAGACCATCAAGGTCCTGATCGTCGATGACCAACGCACCTTCGGCGAGGCCCTCCAGCTCGCGCTGGCCAAGGAGAAGGACCTGCGCGTGGTCGACGTGGTGACCGACGGGCCCGCGGCCGTGGAAGCCGCGACGGAGTTCAAGCCCGACGTCGTGCTGATGGACGCGGCGATGCCGGGCATGAGCGGGATCGAGGCCACCCGCAGGATCAAGGACGCCGATCCCGAAGCGCAGGTGCTGATCCTTTCCGGATACGAGGACGAGCTGCTGCTCGCCAGGGCGGTCCAGGCCGGCGCCGTGGGCTTGTTGCGCAAGACGGAGGCCGTAACGAACGTGGCGGACTCGGTCCGCCTGGCCCACCGCGGTGAGCCGCTCCACGACGAGAAGGAGATCGAGGGCGCGCTCCGGCGCCTCCGACACCGCCGGGAGCGCGACGCTTCCGTCGAGAAGCGCCTCGGCCGCCTGACACCGCGAGAGGTCGAGATCCTCGAGCTCATGGCCGCGGGCAACCAGGCCGATCTGATCGCCGAGCGGCTGGGGATGAGCGTCTACACGCTTCGGACCCACACGCAGAACATCCTCACGAAGCTCGGCGTGCACTCCAAGCTGGAAGCCCTCGTGCTGGCCATCCGGTTCGGCAAGGTGACGACGCTGGACCTGTCGGAGGGCGAAGAGCCGGAGGCGTGAGGTCGGGCGGGGCTCAGCGGGTCTCGCGGTGCAGCGTGTGCTTGCGGTCCCACCGGCAGTACTTCATCAGCTCGATCCGGTCCCGGTCGTTCTGCCGGTTCTTAACTGTGACGTAGTTCCGCCGCTTGCACTCCGTGCAGGCGAGGGTGATCTTCGGCCTGTTGTCGGTCTTGGGCATGCGTTGGCTCCCTACTTCACGATCTTCGTCACTCGGCCGGCGCCCACGGTGCGTCCGCCCTCGCGGATGGCGAAGCGGAGGGCCTCCTCCATGGCGATGGGCTTCTCAAGGGTCACCGTGACCTCCACGTTGTCCCCGGGCATGACCATCTCCACGCCCTCGGGGGTGTGCAGCGTCCCGGTCACATCCGTTGTCCGGAAGTAGAACTGGGGCTTGTAGCCGTTGAAGAACGGGGTGTGCCGTCCCCCCTCCTCCTTGGAGAGCACGTAGACCTGGGAGGAGAAGTCGGTGTGCGGGGTGATCGATCCCGGCTTGGCCAACACCTGGCCCCGCTCCACGTCCTCCTTGTCGATCCCCCGGAGGAGCACGCCGACGTTGTCGCCGGCCTGGACCTCGTCCAGGAGCTTTCGGAACATCTCCAGGTCGGTGGC
>JBIOUU010000207.1:0-5742 GCA_044867345.1 Actinomycetota bacterium
GCGAGGTCGTCCACATGGACCGGCTCGAGCTCGGCGAAGGAGAGATCCTGGGCCTGGCCGGGGAGAGCGGATCGGGGAAATCGATGACGGCCCTCGCGATCCTGGGCCTTGCTCCCACCGTGGGGGCGACGGTTCTCGGCACGATCCTGTTCGAGGGGCGCGAGCTCCTGGGGCTGCCGGAGCGAGAGCTCCGGGACATAAGAGGGCGGCGGATCGCGATGATCTTCCAGAGCCCCGTGGCGTCGTTCAACCCCGTGTTCCGGGTCGGGGACCTGTTCGTGCGCGCGCTGCTCCTTCATGGCGCGGCGAACAAGCGCGAGGCGCGCGACCGAGCCGAGGCGGCCCTTCGCGGGGTCCTGCTCCCTCCGAACCTGCTCGCCCGGTACCCCCACCAGCTTTCCGGCGGGCAGGCGCAGCGGGTGGCCATCGCGCTGGCGCTCGCGCTGCGAAGCGAGGTACTGCTGGCGGACGAGCCCACGAGCGCGCTGGACGTGACGGTGCAGGCGGAGATCCTGGAACTGATCCGAAGGCTCCGCGATGAGCGGGGGATGAGCGTGCTGTTCATCAGCCACGACCTGGCCGTCGTCTCGGAGCTGTGCGACCGGATCGCGGTGATGCGGACCGGGCGCATCGTGGAGGAGGGGCCCGCCGGTGGCCTACTCGGGTCGCCGGGCGAGGACTACACGAAGGCGCTGGTCGCGGCGGTTCCGAAGGTCGGCCGAGCCCAGCCGGCCCCGTGACCGGGCCGTCGCTGCTCGAGGTTCGCGACCTGCTCGTGCGGTTCGGTCCCGTTCGCGCGGTCGACGGCGTGTCGCTGTCGGTGCCGCCTGGTCCGTTCGGGTTGGGGCTGGTCGGAGAGAGCGGCTCCGGGAAGACGACGTTCGGCCGGGCCGTGTTGCGGCTGGTTCCGATCCAGGGCGGTGAGATCCGCCTGAACGGCGACGACGTCTCGCGGTTGCGCGGTGAAGGGTTGAAGCGCTACCGACGCGCCGTGCAGATCGTGTTCCAGGATCCCGACACGACGCTCGACCCGCGGGTCCGGGCGGGGCGGGCGGTCGGGGAGGCGCTTCGCACGCATCGCATCGTGGGACGTTCCGACGTCCCGGCCCGCGTGGCCCGATTGCTCGGGGAAGTCGGGCTTGAGAGCGACCTCGCCCGGCGCTACCCGCATCAGCTGTCCGGCGGCCAGCGCCAACGGGTCGCCATCGCCCGTGCGCTCGCGGTGGAGCCCCGGGTGCTCGTCCTCGACGAGCCGACCAGCGCGCTCGACGTCACCGTCCAGGCCCGGATCCTCCAGCTGATCCGGAAGCTGCGCGGATCCCACGGACTCGCGTACCTGTTGATCTCCCACAACCTGGCCGTCGTCGAGGAGCTGTGCGAGGAGACCGCCGTGATGTACCTCGGGCTTGTCGTCGAACGGGGGACGACGTCAGAGATCCTCGCTCGTCCGGCCCATCCGTATACCGTCGCCCTCCGCTCGGCCGTTCCCGAGATCGATCTCAGCGCCAGGCGGACCAGGATCGTGCTTCCGGGAACGCCGCCCAACCCGGCCGATCCCCCACCCGGCTGTCGATTCCATCCTCGGTGCCCGATCGCGATCGACCGGTGCCGGACCGAGGTGCCGCTTCTGCGCGAGGTCGTTCGCGGCCGCACCGTCGCGTGTCACCGCGCCGAGGAGGTCCTGGACGGCCGCGCCCGGCCGGGATGAGTCGTCAGCTCCCCTGGATCGGAACCGAGCGGATCGTCGGCGCGTACGGCGGCGGGTCCGGGGTTCGAGGGAACCGGAACAGCGACTCCACGCGCTCGAGCGGTAACAGATCCACCGCGTAGGCCTCCAGCAGCCGCCCCTGGAGCTCGTTCGGGTCGAGGTCCGTCGGCTTGGACCGACGGCCGTCGGGGATCTGGATCCCTCCGCGGTGCACCTCGCACAGCGTGTACAGCCGCCGGAACAGGGTGTGCACCATCATGGGCCTGCCCGGACCCGGCTCGAACCACGCGCACATGGCGCACACGAGCCGGAGCCTCGACGGATAGGCGAACGCCGCCCGCCACCCCAGCTCGTGCTCCACCATCCTGCCCCAGAGCGACACCGTCCCCACCACCGGGGGCGGGGGCCACGCGGGCCGGGGCCGGTCCATGGACTCCAGCGACCGGGCCGCGTAAATGCCGCACGTGCAGTCAGCGTTCGGCGCGTCATGCGGCCGGCGGAACAGCGACAGGATCGGCGAGGCCGTGCACCGGGCCGCCAACGGGCGCCGGGGCAACCACGCATCGGGGCTGGGCCGAGCGGGATGAAGGAGCGGATCGCCTGCCTTGTCCACGGACAGGTTCCACGTCCGCCACCCCTCGACCGCCTCGACGAGGATGTCGACGCTCGCGGGATCGGCCCCCATTTCCACTCGAGTATCCCGCGCCGATCCACCTCCCGCTGGGGCGGCTCGGGCAGGCCCACATCTGCCGCCGGGTGGAGTTCAGGTGTGCCCGAACCGGTCACGGCCTCGGAGAATCGCGTATCATGACGGTTCATGGCCGACACCAGCGTCTATCGAACTGAGCACGGAAAGGTCTTTCGGATCTCAGAGCATGACGATGGTGGCATCTCTGTCGAGCTCCTCGAGCTGACCCACTGGGTCCCAGGGCCGATCGGTATGGCCGGGCTCAGGATCGCTCGGACCACGAAGCGGCTGACCGCTCGCCAGGTCCTCGCACTGCCGCAGTAGCGCCCGCCTCCCCAACGATTGGCCTCGTCGCGAAGCGAGATGCCGACATGCTATGGTGGGTTCCTCGGGCGACGCTCGAGGGTTCACGTCGAGCGACGGACCGGTGGCGTCTTTCCATCTCCACCCGACTTTCGCCCCACGGAATCACCGTGGTCCACGACGAAAGGGAGCGAACGCATGGCGGGACGGAGCGGGAGGAGCAACACCATGATCGGCACACCCGAGCACGGTCACGAGGCCGAGTCGCGTCCCTCCCGGGGGCGCACATGCAACCACCAGGACTGCTCGACGATCCTGTCGACCTACAACTCCGCTACGGAATGCTGGCTGCACGCGGAGCCCGCGTACCGCCACCCGCTCTGGCATACCTCGAGCTCGCGCTGAGGCACGGCCTAGCCGGCCCTCGCTCTCGGCGGCTCGGCGGCCAGGTTCGCATAGGCCTCGGCGAGGTGAAGGATGACCTGTGCTTCTGCCTGTTCCTCAACCTTCGGCACGAGCTTCGCGATCCTCTGCGCGATGGCTTGGCGAGCCTTCGCCGCCAGTTGTGCCGCCTCCGCCTGCGCGTCCCCCCGTTCTGCCATCTGGTGACCACCCCCGGGCAGATTCTAGGGACCGACGCCGGCCAGTCGAACCGAGACCGATGAAGCGAAGGAGGACCGTCAGCCGATGCGGCCCTGGGCCTTGCCGATGGCCCGGTTCACCTTGCCTCTCGTGCGGTTCATTCGGCTGGACATGGTGCGGCGATGGGCCCGCCACCAGGCGAACACGGCGATGGCCAGGAGGACCGCGAGGCCCACGACCACCCAGATCAGCCAGCTGTAGTCACCGCCATTGCTTCCGTACGCAGCAAGCATGTGCGACACCTCCGTCAGGGACCTGTTCCCGATCCGGGGGCTGTCGAAACCAGGTACTTGAACCGCACCAGGACGCCGGTAGTCTCGGCCTTCGATGACGGGCCCGGGGGGCGTGGGGAGGTGAGTCGGCGAAAGGCCGGCTGGCTCGGTATCGGGGCCCTCGCCATCGTCCTCTCCCTCGTCGTCGGGGTGCTGTGGGCCCTCCGGTCCCCGAGCGTGAGCGCCGGCTCTCCGAACCCGAGGACAGGATCGGCTGCCCCGCCCCGGTACGACCTCGCGGTCAACCTCCGAGCTGTGCAGGGGAAGGGGCCCAAAGGCGTCGTGGCGAAGCCCGCCGTGCTGGCCGCCCCGGCCGCCGCCGTCGAGCGGACGATCGCCCAGCTCTACGACATCGGCTTCGTGGATCCCGCCCAGTGGTCCGGCGGTCGGTTCCCCTCGCTCGCTGCTCCCTTCGCCCCCGAAGCGAGGCAACGGGTTCGGGCCCATGTCGTGGACCTCACGCTGGGGAAGGCCGCCGGGAGGCTCGAGGCGGTACGGCCCACCCGAGCCCGGCTCGACGTCCGGTTCATGCTCGACCGAGCGAGACATCCGATCTTGGCCTTCGCTCACATGGACTTCGCCGGGGTGGGCCTGGCCGAGGACGCCGAGCTTCCCCTCAGCCATCAGGGCGACTATGTCCTTCGCCGCACCGACGCCGGGTGGCGGATCGTGTCGTTCCGGGTGAAGAGCAGGGTCCCATCGCTGCAGCAGGTCAATTCCAAGGTCCGCGAGGCCTCACTGTCGCCGGTGCTTCCCTCGAACGGCCCCCTCTTCGTCCTGGTGATCGGGAGCGATGCCCGGCCCGGGCAATCGATCACGTCGGGGACCCGAGGGGACGCCATCCACATCGTCGGGGTGAACCCGAAGCGAGGGATCGTCTCGGTCCTGGGGATCCCACGCGACTCCTACGTATCGATCCCCGGCGCCGGGACCGGCAAGATCAACGGGGCCCTGGCGCTCGGGGGGCCCGAGCTCATGGTGCGGACGGTCGAGCAGTTGACCGGCATCCCCATCGACGCGTACGTGCTGACGGGGTTCGCCGGGTTCGAGCACATGGTGAAGGCCGTCGGTGGGATCTCGATCGACATCCCCTACGCGATGGACGACGCCTTCTCGGGAGCCCATTTCCGCCGAGGCCCGACGCACCTGTCGGGCCGGCAGGCCCTGGCCCTGGCTCGCAATCGGCACGATGCGCCGGGCGGTGACTTCGGCCGGTCGATGAACCAGGGGCGGATCATCGTCGCGGCCCTGCGGGAGTTCCTGTCGGACCTTCGGAAAGACCCGCTCGCCGCGCTCCGGTGGGGCCTGGCCGCGGCCCGGTTCATGCAGACGGACCTCAGTCTGACCCAGATGATGGAGCTCCTGCTGGCCGTGCCGTCGATCGCCGGCAACCGGGTCCGCAACGAGGTCGTCTACGGAGGCGGGGCGATGGTGGGAGGCTCGAGCGTGATCCGCCTGGGTGGCTTCGCGTACGCGAAGTTCCGGGACCTGCGGGTGGACGGGGTCCTGGGGCGGTAGCCCTCGGAGCCGCCGGTAGGGGGGTTAGCCGGTCTCGGCGGCGGGATCGCGAGCGGGGGTGGGTTTCTCGGCGACCGGCCTGGGGGCTCGGGTCTCGCGGGCGGGCGTCGGCGGCAGACCCGCCGTCTTGCTGATGTACTCCTCGTCGGCAAGCCACTCGGTTGGCCCGGCCGTGGGGTCGTTCTTGCGGGCCTTGCGGTCGTCGCGCCGCTCCTCCCTGGCTTGGCGCTTCTTGGCCTTCACCTCGCGGCGTTGTCTCTTTCCAGGGGTGTCAGGCATGAGCACATGCTAGCGGAACAGGCGAGAACACGACCGTTAGCTTGCTGAACGGGCCAGAAAAGCGATCGGTGACCCTCGAGGAATCGAGGATCACCGATCGGGGTGTCGCTGCTAGGAAACGGGCTTCACGCTCGCGGCCTGCGGGCCCTTCTGGCCCTGCGTGACCTCGAACTCGACCTTCTGTCCTTCGTCGAGGTTCTTGTATCCCTCGCCGGCGATGGCGCTGAAGTGCACGAACACATCGGCGCTGCCGTCGTCGGGAGTGATGAAGCCGTAGCCCTTCTCCGGGCTGAACCACTTCACGGTCCCAGTCGCCATACGCAATCCCCTCC
>JBIOUU010000208.1:0-15329 GCA_044867345.1 Actinomycetota bacterium
CCCCCCCCCCCCCCCCCCCCCCCCCCCCCCCCCCCCCCCCCCCCCGCCGTCGCCCCCGTGGTGAGCACGTCGTCGACCAGGATCACTCGGGCCGGGCACGGGCCCACCGGCCGGAACGCGCCGGCCATCGCCGCCCGGCGCTCCTCGCCGCTCCGCCTGGCCTGCGGCGGCAGGTCGACCGTCCGCTCGAGGAGGGGGACGGTGCCGACGGACGACGCGGCACCCACGGCCTCCGCGAGGGCCCGGGCCTGATCGAAGCCTCGCTCGGCCAGGCGCCGCCGGGACAGCGGCACCCATGTGACCGCGTCCGTTTCGGCCGCAGGTGGCCACACCGCTACCATCGCGCCGCCGAGCGCGGCCGCCACCGGACGCCATCCGGCGAACTTCAACCGGTGCACGGCACGACGGGCCGGCCCCTGGAACAGGAACGGGGCCCTGGCCAGGTCGATCTCCGGGGGTGGACACTCCGGGCATCGGGGCCGCGCGCTGCTCCAGGGAACGCCGCAGCGCTCGCACCACGGCGGGGAAAGGGCGATCAGTTGGGCGCCACATCCGGTGCAGAACGGCCAGGGCCCGCTGCCGCACCCCGAACAGCGGTTGGGGAATACGACGTCGAGCAGCCGCCCGAGCACGTGATGAACCTAGCGCGCCGCACGGACACCACCGGATCGACGAGAGATGGGCCGCGAACGCGGGACCGACCTAGGGCAGCCGAACGTCGAGGGTTCCCTGCCCGGCCCGGGATGGACCTTTCACGTCGATGCGTAGGGTCGAGTGGGCCCGGAGCAAGGGGTAGGCCACGACCTTGCCCCGCCCGCTCGATCCGTCGAAGTCTGACTCCAGAACGGGCAGCCGCCCGCCGTCCGCGGACAACCGCACCGTGACCGGCTCAGGCGGGGTCACCAGGACGTGGACCTTGATCGAGTCACCCACGCAATCGATCTGCTCCACCTTCACGGTGGCGCCCCCGGCGAGATCGATCGCCCGTCCCACCTGAACCTGGCCTCGCCGGACCGTCGCCCTCGGCCAGGCCACAGAGAATCGCCTGCCTCCGGGGAACGTCCGGGGCCTGCCGTCGACGTCGAGCTCGCATTCGAGCTCGTACCACCCGGGATCCATATCGGTCACCGCAAGCTCGAACGGCACGAAGACGTCCCGGCGCGGCGCCACGTCGAGGGTCGTCGCCGCCATGGCGATGGGATGGGCCTGCGCGCCACCGATCGCAACCGCCCGTGCCTCGCGGAACACCACCTGGTGTGGGTCGGGATCCTCGCCTCGGATGATGAACGCCCCCTTGACGGTCGCGGGGAACCGCTCGAACCTGGCGCGGACCGAGACGGGCTCGCTCACGCCGCCCCCGGCTACGTCCCCTGCTCCCACGACCGCAGGTACTCCTGCTGTTCCGCCGTGAGCTCGTCGATCTCGATCCGCATGGCGCGCAGCTTGAGCGTCGCGACCTCGCCGTCGATCTCGGCCGGCACCGGGTAGACACCGGGCGAGAGCGAACCCCTGCTCTTCACCACCCACTCCACGGAGAGGGCCTGGTTGGCGAACGACATGTCCATGACCGCCGCCGGATGGCCCTCCGCAGCGGCCAGGTTCACCAGCCGTCCCTCTGCCAGCAAGTGGAGTCGTCTCCCGTCGGCCAGCAGATACTCGTCGACGAACTCGCGGATGCGCCGCTTGCCCGACGCGAGGCCCTCGAGGGCGGCCTTGTCGATCTCGACGTCGAAGTGGCCGGCGTTGGCCATGACTGCGCCGTCCCGCATGACCTCCAAGTGCTCACGCCCGATCACCCCGCGATCCCCCGTGACGGTGACGAACACGTCGCCGATCCGGGCCGCGTCGCGGAGCGGCATCACCCCGTAGCCCTCCATCGCCGCCTCGAGCGCCCGGATGGGATCGACCTCGGTCACGACCACCTTCGCGCCCATACCTCGTGCGCGCGAAGCGACGCCCCGGCCGCACATGCCGTACCCGCACACGACGACGGTCCGTCCGGCGAGCAACAGGTTCGTAGCTCGCATGATCGCGTCGATCGTGGACTGCCCGGTGCCGAACCGGTTGTCGAACAGGTGCTTGGTGTCGGCGTCGTTCACCGACACGATGGGGTACTTGAGCGCCCCATCGTTCGCCATCGCCCGGAGGCGGATGATCCCGGTCGTGGTCTCCTCGGTCCCCCCGATGACCTCCTGGAGCTGGTCCTGGCGCTCCCGGTGCAGGAGGCTCACCAGGTCGGCCCCGTCGTCCATCGTCACGTTGGGCCGGTGGTCCAGGACGGCGTTGATGTGCCGGTAGTAGGTCTCGTTGTCCTCGCCCTTGATGGCATAGACGTCGATCCCGCTCTGGTCGCAGATCGCCGCCGCCACGTCGTCCTGGGTGGACAGGGGGTTCGACGCGCAGAGGGCCACCTCCGCCCCCCCGGCCTTCAAGGCGTCGACGAGGTTGGCGGTCTCGGTCGTGACGTGCATGCACGCCCCGATCCTGATCCCCTCGAGGGGTCGCTCCTTCTCGAACCGCTCCCGAACGAGCGCCAGGACGCCCATCTCCCCCGCGGCCCACTCGATGCGCTCGCGCCCCTTCTCGGCCAGGTCGAGGTCCCTCACGTCGCAGTCCATCCCGCTCCTTTCGAAAGCACGTCGGCGATCACGGCGCCGATGGCCCCGGCCATGGCATCCGATGCCTTCAGGACCTCCTCGTGGCTCACCTCGACGCCGACCTTGTTCGTGACGAAGAACAACCCGAGCACCCGCATCCCGAGCGCCCGGGCCGGGACGGCCTCTGGGACCACCGACATCCCGACCACCGCGGCACCGGACCCTCGCAGGAACTCGATCTCCGACGGGGTCTCATAATTCGGTCCGGACGTCGCCGCGTAGACCCCCCGTGCGACCGGGACCCCCAGACGTTCCGCAGCGTCGACGGCGAGATCGGCGAGCTTCTCGTCGTAGGCGCCCACCATGTCCACGAACGGCGGCGTCCCGTCGGGGTGCCGCCATCCGCGGAGCGGGCTCACCCCCATGAAATTGATGTGATCGGTGCCCACCACCAGGTGCCCGGTGTCCAGGCCCTCGGCGATCCCTCCGGTCGCGGCGGTCAGGATGACCGTTCCCGCGCCAAGTAGCCGGGCAAGCCGGACGGGCAGGGCGCAGGTGGGCATGTCGTTCCCCTCGTAGAAATGGATCCGCCCCCGGAAGGCCGCCGAGGGGACCCCGGCCAGGTCCCCCAGGACCAGTCGCCCCGCATGGCCGGGCACGGTCGGCCGGGGGAACCCTGGCAGCTCCTCGAAGGAGAAGGACGCCTCCTCGACCAGGCGTTCCGTCGCCGCGCCGAGGCCCGATCCCAGGACGATGGCCACCGCGGGAGCGAACGCCGTTTCGGACCTCACCACCTCGGCCGCCTGATCGGCGAAGGAGTCGCGCGGCCCGGGGAGCCCCGGCACGCCTCAGGCCCCCTCGAGCGCTCGCTTGACGCGCTCGATGGCCTCGATCGGTGTGGGGTCGACGCCCCGGGCGATGCCCAGATAGCTCGTCGTGAAGTCCCCCAGGAGCGCGAGCGAGAGGAACCGGGACAGGGCCGATCCTCCCGATGCCCAGACCTCCTCGACGCCTGCGCCGGCGGACCGGGCGATGTCGAGGGACGGCGCGAATCGGGCCGCGACGTCCGGGGGCTCACCCTCGTGCCGAAGGGCCACCAGGAACGAACGTGACCCGGTCCCATGCGACCACCCGACGACCTCGTTGTGGTCCAGCTCGGGGATTGACGACGCCCACGCCGGGAGCTTGGCGTTCTCGTTGAACTGCGTCTTCCACCTGCCGGCGGCGACCGAGCCGATGCCCTCGCCTCCCCACACGACCGGGGTCCGGTCCCCGATCTGGCCGGCCAGGCGTTTGGCCGGATTCACCTCCGATGGGGCAGACGGCGCGCACGTCGCGGCGAGCGCGGTGAGCTCGGCGGTGGCCTCCTCCACGTCGTGCTCCAGCGGGGGGAGGAATCCCACGGCCTCGAGCACCCCGAGCGCCCCGAGCGCGATGTACCCCAGCGCGGCCCGAGGCATGAACCCACCCGGAATCGCCACCTGAGCCAGCTCGAGCTCCTCGGCCCGAGCGGCGAGCTCGCCGCCGGAGGCGATGGCGATGACGCGGCATCCGCGCTTCACGGCCTCCTCGAAGCACGCGAGCGCCTCCGCAGTGCCCCCCGAGTAGGAGGACGCCAGCACGAGGGAGTGTGGCCCGCAGAACTCGGGCAGCTCGGAGGTCCGGACGACCACCACCGGAACCGGGAGCCGGTCGGCGTACATGGCCCTGATCACGTCCCCGGCCACGGCCGAGCCACCCATACCGCAGAACGCGATGGAGCGAACGTCCTGGACGTCCGGTAGCGGCCCGGCCCGCCGGCCCAGGCGATAGCCCTCGTGACAGTGCTCGGGGAATGCCGCCACGTTCGCCAGCATCCCGCCGGGATCGCCGGCTCGAACGGCCTGCTCGTCGTCGAGGTCGATCACCGGCGCTTCTTCTTCGTGCTCGGCTTCTCCGCCTCGTCGATCAGCATCACGGGGATCCCGTCGCGAACCGGATACCGGTATTCGCACGTCCGGCACACGATGACCTGTTCCTGGCTGAGGTAGTCGATGTCTCCCCGGTCGTTCGGGCACACGAGGATCTCGAGCAGCTCGGGATCGATCGTCACGGGCCCTCTCCCTCGGCCCTGATGATGTCCAGCACGGCCTGGGTTCCTTCCTTCAAGCGCTCCTCGGTCTTGGCTTCGACGTTCAGCCGCAGGAGCGGCTCGGTGTTGGACGGGCGGACGTTGAACCACCAGTCGTCGAATTCAACGGTCAGGCCATCGGTTCGATCCTGGCGTCCGTCGGCGAACGCCGCGGCGATCCTCTCGATGGTCCACTGCTGGTCGACGACCGGCGTGTTGATCTCACCGGAGCTCTTGTACCGGCGGAACGGCTCGAGCAGCTTCGACAGCGGCGCGCCCGCCTTCGACAGCTGCTCCAGGACCACGACCGCGGCGATCAGCCCGGAATCGGCCCGGTAGTTGTCGCGGAAGTAATAGTGGCCGGAGTGCTCCCCGCCGAACACGGCCCCGGTCTCCGCCATGACCTGCTTGATGAACGAGTGGCCCACGCGAGTTCGGACCGGGGTGCCTCCGTTCTCCAGGATCACCTCGGGGACGGCCCACGAGCAGATCAGGTTGTAGACGATCGGCGCGCCCGGATACCGCTTCAGCATGGCCTGTGCCACGAGGGCCGTGACCTCCGATCCCGACACGCCTTCGGCCCGCTCGTCGACCAGGAACACGCGATCCGCGTCGCCGTCGAAGGCCAGGCCGATGTCCGCGCCCTGCTCGAGGACGGTCCGCTTCAGGTCCTGCTGGTTCTCCGGCTGGATGGGATCGGCCGGGTGGTTGGGGAAGGTCCCGTCGAGCTCCGGGTACAGGTGCACGAAGGTCACTGGCAGCCGCGCCATGACCGGGGGGACGACCAGGCCACCCATCCCGTTGGCGGTATCCGCCACGACCGTGAGCGGTTGGATGCTCGACGGGTCGATGAACGACAGGACGTGCTCGACATAGGCCTCGAGCATGCGTCGACGCTCGACCGTCCCCTGCGAGGGGGCCTGCGGGTACTCGTCCTGCTCGGCCAGGACCCGGATCTCGCCGAGCCCCGTGTCCTGCCCAACCGGCTTGGCGCCGGCCAGGCAGAACTTCAGGCCGTTCCACTTGGGTGGGTTGTGACTGGCGGTGAGCATCACACCGGGAACGTCGAGGGACCCCGACGAGAAATACAGGAGGTCGGTGGAGGCAAGCCCGAGGTCCACGACGTCGACGCCTCGCGCCGCGATGCCATCGTGGATGGCGGACGCGAGCGATGGCGAAGACAGCCGACAGTCGTATCCGACGGCGATCCGGGCTGCCGCCGCCCACTCGGCGAAGGCCGACCCGATGCGTCGAGCGACGTCCTCGTCGAGATCGTCGGGGACGATCCCCCGGACGTCGTAGGCCTTGAAGATGCGAGTGAGGTTCCGATGCGGTGCCACTGACCGCATCCTACTGAAGATGGACCGGCGCTAGTCCTTCGGTGCGACGGTCCCGATGACCGACTGGAGCGGCACGGCATGCCCGTCGCGATACCACCACTTGGCCTCACACAGGTGGCAGGTGGTGAACGCGAGCTCTCGGCCCCCTACGGACATGGTGATGGAGATCAGGTCGCCCTGCTCACACACCGGGCAGGTGCCCTCCGTCCGCTCGTCCATGTCCATGTCCATATGGTCGGCGAATACCGGCCGTTCGACCATAGCCTCTTGACCTCATTTCATGCTCCCCAACTGGCCAGGTGGCACCGTCGGCCGCCGATCTGGTGGCGGCCCGACGGAGGGATGCATCGGCCCACCCTCGGGGGAGGCCGAACGGCGGCATCGTTGGTGGAGGTGGCCCTTATTGGTGAGCGGTCGGCACCGGCGCCCGCTCGTCGAGCACGCGCCACCCGACGGGAGGCCGGAGGCGCTGGACGTGCTGCGAGCACAGGTCGACGAGGTTCGGGTTGGGCTCGGGGACGAGGTCGCCGATCACGACGACCCGCCGCTCGTAGGAAAGGCCCACCGTGGCCACGGCCTCGTCGTTGCATCGCATCTTGGCGCAGACCCGCACGGACCGCATGCTAGATCACACACATGTGATTCTCAAGCAGCCGCGCTGGGCTTTCTTCTCGGAGCGTCCGAGGCCCTTAGGGCTTGATGATGACCTTGGTCCCCACCGGGACGAGCGGGTACAGCTCCTCGGAGTCCGTGATGTACATCCGGATGCACCCGTGGGACGCGTAGCTCCCGATCGAGTACGACGCGTAAGTCCCATGGATCCGGATGCCCGGCGCCGAGAGGTAGATCGCCCTGGTCCCGAGGGGGTTGCCCGGACCGGGCGGGATGTATAGGGGCTCGCCCGCCCCCCAGCCGTCGGGCGCCGGGTTGTACCAGCCGGGGTTCTCCACCTTGTTGACGACATCCCACGATCCCACCGGCGTGCTGTAGCCGGGAGCGGCCGTGGCCACGGGGTACTGCTTCTCCACCTTGAACCCGTCGTACAGGTACAGCTCGTTCTCGGACAGGTCCACCACGATGGTCTTGCCGAGCGTCGCCGCGGTCACCTTCGGCTGCACGGCCTTCACCGGAACCTTGACCGAGGACAGCTGGCCGTCGAGGGCCTTCAGGATACGAGCCGCGGCTGCTTCGGCCTTCAGCTCCTCGCCCGGCTTCGGCTTCTGCATCACCAGCTCGCCGTCGACGAGGTCGATGCCCGCGTCAACCGCCGGCTCCGTCACCTCGTCGTACGCCTGCTGGACGAATGCCCGGACCTTGGCCTGGTCGTGCGCGTACCCCACGCGGATGTCGAGGTCCACGGGCTGGCCGGCCACCCGGTGGAAGACGCGAGAGAGGAGTGAAAGCCGGTCCGCCGCGGCGAAGGCCTGGTCCACCGCGCCGTCCACGTCTGCCCGCGTCCCGAGCGCCGCCGGCGTGACGTGCCAGGAGTATCCGGCCGCCGTTACGACGAGATCGCCGGCAAGCGAGGTGTCGGCCCGGGCCGTCACGGCGCGGATGGCCTGGTCGCGGGTCATGCCGCCCACGGCGATGCCCTCGACCCTGACGCCGGGCAGGATCCTCGTCCGACTGGAACGGTCGTAGCCGTACGCGGCGAAGGCCGTGCCCGCGCCGAGCAGCACGGCGACGAGGACGGCGACGAACCCCATCCACCAAGCTCGGCCGAACATCTTCCTCGAGTGTTTGCCCTGCGCCATTACCCCGTTCCCGTTTCTCCAGTATCGGGCGGTGGGGCTGCCTTACGGAGCCGCGCGCCGGCCGAGACGCTCGCCGCCGCGTTCATCATACGGATGCATACCCCGTGGGTCACGACGGTACCCATGCATGTGGGATCGGTACCCCCAATGAGACCGCGTAGGTCGCGATCCCATCCTGTCCGAGCGAGTACGACGCCGACGCGGGGACCAGGGTTCCCGACTCCGCCGCGACCAGGATCGCGGCGAAAGGCTTGGCCGTGACGAACAGCTTCGGTCCGGCGACGGTCCGCCCCGGTGGGACCGCGACCATGACGGCTGGCGGAATGGTCCCGGGTGTCGAAGGCAGAAGCGACAGCCTCACGACCGCGGGAACGTCGCCCGGATTGGTGAGGATCAGGCCGGGGTGAGCCGGCGTACCGGCGATGGAAGGTAGGACCACCCACGCGCCGGCGGGCGCCGACGTGCCGGCCGTCGATCCCTGGTCGGCCGAGACCCCGAGGGTCCGAAGGGCCACCGCCACGCCGGGTGTCGATCGGACATCGATGGCAGAGGGTCCTTGCATGGTCAGGGGGTAGGGCTGCGCGGACGCGGCGTTCGGCGCGTTCTGCACCAAACTCCCCAAAGGCTGCGAGGTCTCCTTGGAGAGCAGGGTGGCCTGCAGCTTGGGGCGGGCGTCCCCCGTGTTCATCACCACCAGGGTGGAGGCTCCCTGCGCGAAGCCGGCGGGAAGGATCGTCCGTTCGGGTGGGGAACCGGCCACGCCGATGCTGCTCCTGATCCCGCCAAGCTCCGCAAGGCCGAGCGAGGCGGCAGCCACCCGGCCCACCTTGACGTCGACGAGCGTCGAGACGGCTCCCTCCCCCAGGGCGGTGGCGTTCAGTCGGAAGGCCCGGCTCCGGCGCGGCGGGAGCACCACGTTCGTCCAGGATCCCGCGGTGATCGGCGCGCGCTTCTGCGTGTACAGGGTGAGCGTGAAGATGGCGCCGGTGGCGAAGGGGTTCATGATCACCACGTAGGCATCCTGGCGTTCGGCCGTCAGGCCGTCCGCAACGAACCACCGCTCCGCGGCTTGGGGAAGGCACGGCTCGGCGGCCACTCCCTTCTCTCCCCCACCGGCGTGGATCACCCATCCAGCCGCCACCCATCCTCCGAAGTACTCGATGAACGTTGCGCTGTCCCGCTCCTCGGCCGACTCGTGGACCAGGAGCTCAGCCCCCGGCTGCACGGTGAGCGACTGGGGCTTCGAGGGCCGTCGTCCCGAGAGTCCGGTCAGCCGGACCTGCACCGGCGCGGTCCCCGGATTGGCCAGCTCCAGGGTGACGGCCCACTCGGGGCCGCCGCCGTGCGGACAGAACCACGCGCCCGAGGGAGCCGCCTCCGACGAGGCGGCGGCCGAGGCCCTCGGCCCCACCTCCCGCTGGAGGTACACGCCCCCGGCCACGACGAAGGCGAGGACGAGGAGCGCCCAGCCGGCCTGGCCGCGGAACCTCATCGGACCACCGGCCGCCGTGTGATCCACAGCACGGCCAGCCACAACAGCGCCAGCGAGACCATCTCCGAAGTCCGGATCCACTGGTCGGCATAGGTCAGGCGAACGGGTCCCGGCGCGGTATCGAACCCGATCCCCCAGCCGAACGCGCGCTCCGTCCCGAGGGTTCGCCCCCCCGTCTGCACGCGCCAACCGCCTTCGTCTTGTTGCGAGACGAACCCGAAGCCCCCGGCGGACGTGCCGCTGAAGCCGCCCGAGAGTGGCCTGAGCGCCGTCACCTCGGGGGGAGGAAGGGAAGCGATCGGCTCGAGATCGGATCCGCCGGCGGCATCGGTGAACGGGGTGGACGACGTCACGAACGCGGGCGGCAGGGCCCGGGCGTTGTCGTAGATGACGAGCCCCCCGGCCGGGGTCAGGTTCAGATCGAGCTGGGCGTCGAGGCGGGCCGCGGCCGGGGCGGGGAGATCGCCTTCGCCGGCCACGATGAACCGGATGGCCAGAGGAGAAAGGAGCGCGCCGCCATGGCTCGTCTGCCCCGCCAAGAGCTCGGTGAGCGTTCGCCGCAGGTAGTCGTAGCCCGCTCCCTCCTCACTTCTCCCGATGTCCAGAGCGGTGATCCCGTCCCGGTCGGTGACGGCGAAACGGACGGAGGCCCGTCCGGCGTCCACCACGCCTCGGGGGTCGCCACCCGGCGCAGGGAAGGGGTCGCCGCTCCGGGCGCCGAGCCACAGGATCCGGAAGTCGCCGGGCTCGTTCGAGACGAGCGGCCACGCAGACGGCAACCTGTTGGGACCGATCGTCCAGTTGCCCAGGGCCGCCTGGAACGTCTGGCCCACCAGGCCGCCGGCGAGGAGCAGCGCGACGACGCCGGCGGCAACCTGCCGGTACCCGAACGCCTCGCGCTCGATGCCCGACCCCACCGACGCCAGGCCGTAGGCGACGACGGCTGCCTCGGCTGCAGCCGCCAGAGCGAGATAGGCCGGGGCATTCGTGACGGGCGCGGGCAGGTATCCGGCGGCGGAGGCCCAGGCCAGGAAGATCCCGCCGACGGCGGCAAGCGTCGCCCGCCAGGCCCGAAGCCGGTACCCCGGCCCGACCACGCTGAACGCGACGAGGGCTGCGGCGGGGAGGAACCAGGCCACCGGCCAGGTCCCCGGACCCGGGCCCGGCGCCAGCCTGGCGAGCAGTGAGAAGCTCGGCTCGCCCACTAACGAAGAGAGCTCCGATCCCGGCGACGTCGCGATGTCGGGGACCGAGGGCGCCAACAGGAGCGCCGCCACCGCCGTGGCCGCGGCGGCCAGCGCCAGCCCACGGCCCCGCGACCGGCCCGTGACCAACAGGAGCGCGGCCAGCGCCGCGACGGGCAGGAGGATGCCGGGAAAGAACGCCACACCGATGGCCAGAGCGGCTCCCATCCCCACCACGAAGCGGAAGGGGGACGCGGGCGTGCCCCGCCCGAAAGCGGCGTCCAGGCGGTCCGCGACGGCAGGAAGGACCGCCAACGCCACCAGCACCTCGATCCGCCCCTCGGAGAACGCCCAGAACACCATGGCGGAGAGCGAGTAGGCGGCCGCCGCGACCACCGCCGCAACCCGCTGCCCCGTCTGGCGGAGCATCGAGCGGTACAGGACGAGGCCGGCGACCGGCGGCAGCAAGGCCAACAGGAGTTTCTGGGCCATGCCCGTGCTGGCGAAGGAGACCGCGGACAACCCTCCCAGCGCGCCGAGCGCAGGACTGGCGGTTTGGGACCCGCCGAGCACCGTGGTCCGGAACCCCGAAACGAGCTCGTGGAAGAACCCCGTGGGCCCGGAGGGAAACGCGGCGAGGGCCCCGCCCTGCATGACCTCCGGTCCCAACAAGAACCGGTAGGCCAGCGCCATGATGCCGAGACCCAAGGTCCAGGCCACGAGCACGGGGTGCTGGCCGGCGAGTGACGCGAAGCGAGCGCGGACCGGCGGCCGCTCTGCTTCCTCCTCCAGCTCGATCTGCTCCCCCAGGATCCGTTCGGCCTCCACGAACCACCTCGGCGCGCGGAAGAACTCCGACTCCATGAACCTGCGGATGTTGCGATCTGGGACCGTCCTCACCGACTGGGCCCTGACCCGCCGGCGAACCGTGGAGGGCAGATGGGCCAGGTTCCACGCCCATGCCGCGAGCAGCTCGTAGGCCTCCTCGAGCCGGCGGGCCACCCCGAGGTAGGCCAGGCGCACGGCTTCGATCACGACATGGAGGGGAAGGAGCCACAGGAGCGAGAGGGCCCCGCAATTCTTCAGCATGGAGGCCACCGCCACCCGTTCGGCGTGGTAGTCCGGGCCGCGCTCGTGAGCCGCGCCCCGCCCTGCGTCGTCCACGGCCCCGCGGTGCCTCGCCTGGGCGAGCGGCGTCATGAGGACCCGGAAGCCGGCCAGGCGGGCCCGCCAGCAGAAATCGAGGTCGTCGTGGTGCCCGGCGTAGCGTTCGTCGAAGGGCCCGGTCCGCTGCCAGGCCTCCCGGGAGATGAGCATGGCGCAAGACGAGACGTACAGGACCTCGAGGATCCGGTCGTATTGGCCCTGGTCCAACTCCCCATCCTGCAGCGGGGTATGGGGGTGGCCGAACCGGTCGGTGGACCGACCCACCTCGCGGAGCACGGCTGGGTCATCCCAGTCCACGACCTTGGGTCCGACGATACCGACCCGCTCCACCCCCCTGAGGCCCTCGGCGGCCTCCACCATGCGAGTCACCGCGTCGGGGGCGAGGGCTGCATCGTCGTGAAGGACGAGGACGTAGTCGGCGGCCCTGGCCACCCGGAGGTCCATGGCCGCACGCAACGCGCCGGACAACCCTCGGTCCTCCGGGAGAACGATGACCCGCTGCGGCCCCAGGGCCTGCTCGAGGATCTGGCGAGACCCGTCGGTCGAACCGCCGTCGACGGCCACCACGCCGAGCCTGGGATGGGTCTGGCCGGCCAGGGAGCGAAGGCTCTCCCTCAGCCAGCGAGCTCCGTTGCTCACCACCAGCACCACGAGGACGCTCGGGGTGCGGACGGCGTCGGCTACCGGAGAGCGATCGGCTGTCGTGGTGACCATCGGGTGCGCGTGCGCGGCGCGCAGCCTAGCACGCGACGGGCTCCGAAAACCGAGGAAGGGGGGCCGATACGCCCCCCTTCCCGGAGAAAACGGGTGAGCCGCGGGCTACTTCTTCTTCGCGGCGGTCCGCTTCTTCGCCATCGACGACTTCGCGGGCCGCCTCTTCGCGGTCCGCTTCCGCGCCGTGGTGGTCTTCTTCGCTGTGCGCCGCCGCTTGACGGTCCGCTTCTTCGCGGCCACCTTCCGCTTCACTGTCCGCTTCTTCGCGGCCACCTTCCGCTTCACGGTCCGCTTCTTCGCGGCACCCTTCCGCTTGACGGTCCGCTTCTTCGCGGCCACCTTCCTCTTCGCGGTCGATCTCTTCTTTGCGGGAGACATCGGTCACCCCCTTTCGATGATCAGGACGCCATACGCTTGAGGCGTCGTCGTTCCCGCTCGCTCATCCCTCCCCACACCCCGTACCGCTCATCGCGGCGGAGGGCGTAGTTGAGGCACTCGATGCGAACGGGACAGTCAGCGCAGATCCGCTTGGCCTCCCTCGAAGACCCTCCCTTCTCGGGGAAGAAGATCTCGGGATCGTGCTCTCGGCAGCGGGCCCGTTCTTGCCATGGGATGTAGTGATGCACCGCTCTCTCCCCCCGCAAATCACACGCCTGTGATTCTGAGGGATTCCTCCCCTCCTTGACAAGAGGGAATTCCTCATTTGTTGGCGCATCTCCACATACGTCTCCCGAAATGGAATGTTCGACAGGGAAACCGCAGGTTGCAAGAGATTTGGGACAGAATTTTGCCAGTCAATCCTATTGACCAGTCAGGTCAAGGTGATTGACGGAATCGGGGGTTTCCGGGGAGTTTCAGGCTCGTGCGGGTGCTGCGCTCTCCGTCGGATCCACGATCCACGGCACGTTGAAACGATTGCGCTGCACGCGTCCGTACGTGGTCGTGCGCTCCGCGGGGACCCTGCCGATGGCCCGGATGGCTTCCTCGAACTGCAACGGCTCCATGCGAATTCCCCACTCAGCTCCGGCCATCCGACTTATGGTCTCCTCCATCAGCGTCCCGCCGAAATCGTTGGCCCCTCCCCGAAGGATCATCTGGCACGCTTCGACGCCCATCTTGACCCACGAGACCTGGATGTTGGGGATCGCGCCGTCGAGCAGAACCCGGGCCACCGCGTGCATCCGAAGGTTTTCCACAATCGTGGGGCCGGGCCTCGCACGTCCCGCGAGATAGATCGGCGCGTTTTGGTGCACGAACGGGAGCGGCACGAACTCGGTGAAGCCCCCGGTGTCCTCCTGGATCCTGCGGATGCGTCGAATGTGGAAAACCCAGTGCGGAGGCGCGTCCACGTGCCCGAACATGATCGTCGACGACGAGCGGAGGCCTAGCGCATGGGCGGTTCTGACGATCTCCTCCCACGTGTCGGCGGGGAGTTTGCCTTTGGTCAACACCCAGCGAACGTCGTCGTCCAGGATCTCGGCGGCCGTCCCGGGGATGGTCCCCAGGCCGTGGCGCCGGCACTCCTCGAGGAACTCACGGTAGGAGATCCCGAGCTTCGTGCTGCCGTTCAGGACCTCCATAGGGCTGAAGGCGTGGATATGGATATCGGGGGCAGCCGCCTTCACCGCATCGAGGAGATCGAAGTAGAACGTACCGGGGAGGTCGGGGTGGATCCCGCCCTGCATGCACACCTCGGTGGCTCCCCAAACTCGCGCCTCGCGGGTCCGGCCCGCCACCTCCTCGATCGTTAGCGTGTAGGACTCCGGATCGACCTCCCGTTGCGCGAAGGCGCAGAACCGGCACCCCACGTAGCAGACGTTGGTGAAGTTGATGTTGCGGTTCACGACATAGGTGATCTCGTCGCCGACCGCCTCTTCGCGCAAGCCATCCGCCACCCGGCACAGCGATTCCAGCGCCGCTCCCTCCGCCTGGAACAGCGCGAGCGCCTGGGCGTCCGTGATGGGCCGGTGCCGCTCCGCCTTTCGGAGCGCCGCCTTGATGTCGGCATCGATTCGGGCCGGGGCCACCTCCCGGCCGGCCCACGACCTGGTCACCTCGTTGTCGAGCACCTGGAAGTCGCCGTACACGACGGCAGCGTCCTGCCGGAGCCCCGCACCCGGACCCTTGGCGTAGGTGAGCTCGATCGACCGGGGCTTCCATTTGACGTCCGGGTCCTGCCAGGCGATGGGGTGGGCCAGGGTGTCCTGGACGGCCAGGCCGTCATCCCCCATGAGTTCCTCGACCGGCCGGCGCATCTTCGCCGCCAGGTGGGGGTCGGGACGGAGGGCGAATTCGGGGTAGATGGTCAGGCGCTCCCGGAGCTCCAGGCCTCGGCGGGCGGTCCGGGCCGCCAGGACCTCGATGGCCGGCCACGGCTTCTCCGGGTTCACGTGATCGGGCGTCAGCGGGGACACCCCGCCCCAGTCGTTGATCCCGGAATCGAGCAGACGGAGCTGCATCCCCTCGTCCGAGAGGTTCGGCGGCGCCTGCACGTTCATGCGGGGCCCGAGCAGGACCCGGGCGGCGGCCACCACGGCCAGGAACTCCTCCTCCTCCGGTTCCGGCGCCCGATGCATCGCCGTCCCCGGCTTGGCCAGGAAGTTCTGGACGATGACCTCCTGCACGTGTCGGTACCGGCGATGAAGATCGCGGATGGCGAGCAGCGACTCGGCACGCTCTCGAAGCGTCTCCCCGATGCCCACCAGGATGCCGGTGGTGAAGGGTATTGCCAGCCGGCCTGCGTCCTCGATCGTCCGCATCCGCACGGCTGGCACCTTGTCCGGTGAGCCGAAGTGCGCCCCACCCTTCTCCGAAAGACGGTCGGACGACGTCTCCAGCATGAGGCCCATCGACGCGCTCACGTGCTTCAGCCGGGCCATCTCCTCCCAGCTCATCACGCCGGGGTTCAGATGCGGCAACAGTCCGGTGTCCTCGATGACCCGGATCGCCGCCGCCCGGACGTAGTCGAGCG
>JBIOUU010000209.1:0-6012 GCA_044867345.1 Actinomycetota bacterium
ACCGCCGCGATCGGGGCGCTGGTGCTGCTGCCCATCCTGCGGCGGGGGTCCGAGCGTGTGCCGGTCGAGCTCGATGCCGTGACGGCCGTGGATGCCCGCGCCGCGGCGGTGCCGGTGGTGGAGCTCACATAGGCGGAGGTGCAGGGAGGTGAAGGGTCGCCGCGCGATGAGGACCCCGCCCCGGACGGCCGTCCGCCGGCTCGCCCTGGCCCGGGCCATCTCCGAGACCGGGGGCGCGGCCGCCTACACGGCCCTGCTGGATGCCGTCTTCGTCCGCTCGGGCGGGTCCGCGGCCTGGCTGGGCTTGACGTTGCTGCTCACCCACGGGGCCGCCGGGATGCTGAGTCCCCTCGGCGGCGTCTTGGGAGACAAGTTCGACCGCAAGCGCGTGATGATCCTCTCCGACCTGGCGGGCGCGGCGGCCTTCCTCGGGCTCGCGCTGGTCCGCCAGCCCGGCGCCCTGGTTGCCGTGGGGTTCGTCTCGGCGCTCGCCGAGATCCCTTTCTGGACGTCGTCCGCGGCGGCCATCCCGAATGTCGTGGACAAGCCGGAGGACATCGCGTGGGCCAACAGCCTGGTCACGGCGGGCCGGAACGCCGGCATCACGCTGGGCCCGGTCCTGGGCGGCGTGCTCGTCGCGGCCGTGGGTCATGAGTTCGTGTTCGCCGCCAACGCGGCGTCGTTCGTCGTCTCGGTCGGCCTGGTGGCATCGGTCCGCGCCCGCTTCTCCGAGGACCGGACGCCGGGGGATGCCGAGGAGTTCCGGGGGCTGCGTGCCGGGTACCGGTTCCTGTTCCACGATCGCGTCCTTCGGATCATCGCGGCGGCTTGGGTCATAGTCGTCCTCGGCGCCGGCATCGCGCAGGTGGCCGACCGACCGCTTTCCGCCGCCTTCCATGCCGGGGCGGTCGGGTTCGGGTTGCTGATCGCGCTGTGGGGTTTGGGGTCGGTGGTCGGTTCGATCGCCGCGCGCCGGCTCACTGAGCGAACCGAGCCCGGGTGGCTCATCGGGGGCATGGCCATCGCCGGGGTGGCGGCGATGGGGACGTGGGCATCCCCGTGGTTCCCACCCATCGTGGGCCTGATGTTCTTGATGGGGTTCGGCGACGCGATGAGCGAGGTTGCCGATCAGGGCATTCGGCAGCGCCGGACCCCCGACGCCGTGCGGAGCCGGCTGATCGCCTCGATGGAGTCGCTCGTCCACGTGGCGGTCGCGATCGCGTACGTCATGGCGGCGGGTGCTCTGGCGCTGTTCGGTCCGCAGGGAGCGTATGCGTTGGCCGGCCTGAGCTCACTCGCGGCGGCCCTGTTGCTGTGGCCGACGATCCGGCGACTGCGGGGAGGTCGGGGCAAGACCCAGGTCGAGCCCCATGTCCTGCCCTCGATCGGCGATCCCACGTGACCGTTCGCACGCGGCATTGAACCGCTGTTCAGCGGTGCTATCGTTCGGCTGAACCGCCGTTCAGGAGGCCTTCGGGTGCGGGCGAACCGGTACGACGCCATCGTCATCGGCGGCGGTCACAACGGCCTGGTGACGGCGGCGTACCTCGCGCGGGCGGGCGCCCGCGCGGTCGTGTGCGAGGCCCGGCACAAGACCGGTGGCGCGGCCGCCACCGACCAACCGTGGCCCGACCACCCCGAATTCCGGGTCACCACCCTCAGCTACGTCATGAGCTTGATGCCGGACACGATCATCCGCGATCTCCGGCTCCATCGGCACGGGTATCGCGTCCACCCGGTCGGCCCGTACGTCGTGCCGTTCCCCGACGGACGCGTGATGATCGAGTACGACGACAACGCGAAGAACCGCGACGAGTTCGCCAAGTTCTCCAAACGCGATGCCGACGCGGCGGAACGATGGGATGCGTGGATCTCGGGGCTCGCCGACGTCCTCGGACCGCTCCTCATGACCACGCCCCCGAGGATCGGATCCGGGCGGCCCTGCGACCTCTGGGAACAGCTTCGGCTGGTCTGGCGGTTCCGGGGGCTCGACGTCCGGTCCGTCGGTGAGCTCACGAGGCTGATGACGATGTCGGTGGCGGACATCGTGGAGCGGTTCTTCGAGTCCGACGAGGTCAAGGCGGTGCGGGCCATCGACGGCCTGATCGGGACATGGGCCGGTCCGTACGAGCCGGGAACAGGGTACGTGATGGCCCACCACTCGATCGGGAACGTCGGCGGCGGGACCCTCGGCGGGTGGGGGGTCCCCGAGGGCGGCATGGGCGCCGTGGCCCTGGCGCTGGAGCGGAGCGCCCGGTCCTTCGGAGCTGAGGTCCGGACGAACGCCCGGGTGGAGCGGGTCCTGGTCCGGGAAGGGCGTGCGTCTGGTGTGGCGCTCGAGGGCGGCGAGGAGCTCATCGCCCCGGTCGTCGTCACCGCGTGCCACCCGAAGATCACGTTCCTCCGCCAGATCGACCGGAGCGACCTTCCCGAGGAGTTCGTGTCCGACATCGAGCGCTGGAAGACCCGGAGCGGTGTGGTCAAGATCAACTGCGCGCTGTCGAAGCTTCCTCGGTTCTCCGGCGCGCCGGACTTCACCGACCTGTCCGGCGGGATCGAGCTGGCGCACTCGGTCGAGTATCTGGAGACCGCGTTCGAGGAGGCTCGGCGGGGGATCCCGGCCACTCGCCCGTTCTCCGACGGCGTCGTGCCAACCGTGCTCGATCCCTCGCTCGCCCCGGAGGGCGCGCACGTCATCTCGCTGTTCACGCAGTGGGTGCCCCACGAATGGTCGGAGGAGCCGCACCGGGACGAGCTCGAGGCCTACGCGGACCGGGTGATCGACGGGTACGAGGAGCTCGCGCCGGGCTTCCGCGAGTCGATCGTTGCCCGCCAGGTGATCGGCCCGTACGACATGGAGCAGGAATGGGGGCTGATCGGCGGCAACATCTTCCACGGGGAGCTCTCGGCGGACCAGCTGTTCCACATGCGGCCGGCTCCCGGCTACGCCGACTACCGAACCCCGATCGCCGGCCTGTACCAGTGCTCGAGCGCCACGCACGCGGGCGGCGGCGTGACCGGCATCCCCGCGTTCAACTGCGTCCGGGAGATCCGGGCCGATCGAAAGCACATCCGCCGCAGGAGCCGGCGATGAGGAAGCCGTACTCGTTCCCCTTCTACGTGGCGACCTGGTACCGCAAATCGCCGTACTGGCAGCGCACCGTCGAGGCCGGTTGTACCAGCTGGGATCTGTACAACCACATGCTGATCCCAACGCTCTACGACGACGACGAGAAGGAGTACTGGCACCTCCTCGAGCACGTGACGCTGTGGGACGTGGCCGTTGAGCGCCAGGTCGAGATCACGGGGCGGGACGCTGCGGCGTTCACGCAGCTCTTGACGTGCCGGGACCTCGCGAAGTGCGAGGTGGGCCAGTGCAAGTACGCGCCGCTCGTCGCGCCGGACGGCGGCATCGTGAACGACCCCGTGCTGCTGCGCCTGGGGGAGAATCAGTTCTGGCTGTCCGTGGCGGACTCCGACGCACTGCTGTATGCGAAGGGCGTGCAGGCCCTGGCCGGCCTGGAGGTCGTGGTGCGCGAGCCGGACGTCTCGCCGCTCCAGGTCCAGGGCCCGAAGTCCAAGCAGGTCGTCCGGGACCTGTTCGGTTCGGACGTGATGGACCTTCGGTACTACCGATGCGTCCAGACGAGCGTGGATGGCATCCCCGTCGTCGTGTCCCGGACGGGATGGACCGGCGAGGTCGGCTTCGAGATCTACCTCCGCGACTCGTCGCGAGGGCTCGAGCTGTGGGACCGGGCCATGGAGGCCGGCCGGCCCTACGAGATCCGGCCCATCGCCCCGTCCGACCAGCGCCGGCTGGAGGCGGGGATCTTCAACTACGGCAACGACATGACGATCGAGGACAACCCGTTCGAGATCACCGGGATGGAACGGCTCGTGGAGTTCTCGGCCGACTTCATCGGCAGGTCTGCACTGGAGAGGATTGCGGCGCAAGGGGTCACGAGGAAGCTGGTCGGCGTGGAGATCGGCGGCGAGCCGTTCCGGCTGTGGCTGGAGGACTTCTGGCCCGTCCGGTGGGACGGGCGCGTGGTCGGCAAGCTCACCTCGGCCAGCCATTCGTTCCGGCTGAAGAGGAACATCGGGTACGCGTGGGTGCCGATCGAGCTCGCCGGGCCGGGGAACGAGCTGGAGCTGGAATCGCCGGACGGGCCGGTCCCGGCCGTGACCGCGGCGCTTCCCTTCCTGGACCCGGGCAAGGACATCCCGAAGGCCTAGGATGCATCCGTGACCGAGACCGCGCAGCAGGGGTACGCAACGCAGCCCGCGCCGATCGACCCCGAGCGCCTGGCGCCCGCGCTCGAGCCGTTCGGGCACAGCCATGCCCTGCCGTCCGAGGCGTACACGTCGCCCGAGCTCTTCGAGTGGGAGCTCGAACATTTCTTCGACGCCTCGTGGCTGTGCATGGGGCGGGCGGGAGCACGCCACCGCCACGCGTCGTCGGTCGAGTGGCGAGGGTGGGAGTTCGAGAACCCCTCCGCCGACGGCGTTGCATTCGACCGGCACGTCGGCCACCTCGACGAGTACCTCGCCCCCTACGAGCCCGAGCGGCTGGTGGTCGGGGCCCGCCACTCCTACGAGCTCGCGGCCAACTGGAAGCTCATCGCCGAGAACTACCAGGAGTGCTACCACTGCTCCGAGATCCATCCGGCGCTGTGCCGGGTGAGCCCGCCCGAGAGCAGCGTCGCCTTCCCCCACGATGGGCTGTACGTGGCCGGCCCAATGCTGCTCCGGGACGACGCCGAGACCATGTCGCTCGACGGGAAGAGCCACGGCATCCCGCTCCGCGGTCTCGACGCCGAGCTTCGCCGGCAGATCGGATACGTCGGGATGTGGCCGAGCTTCCTGGTCAGCCCCCACCCGGACTACGTGCTCACCCATCGGCTGGAGCCGCTGGCCGTCGACCGGACGTTCGTCGAGTGCGAGTGGTTGTTCCCACCGGAGCTCGTGGAGCGTCCCGACTTCGATCCCTCCTGGGCCGTCGATTTCTGGGACGTCACCAACCGAGAGGATTGGCGCGCGGTGGAGTCACTCCAGCACGGGGTGAGCTCTCGGGGCTACCGGCCGGGCGTCCTCTCCGCGTTCTGGGAGGTCGGTGTGTACATGTTCATCCAACTCGTCGCCAGGGGGTACCTGGAGGGCCGAGTGAGCCGCCCGGTCGACCTCCCGAGCGCCTGGCAGCCCGCCCTCAAGGCCTGAGCGGAACCCCACCGACACGGGGGATGATGGGAGCCGAATGGACAGCCTGAAGGGCCACCTGCTGATCGCCGGCGCCGACCTCTGGGACCCCAACTTCCGTCGCACCGTGGTGCTGATCGGCCATCACGACGACGAGGGCGCGGTCGGTGTGGTGCTGAACCGGGCCACCGAGGTGCCGGTCAGCGAGGCCGCCCCGCCCCTGGCCGACCTGGTGGCGCCGGGGGACCCGCTGTTCATCGGCGGACCGGTCCAGCCCCAGGCGGCCGTGGTGGTGGCCGACTTCGAGGAGCCCGAGCGGGCGAACGTCGTGGCCTTCGGCTCGATCGGGTTCCTGCCGGACGAGGCCGACGGCGATGCGATCGGCGCCATCCGAAAGGCGAGGGTGTTCGCCGGGCACGCGGGGTGGGGTCCGGGGCAGCTCGAAGCCGAGCTCGAAGAGGGATCGTGGATCGTGGAGCCCGCCATGGTGGACGACGTCTTCAACCCCGATCCCGAGCGGCTGTGGAGCGAGGTCCTCCGGCGGAAGGGGCGGGACTACGACCTGCTCCGGATGATGCCGCCCGACCCCTCGCTCAACTGAGCGACCAGCTTCCTTCGCGATGTCGGGCCCGTTGCCTTCGGCTCATCCTCGTGCACGAGATGTCAACACCTTGACGGATCCGACCTGCGGTTTTCTCGTCAACGTGTTGACACGTTCTGCGAGCGAAGGCGTGGTGTCCCACCAAGACCGTCCTCGCGCGCACATCACCGACTCGCGGTCGTAAAGTGCGGCCCACCATGGCCCCGGAGTCCATC
>JBIOUU010000210.1:0-2571 GCA_044867345.1 Actinomycetota bacterium
GATGCGAAGCCCTCGGAGCTGTTCCGCCGCCAGTGCTTCGTGTCGATGGAGCCGGAGGAGGCGCTGGCCAAGCATGTCGTGGCCGAGCTGGGCGACGACAATCTGGTGCTCTCGACCGACTGGCCTCACGACGACTCGCGCTTCCCGCACGCCATCGACGGCTTCCTCGAGCTCCCGCACCTGTCCGCGGAGAGCAAGCGGAAGATCCTCTGGAACAATTGCGCACGGCTCTACAAGCTGTGATGGTCCCGAGGCAGCGAACCGCGCGCTGAACGCCAGGCCGCGGCACGTCATTGCCTCCCGCTCCCAATCGCTCTTTCGGGGGCCGTCTGCGTCTGCCGGCGGAGTACCGAGCACCGGTAGGGCTCGTGCCCCCATCCGCCTGGCGAACGGGGAGCAGCCGACGAGCGGGTTGCGCCGGAACCAGGGTCCGGCCTACCCTT
The DNA here is from genome assembly GCA_044867345.1 of Actinomycetota bacterium. Taxonomy (GTDB): domain Bacteria; phylum Actinomycetota; class UBA4738; order UBA4738; family HRBIN12; genus AC-69. Next base: position 444 of record JBIOUU010000210.1, read on the forward strand.
GCCCCAGCGCATCGGCGTTGCTCGAGCCTCCCGGAGTGGCGGCAGGTGACGCGAGCCGGGGCCGCCAGGGTCCTGCGCGGAGAGCCGCGCTCTCGCCGCCGCGCGCGGAGGATGGGGCCATGGGGACCGTCCACGAGCTGCCGATCGAGCCCCTGACGGACGAGGCGTTCGCGCCCTTCGGCCAGATCATCTCCACGAAGGAGCGCCCGCCCGACTTCCGGACCGAGAGCGGCACGGAGGGCTGGGCGGTCGACTTCCGCTCGGGTCGGCCACTCGTGATGGTGCTCCGGACGCAGTACCAGGGGTTGCGCTTCTCGAAGCTCGAGCGGCACTTCGAGCTGACCCAGACGTTCCTCCCGTTCGGCGGGGCTCCGGCGGCGGTCGCCGTGGCCCCACCCTCGTCCGATCGCTCGGTCATCCCGGATCCGACCGAGGTCCGAGCCTTCCTGCTCGATGGCACGAAGGGGTACGCCCTCGCTCCCGGGACCTGGCACAGCCTTGACCGGTTCCCGCTCTACCCGCCGGACACCCGATGGGTGATCATCACCGACCACGAGACTCAGCAGGATCTGCTGACCGCGTACAGCGGGAAAGGGGGATGGGCGCTCACCCAGGAGGCGGACTACCGCGCGCGGTCCGACCTGACCTTCGCCCTGACTCTCGGCCGGTGATCCGACCCGCGGCCGCGCCGGCCGGCGAGCGGACTCGCTGGCCGTATTGACAAGCTTCGACGGCCAACCCTAGACTGCCCGCACCGTGCAGCCCCCTTCCGCCACTCCGGGGACGGAGCTCCTGGGCGGAGCCGTTGCCGCTCCGCTACAGCCGCCACGCGCACTCCGATCGACCTGCTCGGCTCAACTCCCTAGCCGACCGGAGGTCACCATGATCAACACCGAGACTGCCTACCTCGCCAAGCTCCTGACGATCAACATCGGCCGCCGAGGCTTCATCAGGGTGGCCACCGGCGCCGCCGCCGGGGTGGCGGTGGGGTCGTTCCCAATCCGCCGCGTCGGGGCGCAGTCGAAGCAGCCGCTGGTCATCCTGTACGGGGTCCCACGCGCCACCATGGACGCGCAGAACCACATCAACACCTACGACGAAAGTCCGCTCGGCAACATGTTCGAGAACCTCGTCGACATGAGCAACCCGATCGATCCGTACAAGGGCTGGAAGCCGATGCTGGCCGTCTCGTGGAAGCGTGTCAACGACACGACCTTCCAGTTCAAGCTGCGCGAGAACGTGAAGTTCCACAACGGCGAGCCCTTCGACGCGGAGGCGGTGAAGTTCAGCATCGACCGCCTCCTCGGGCGCGTGGACAAGGACTTCCTGCCGCCCACGGTGGCCTGGCACGGATACGACACCATCAACAAAGCCGAGCCGGTGGACCGGCACACGGTCAACATCCTCACCAAGGGTCCCGACCCCATCGTCCTCAACCGCTTCAACGGCTTCGGGATGCGCATGGTGTCGCCGAAGTTCTACAGTGAGCATCCGACGGCCTTCCTGCAGAACAACCCGAACGGGACCGGTCCCTACCGGTTCGTGAGCTGGGTCAAGGACGGCGATCTCGTCATGGAGGCCAACCCGCAGTACTGGGGGGGCGCGCCGGCCTTCGAGAAGGTCATCATCCGCACGGTACCGGAGGCCTCCACCCGGGTGTCGGCGCTCATGTCGGGGCAGGCCGACGTCACCGTGGCCGTCCCCGCCGAGCAGGGGGAGATCGTCAACCGGTCCGGCCGGGCCCGGGTCGAGCACGTCACCAGCAACCGCTTCGGGTGGTGGCGCATGAATGCCAGCGTCCCGCCCACCAACAACGTGAAGGTGCGCCAGGCGGTGAACTACGGCGCCAACATCGGTGAGCTGCTTCGTACGGTGTACAGCGGGCTCGGCGAGCGGATCTCGACCGTCATCGGCAAGTACCACTTCGGTTACGACCCGGCGATTCCCTTCTACCCCCACGATCTGGACAAGGCCAGGGCGCTCCTGAAGGAGTCCGGGCTGCCGCTGCCCGTCACGATCAACTTCCACTTCATCCAGGGCCGGTACACCAAGGACAAGGACATGGGCGAAGGGATCGTCGGGGAGCTCAACAAGGTCGGGCCCCAGTTCCTCCGGGTGATCCCGCGCC
>JBIOUU010000211.1:0-16608 GCA_044867345.1 Actinomycetota bacterium
TGCCTCGCCGCCCGCCCACCCCTCCCCACCACAGGGCGCGCATGAAGAACTCGGAGATCAGGACGACGGCGCCGATCAGGGTAGCCACGATGGTCCCCACCAGCATGTCGCGGTCCAGGATGTGGGACATCTCGTGGGCCACGACCCCCTCCAACTCCACCCGGTTCATCGCGTCGAGCAGCCCCTGGGTCACGGCGATCGAGGAGTGCTCGGGGTCCCGCCCGGTGGCGTACGCGTTCGGGGCCTGCTCCGGCACGAGGTACACGCGGGGCTTGGGGATCCCGGCGGCGATGGCCAGCCCCTCCACGATGTTGTGCAGCCTGGGCTCCTGTTCCGGCGACACCTCGCGCGCGCGGGTGGAGGCGAGCACGATCCGGTCGCCGTAGAAGTACGAGCCGGCCGACATGGCCACGGCGAGGGCCAGGCCGAAGATCAGCCAGGCCGGGCCCTGCTGGGTGAGGAGCCCGATGGCGTAGCCCACCGCCCCGAGCAGGAGGATCGCTCCCAAGACGAGGACGACCGACTTCCGCCTGTTCGACGCGATCTGCTCGTACACGGGCTAGGGGTGGGTGAGATCCACCTGGACGGGGCCGCGGACCGGGTCCTCGATGTCGAAGAACTCGCGAGGCGTGAACCCGAAGACCTTCCCGACGACGTTCGACGGCACGGCCTGGATCCGCGTGTTCAGCAGCATCACCTGGTCGTTGTAGAACTGCCGGGCGTAGGCGATCCTCGACTCGGTCCCCGTCAGCTCCTCTTGGAGTGCAAGGAAGTTCTGGCTCGCCTTCAGCTCGGGGTAGCTCTCGGCCACCGCCATCAGGCGCCGGAGGCCCGCGGTGAGCTGGTTCTCGGCCTGCGCCTGGTCACCCACGGTCGAGGCGCCGATGGCCCGGGACCGAGCCTCCGCCACGTGCTCGAAGAGCTCGCGCTCGTGGGCGGCATACCCCTTCACCGTCTCCACCAGGTTGGGGATCAGGTCGTAGCGTCTTCGGAGCTGCACGTCGATCTGCGACCAGCCATTGTCGACGCGGTTGCGCAACGAGACCAGGCGATTGAACAGGTAGATGCCGTATACCAGGACGAGCGCGATCACGGCGAGCGCGATCCAGAATGCCGTCACGCAGCTATCGTAGCGCCAGGGCCTCCCGATACGTTGCCTCGACCTCCTCGGCGACGACCGCCCAGTCGTACCGCGCGGCCCTCGCGCGGCCAGCCGTGCCCAAGGTCCGGGCGAGCGCGGGATCGTCGAGCACCTTCGCCGTCGCGTCGGCCACCGCGCGGGGGTCGCCCGGCGGCACCAGGAAGCCCTCCTGTCCGTCCCGCACGACCTCGTCGTAGCCGGGGATCCGGCTGGCCACGACGGGGAGCCCGGCGGCCATGGCCTCCACGAGCACGTAGCCGAAGCTCTCCCCACCGAGCGACGGCGCGACCAGCAGGTCGCAGGCCACGTGGTACCGAGGGAGCCGGTCGTGGGGGACGGTGCCGAGCATCGTCACGCGGGCGCACAGGGCCGGCTCCAAGCGGTCGACCGCCGCCCGTTCCTCCCCGTCGCCGGCAACGATCAGCGTGACGTCGGGACGTCCGTCGGCGAGGAGGCGGAACGCCTCCACCGCCACGGGGAATCCCTTGCGGCGGTGGAGGCGCCCCACGAACAGGAGCTTGCGGCCGGGACCGAGATCGGCGGGCTCCGCCGCGGCGAACGACGCGACCTCCAGCCCGTTCGGCACCACGCGGAACTCCCCTCCCAGCCGCGTGCGAGCGAAGGCCGCCGCCCGTTCGGAGACGGCGATCCGAACCGCGATCCTGCGGGCCATCCTTCGCAGCGCCGGGGCGGCCAGATCGAATAGCAGCGACCGCTCCAGCCCCGAGTGGAACGTGGCCACCACCGGAGCCGGCGAGGACAGCGTGGCCCACATCGAGGTGCTCGGGGTGAACGGCTCGTGCGCATGCACCACGTCGGGCCGGAACTCGGACAGGAGCTCGCGGACCCGACGGAGCGACCACGGGCGGGGATCGATCGGGGCCGTCGAGCGGTTGTAGGGGACCTCGACCGGCCGCCCCACCGCCCGAACCCACGGCTCGGGGGGCCGGGTCCGCGATGGCGTCAGGGCCATCACCTCGTGGCCCCGGGCCAGGAGCCGCTCCCCCAGCTCCCGGACGTGCACCTGGACGCCGCCCGGGGAGTCCCAGGCATAGGGGCAGGCCAGGGCGACCCTCACCGGTCCCGGCCGTCCCTCCCACCGTAGCCGTGCTTGTTCTCCCAGGCCGGTTGGAACATGTGCCAGTCCACCGGCCGCGCCGCGATGGCCCGTTCGAACTCCGCGGCCATCCTCTGCGTGAGCGCGGTCACGTCCCCCCGGATGTCACCGGTCCGCTCGATCTCGATGGCGGTGCCGACCCGGATCTTCCACCCGTCGTCGGTCGTCCACACCGGACAGACCAGCAACGGTGCTCCGGTCGACAGCGACAGCAGCGCCGGCCCGGCCGGGAGCTTCCGGGGCGCGCCGAACATCTCCACCTCCACCCCCCGGCCGGTGAGGTCCCGGTCCGCCACCAGGGCCACGATCCAGTTCTGGCCGAGCAGGGCTCCGAGCTGTTGTCCGACGTGCCCGTCCTTGGTCAGCGGGATGATCTTCATCCCCAGGGCCTCCCGGTGTTCCAGGAACAGCTCGAACAGCTTCCTCGGCCGGAGCTCCTCGGCCACGGACGCGATCCGATAGTCGTGGGCCGCCAGCCACCGCCCGGCCACGTCCCAGTTCCCCATGTGCGGCAGGACCGTGATGCAGCCCTTGCCACCCTCGAGCGCCCGGTCGATGTGCTCGATCCCCTCTGTCACGGTCCGAGCGTTCAGCTCGGCCACGGGGAGGATCCGGGCCCGGAAGGTGTCGAACCAGTACCGCGCGTACAGCGAGAACGCCTCCTTGGTGGCCGATGCCACGAGGTCGGACCCGGGCTCCTTCCCGAGGACCATGGCCTGGTTCGCGGCGACGGTGGCCCGCACGCCGGGGAGCAGGTGGTAGGCCAGGCGCCCGAACGCGTCGAACACGCGCCGCCCGGCTCGTTCCGGCAACGTCCTGGCCAGCCAGGCGACCAGGCGGAACGACCAGAAGGCCAGACGTTCCCTGGGCGTCTCGGCGCTCAGGCCCGCTCCTCCTTCGCCACCTGGCTGGCCCGCACCAGCGCCGCGAGACCCATCACCGATGCCACGGTCCACACCGTCCACCCGAGCCCATCGGTGAGGAGGCCGACCGAGATCAAGCCGTAGCGGAGCCCCCGCGTGACCGAGCTCTCGCCCACGCCGTAGCCGAGCGACGCGCCTCGGGCCCGGACGTACGCCGCGAGGAAGCTCGCCCCCAGCGCCACGAGCGCGCCGGCCCCGACCCATGGGTCCGCGGCGCGGTACGCCCAGGCGATGGCCGCGAGGATCGCTCCGTCGTAGGCCCGGTCCACGAAGGAGGCGACCGTTCGCTCGAGGATCTCCCTGGGACCGTGCATCATCGAATCGGCCGCCAGCAGGATGGCGCCTGCCGCCAAAGCCGCCAGGCCGGCGCCGACCGGCCGGCCGTCGAGCATCAGCCAGGTCGCGATCCCCACCGCACCGGCCGCCGCGACCGCGACCAGCATGAAGGCCACGCGCCCCCTCGCCTGCGCGTTCACCGAAACCGACACCGCGGCGAGCGTATCACCGCGTTCGGAGCCGCCCGAAGGTCGTTCCCTCCGCCGCGCTAGAATCCCCGGGTTCCTTCCGCACCTGCCGGTACTCGCCGAGAGGGACGCCAGTGAAGACGTACGAACCGACGAACATCCGCAATGTCCTCCTCGCCGGCCACGGCGGGGCCGGGAAGACGACTCTGGTCGAGGCCATGCTCTTCGCCTCCGGCGCCGTCACCCGCATGGGCAAGGTGGAGGACGGCAACACCGTCTCGGACTTCGAGCCCGAGGAGGTCAAGAAGGGACTGAGCGTCTCGCTCGCCATGGCCCCGGTCGAGTGGAACGACGTCAAGGTGAACGTGCTCGACGCGCCGGGATACGCGGACTTCGTCGGCGACCTCCGGTCGGCCATCCAGGCGGTCGATGCCGTGCTCCTGGTGGTGTCGGCGGTTGACGGCGTCGAGGTCCAGACCGAGGCGGCGTGGGAGCTCGCCGTGGAGGCGGGACTCCCCCGGGCCATCCTGGTGAACAAGCTAGACCGGGAGCGGGCCTCGTTCGAGCGCACCCTGGAGCAGCTCGTCCGAGCCTTCGGCACGCAGGTCGCGCCGCTCGAGCTTCCCCTCGGCGAGGAGCACGAGTTCGAGGGCATCGCGGACCTCCTCACCCGGCGGGCGTTCCGCTACGGCTCGGGCCCCCGGGCCGAGGAGGGGCCGTGGCCCGATGACATCTCCGGCAAGGCCGACCCCTTCCGGGAGAAGCTCATGGAGGCGGTGGCCGAGTCCGACGACGCGCTGATCGAGAAGTACCTGGAGCAGGGGGAGCTGTCCGAGGACGAGGTGGTCCACGGGGTGAAGAACGGCTTCGCCGAAGCGCGGATCGCGCCGGTCTTCGTGGCGGCGGCGGCGCGGCCCATCGGCGTGGACCGGGTCCTCCAGTTCATCGTCGACGAGTTCCCCTCCCCCGTGGACCGGGGGCCGATCACGGTCGTGTCGAAGTCCGGCGAGGAGAAGCAGCGGTCCTGCGACCCCTCGCAGCCCCTCGCCGCCCTGGTGTTCAAGACGGTCTCCGATCCCTACGTCGGCCACATCACGATGTTCCGCGTGTTCTCGGGCAAGATGCGGCCTGACTCCGCCGTCTACAACGCGACCAAGGGCACCGACGAGCGGGTGGGACAGCTGTTCACCCTCCGGGGGAAGGAGCACGACTCCGTAGCGGAGGTTCCAGCCGGCGACATCGGTGCCGTGGCCAAGCTGTCGCACACGACGACCGGCGACGTGTTCTCCACCAAGGACGATCCGGTGAAGCTCGGTCCAGTGGAGATGCCAGAGCCACTGCTCGCCTACGCCATCGCCCCGAAGACCAAGGGGGACGAGGACAAGCTGTCGACCGCGCTCTCCCGTCTGCGCGAGGAGGACCCCACGTTCCGCGTCGAACGCTCGGACGAGACGCACGAGACCGTGGCCTACGGGATGGGCGAGGCGCACCTCGAGGTGATGATGGAGCGGATGAAGCGGAAGTTCGGCGTGGAGGTGACGACCGCTCCCGCCAAGATCGCGTACCGCGAGACCATCCGGGGTCCGGGGAAGGGACTGGGCCGCCACGTGAAGCAGACCGGCGGCCACGGCCAGTTCGGCGTGGCGAACATCGAGATCGAGCCGCTCCCCCGCGGATCGGGGTTCGAGTACCAGGACAAGATCTTCGGCGGCGCGATCCCCAACCAGTTCATCGGGTCGGTGGAAAAGGGCGTCGTGAAGGCGATGCAGGAGGGCGCGCTCTCGGGGAACCCCATGGTCGATGTCCGGGTCACGTTGGTCGACGGGAAGTTCCACTCGGTGGACTCCTCCGACATGGCCTTCCAGATCGCGGGTTCCCTGGCCTTGAAGGACGCGGCCCAGCAGGCCGGTGTGGTGCTCCTCGAGCCCATCGTGGAGCTCGAGATCGTCGTCCCCGACGACCACACCGGCGACGTCATGGGCGACCTGAACTCCAAACGGGCCAAGATCCAGGGGATGGAATCGGCGGGACCGGGCAAGCAGCGGATCAAGGCCCTGGTCCCCCAGGCGGAGGTCGCTCGCTACGCCATCGATCTCCGCTCGCTGACCGGCGGCCGGGGAGCGTTCTCCATGAAGTTCTCCCACTACGAGGAGGTGCCGACGCACCTCACCGACCGGCTCATCGCCGAGGCCCAGAAGGCCAAGGACGAGGCGAAGAAGTAGGGCCCGCTACAGCTCGATCAGCGCCAGGAAGTCCAGAACCGTCCGGTTGAACTTCTCCGGCGCGCGCACGTTGACCAGGTGGTCGGCCCCGGCGATCACTCGCTTCTGCGCTCCGCGAACCCGTTCGGCGATGAGGTTCGCGATCGTGTGGATCTCGGCGATGTCCTGCTCCCCGACGACCACCATGGTGGGAGCCTGGATCTGGTGGAGGCGATCCTCAGCCGGTGGCGCCGGCTTCGCCAGGTCCGGCCCAAGGAGCCGGGGCGCGTTCTCCATGGCGATCTTCCGGATCCGCTGGTCGACCACGGGGTCCGTCCCGAGCGGCGCCCAGGCGGCGAGCGAGACCTCGACCGCTTGCTCGGGCCGCCCCGCCTCCACCGCCGCGGCGATCTCCCGGCGAAGCAGGTCCATGCCGGGGTCCTCCCACTCGTGCCCCGAGAGGACCGGGGATGCCGGGACCAGGCCGGCCACCATCTCGGGATACGCGAGCGAGAAGTCCACGGCGACCGCCGCTCCGACCGAGAGCCCCACCAGCGTCGCCCGCTCGACGTCGAGGAACACCATCACCTCCAGGAGGTCCTGCACGTCCGAGTACGGGGCCGACGCAGGCTCGGACCGACCGGAGCCCCGGAGGTCGTAGCGGATGACGTCGTGCTGCTTGGCCAACGACGCGAACTGCACGTCCCACAGCCTCGAGTCCCACAATCCGGGATGGATGAGCATCACGGCGGGGCCCCTCCCGGCCCGCTCGTAGTACAGGCGCCCGCTCTCGGCCGGGACGGTGCCCGACGCCGGCCTCATCGCTGGAATCGGGGGGCGAGCTTGCGATAGGTCTCCTCGAGCAGCTCGGGCAGGACCCGGGTCTGGCCCACCACCGACATGAAATTGGTGTCGCCGTTCCACCTGGGGACGACGTGCCAGTGCACGTGGTCGGGGATCCCGGCGCCGGCCACCCGCCCCAGGTTCATCCCGACGTTGAAGCCGTGGGGCACCATCTCCTCCCGCAACGCTCGGAGGGAGCGCTTCAGCAACGCGTCGATGTCTGCGAACTCGTCGTCGTGGAGATCCTCGAAGTCCCCGGTGTGCCGGAACGGCGCGACCATCAGGTGACCGGGGTTGTACGGGAACGAGTTCATGAGCACGAAGCCGCGCTCGCCCCGCGCCAGGATCAGCGTGGCCGCGTCGTCGCCCTTGGCCGGGAGGTCGCAGAAGATGCAGCCGTCCGGCTCGTCCTTGGCCGCCTCGATGTACTCCATCCGCCACGGCGACCACAGGCGCTCCACCGCCCGCTAACCTCCGAACCGGCTCTGCTCGAGCGATCGGTTGCCGGCCTCGTCCACCAGCGCCCGGACGAACGCGTCGAGCGCCACGTCCTTGGCCTCGGTCCCCGACCGGTCGCGGACGGTGAGGTTCCCCGTCTCCACCTCCCGGTCCCCGATGACCAGCGTGTACGGGATCTTCATGAGCTGCGCCGCGCGTACCTTCTTGCCCACAGTCTCGCCACTCGGGTCGACGAAGGGCCGGAGGCCTGCGGCCCGGAGCTCGTCCGCTACCTCTCGCGCGTGCTCCAGGTGCCGGTCGGCCACCGGCACCAGCCGCACCTGCTCGGGAGCGAGCCACAGTGGGAAGGCGCCGGCGTAGTGCTCGATCAGCACCCCGGAGAATCGCTCGAGGGAACCGAGGATCGCGCGATGGATCATCACCGGGCGGTGGCGCTCGTTGTCCTCACCGACGAACTCCATGTCGAACCGCTCGGGCAGCGCGAAGTCGACCTGCACCGTGGTCAGCTGCCACAGGCGCCCGATCGCATCGCGGAAGTGGAAATCCACCTTCGGGCCGTAGAACGCCCCCTCGCCCTCGGCCACCGCGTACTCGAGCCCGCTGTTGTTCAACGCCTTGGTCAGGGCCTCGATGGCCCGGGCCCACATGGACTCCTCGCCGATGGCCTGGCCGGGCTTCGTCGACAGGGTCACCACGGGTTCCTCGAACCCGAAGGTGCGATGGATGTCGAGCGTGAGGTCGAAGACCGAGAGGATCTCGTCGATCAGCTGGTCCTCCCGGCAGATGATGTGCGAGTCGTCCTGGGTCATGCCCCGGACCCGGAGCAGCCCGTGGATCACCCCGGCCCGCTCGTATCGGTAGACGGTGCCGAGCTCGGACAGGCGCATCGGCAGGTCCCGGTACGACCGGACCTGCGACTTGTAGACCAGGACGTGGAACGGGCAGTTCATGGGCTTGACGAAGTACTGGCTGCCCTGTCCGTCGTCCATGACCGGGTACATGTTCTCGATGAACTTCGCCGTGTGGCCCGAGGTGTCCCATAGCACGCGGCGGGCCAGATGTGGCGTGACCACGAGGTCGTACCCCCGCTCGAGATGGAGGTCGCGGACGTAGTCCTCGAGCTGCTTGCGGAAGATCCCGCCACGCTGATGCCACACGGCGAGCCCGGGCCCGAGCTCCTCGGGGAACGAGAATAGGTCGAGCTGGCGGCCGAGCTTTCGGTGATCGCGGCGCTCGGCCTCCTCCACCCGGTGCAGGTACGCCTTCAGGTCCTGCTCCGTGGGCCACGCGGTCCCGTAGATCCGCTGCAGCATGGACCGGGACTCGTCGCCTCGCCAGTACGCGCCGGCCAGCTTCAGCAGCTTGAACGCGCCGAGCCGGCCGGTGGACGGCACGTGCGGGCCCCGGCACAGATCGGACCATTCACCGTTCCGGTAGACGACCACCGTATCGGCGCCGGCGCCCTCGGACTCGTCGAGGCCCTCGATGATCTCCCGCTTGTACGGCTGGTCCGCGAACCGCTCCAGCGCCCGCTGGCGCGACAGCTCTTCCCGGACGAACGGCTTGTCCGCAGCTTTGAACTCGGCCATCCGGGCCTCGATCCGCGGAAGGTCGTCCGGGGTGAGCGGCTGCGGGAGCTCGAAGTCGTAGTAGAACCCGTCCTCGATCGGGGGGCCGATCGCGTACTTCGCCCCGTTGATCAGGTCGCACACGGCCTGGGCCATCACGTGCGCGGTCGAATGCCGAAGAACGTGCAGCCCGTCCGGATGGTCCGCCGTCACCGGCTCCACCTTGCCGTCGCGGCCGGGGACGAACGACAGGTCCACCAGCTCGCCGTCGAGCCGGGCGAGGATCGCCTCCGGAGGAAGGATGGACCCGATCGGCTCGCCCTCGGGGAGCTCGACGCGGTGTCCGTCGGGAAGCTCGATCTGCGGCATGGGCAGCCATGATAGCCGCACCGCTCCGCGCTCCCGCGTGGTTTCGTCTCGCCCGCGGGCCGCGGCGGACTACTCGTACGAGATGGCCCGAAGGACGTTCAGCCTGGCCGCCCGGCGGGCCGGCAGGATCGCCGCAAGGACGCCGGCGATGCCCGCGAGGACGAGGTACAGCACGAGCTGCCCGCCGGGGATCCGAAGCTCGGTCACGCCCTGTGACGCCAGCGCCTGCTGGAGCGACCACCCGAACGCGACGCCGATGGCGATCCCCAGCACGGCGCCGAGGATGGCGATGATCACCGACTCCCATCGGATCATCGAGCGCACCTGCCGCCGGCTCATGCCAACCGCCCGCAGCAGCCCGAGCTCGCGGGTCCGCTCGAAGATGGACAGGCCGAGGGTGTTCACGATGCCGAACAGCGCGATCAGGATGGCCATGGCCAGCAGCGCGGTGATCAGCCCGACCAACTGGTTGATGAACCCCGCCTGCTTGTCGCGGAACGCCGTCTGGTCCTGGACCTCGATGTTGCCGAAGCTGCGCGTGGCGTCCTCGACCCCCCGCTGCACCGTCGGCGGGTCCGCTCGGGGTTGGAGCTTGACCATCACGAACGAATCGAGCTGCTCAGGGAAATACTTCTGATACGTCTCGAGGGAGACCACGTAGTTGCCCACGAGCCGGTTTTCGCCGTAGGTCCCGCCGATGGTGAGCGCGGTCTTGCCCACGGTCCCGAAGGCGGCCGGCAGGGAGTCGCCCACGGTCCACCCGTTCTTCGTCGCCACGTCGTCGAACACCAGCACGTCGCCGTCCGCGAGGCCCTGGATGGAGCCGTGCGTCTCCTTCAGCGAGGTGACCTGCTCGACCGTGGACGGATCGACGGCGGTCAGGAACGCCGTCGATCCGTTCACCCGGAACCCGCCCTGGCGGAACTCCGACGCCGCGGCCACCCCCGGCACTTGGCTCGCCTTGGCCGCCGCGTCCGGGCTGAACGGCACGAACGAGGACGTCGACAGGACGAGGTCGGCCTTCAGCGTGTCGTTGAGCGCCGCGTCGAACGACGCCTTCAGCGACGCCGCCAGGATGGCGACCATCGCCACCAGCCCCAGCCCGATCATCAGCGCGGAGGCCGTCGACGCCGATCGGCGGGGGTTGCGCATGGCGTTCTCCCTGCCCAGCTTGCCCTGGACGCCGAGCCCTCGGACTGGGAAGCCGATCGCCGCGGCGACCGGCTTGGCCACCAGCGGGGACAGGATGGCGATGCCGACGAACGTAGCCGCCGCGCCCGCCCCGACGAGGGCCCCGGCGTTCGCGGGGGTCCCGAACAGGCCGTAGAGGAGGGCCGCCACCCCGCCGGCGGTGACCAGGAGGCCGGCGACGAGCCGGCGCCTCCACGAGCCCGCGGCCCCGGTCTCCTGCGACTCCCTCAGGGCCTGGACCGGCGCGACCTTGGCCGCTCGCCGCGCGGGAAGGGTCGACGAGAACACCGTGACGACCGTCCCGGTGAGCAGCGCCACGATGACCGTGCGCGGCTCGAGCTGGGTCGACGTGCTGGGGAGGTCGATGTTGAACGCCGCAAGGAGCCCCTGGAGGCCGATGGCGATCCCGATCCCGGCGCCGATCCCCAGGATCGACGCGAACAGCCCCACGGCGAAGGCCTCCACGATCACCGACGTCATCACCTGCCGCCGGGTGGCACCGAGCGTCCGGAGCAGGCCGAGCTCACGGGTGCGCTGGGCCACGATGATCGAGAAGGTGTTGAAGATGATGAACGCGCCGACGAACAGGGCGATGAAGGCGAACACGAGCAGCGCCGTGCGGAAGAACCCCAGGCCTTCCTTCAGCGCCTGCGAGTTCTCGTCGGCGACGGTGGTGCTGGTGACGGCCTCGACGCCGCTTGGGAGCGCGTCCTGGATCCGCGCGCGGAGCTGAGTGTCCGAGACGCCGGGGTCCGCGACCACGTCGATCTCGTCGACCAGGTCCTCCTTGTCCAACACCTGCTGCGCGGTCGCGGTTTCGAACAGCGCGAGCGTGGCCCCGCCCAGGTTGTCCGCCGTCCCGAATCCCACAATGCCCACGATCCGGAACTCGTGCGACGGCCCCTGGAACAGGATCCTGATGGTCTGACCCACGGAGAGCCGGTACTTCTTCGCGGTCGCGGCGTCCACCACCACCTGGTCGGGACCGGTGGGCGGGGTCCCCGACCGGAGCTCGAGCGTGGCGTTCGCCGTCTGGTTCCAGTTCGCCCCGAAGGTCGGCGGGCCGACCCCGCCGATGGCGTCGCCCGTCTTCGGATCGACCATCTGCGCGTAGCCGGTGACGCCGCCCTCCGCCAACCGGACCCCCGGAACCCCGGCCACGGTGGCCACCATGTCCTCCGGGATCGGGTTGCGTTGCTCGCCGCCGCCGCCGCCCGGACCGGCCTGGCTCGGCTCGAACGCCGACGTGGCCCGGACGATGACGTCGCTCCCCGACGCGGCCTGCGTGAACAGGTCGTCGAACGCCTTGTTCATCGTGTCGGTCAGGACGAACGTCCCCGCAACGAAGCCCACGCCGAGGACGATCGACAGGGCGGTGAGGCCCAGCCGGAGCTTGCGGGCCAGGAGGCTCTTGAGCGTCGCGTGCAGCACGGCGGTCAGACCTCCAGCGACTTCAGTCGATCGAGCACGCGCTCGGAGGTCGGATCGTGCATCTCGTCGACGATGTGGCCGTCGGAGAGGAAGACGACCCGGTCGGCGAAGCTCGCCGCGCTGGGGTCGTGGGTGACCATGACGATCGTCTGGCGATGGTCGTCGACGGCGCTGCGGAGGAACGAGAGGAGCTCCGCGCCGCTCTTCGAGTCCAGGTTCCCGGTGGGCTCGTCGGCGTAGACGATGTCGGGCTTGCTGAGCAGGGCCCGGGCCCCCGCCACCCGCTGCTGCTGTCCCCCAGAGAGCTCGTTGGGGCGGTGGCCCAGGCGGGACCGGAGCCCGACGGCGTCCACGACGGTGTCGAACCATCCGCGGTCGGGCTTGTCGCCCGCGATGTCGAGCGGGAGGGTGATGTTCTCGGCCGCGGTGAGCGTCGGCACCAGGTTGTAGGCCTGGAAGACGAATCCGACCTTCTCCCGCCGGAGCAGCGTGAGCTGTTTCTCCGACAGCGTCGTGAGGTCCACCTCGCCGATGAACACCTGCCCGGACGTGGGGGCGTCGAGGCCCGCCATGCAGTGGAGCAGCGTGGACTTCCCCGACCCCGAGGGACCCATGATCGCGGTGAACCGACCGGCCTCGAAGTCCACGGTGACGCCGCCGAGTGCCACCACCTCCGCGTCGCCCGAGCCGTACACCTTGTACAGGTCCACGGCGCGGGCCGCCGCACCCTTGCCGGAGAGACCGACCGTTCCGTCTGCGGGCGTCGTGGCTTCCCCCTGGTTCGCGTTTCGTCCTGCTCGCCGCCGCGACGTCCGAGGTGCCGGGGAAGCGGGCGGCCGGTCCCAGCAGGCAGGCAGGATACCCTCGATGCGGACGAAGGACCGTCCGAGGCCGCCGCTACGATGCTGGCGAGGAGGAGTGGAGATGTCGGCGGGAGCGCCCGACACGGAGACGGTCGAGACCGGGGCATCGTCGGTGGTGCGCCGCGGTTGGCCGCAAGCGATCCGCGGCGCCCTCCTCGCGGCGCTCGCCGTCGCCGCCCTCGGCCAGATCGTCGCGTTCCTCGCGCTCCTGGCCGGCGCGCTGGCGGATGCGTCGGCCGGTCAGGCCGCCCGGTACGGGTGGGCCCTGTTCTACGCGTTCCATCACATCGGGTTGGCGTTGCGATCCCCCGCCCTCCGCCTGCCGGCCGGCGCCGAGGACGTCCTTGCGTGGCCCGGCGGGTACGCCGTGGACGCCGTGGTAGCGTTCGCACTGCTCTCGGGCACCGCCCTGGCCGCCTGGATGCTGACGCGGGCAGGGCGAAGGATCGGCGAGGCCGTCGGAGGCCCCGAGCTCCGTCGGGGCATCCACGGCGCCAAGGTCGCCGTACCCTACGCCCTCCTCAGCTGGATCGCCTCGTGGGGATCGAGCGTTCGCCTCCGCCTTCCCGACGCCTCACCCCTGTCGGTTCACCCCTCGCACCTCGCCGCGTTCTTCTGGCCGCTCGCGCTCGGCGCCGCGTTCGGCGCCCTCGGGGGGATCCGCTCGGCCGGCGAGGGCATCTGGACCTCGCCGTGGATATGGGAGACCGAAGCCTGGCCCCGGCGGTGGCGCGGTGCGGTGCGGGGTGGCCTGTGGATGCTCGGCCTGGGACTGGCGCTCTCGCTCGTCGGTCTGGTGATCCTCGCCGTCACCGAACCGCATCGCACGGCGTCGCTCGCTGACGCGGCGTTTCACCCGGGGGTGGGCACCGGGTTCGCCATGGTTCTGCTCGGCCTCCTCGCGCTGCCGAACGCCGCCGCGTGGACCCTGGTCCCGGCCATGGGCGGGTGCCTCGAGGTGGGCGGGGGTGCGGGCTCCTCGCTCCCTCCCTACTGCTTCCTGTCCTACGACTCCTTCTTCGGTCATCGGCTCCCCGATACCTTCAACTCCGCCTGGGGGTACCCCGAGCTCGGTCCGTCGCCCCGGGGGTTCCTCCTCTTCCTCCTGGTCCCGGCGATCGCCATCCTGGCCGGCGGGGTCCTGGCGGCGGGACGGGCGGAGGTCCGGGGCCGCCTGGAGGGGGCGCTGGTGGGCGCCATGGCCGGTGCGGTCTTCGCCCTCGCCCTCGCGGCTCTCCTGATCCTGGCCCTGGTGACCGCCCGGTTCCACGGGCCGCTGTCCTATGTGGCCACGGGGTACTTCCGGTACGGGCCCTACCCGCCGTATGGGCTGGAGCTCGGCCTGGCGTGGGGAGCGATCGGCGGCGCGATCGGCGGGTTGCTCGGTGCGTTTCGGACGCGCCGATCCCGTCCTGTGCATCGCGCCGTCATGCCCTCGTGACCGGCGGAGTCGTTGTTTCGGGGGAGTGGTCCTCCTATCCTCGGCGCATGCACGCTCTCGCTCGCCTGCGGAGGATCGCATGGCGCATCCTTCCGTGTGTGGCGCTGATCGGCCTCGTCCCCTCAGCCGCCCACGCGGCGACGTGCACCTTCGACTCGTCCACCGCGACGGTCTCGGTCTCCGTCGGCAGCGAGACAACGACGCTCTCGATCTCGTCTGGGAACCTCCTGGCCGATGGGTCGCAGTGCGGCAGCGCCACGGTGACCAACACCGACACGATCGACGTGTCGGCGACCGGGGCGACGCTCGTCATCGACATGTCCGGGGGCCCGTTCGCGCCCGGCCAGAAGGCGGAATCCTCGGGCCAATCCGAGATCGAGTTCACGGGGAGCCTCGGCAGCGGCACGCTTCGCCTCGACGGCAGCGAGGGTGCGGACACGATCGCCGCCGGCACCGACGGGGTGAACCTGAACGCCGATGAGAACGCCGACGACGTGGACGTCACGCTCACGACGGTCGCCTCGATGGCGGTCAACGGTGGGAACGGGAACGACAGGCTGACCTGGGATGGCCGGGAGGGGACGGGGTCGATCTCCACGATCAGCGGCGCGTTCGACGGCGGCGATGGGAACGACCTGCTGGCGGGATCCGCAGCGGATGACTCGATCGCGGGCAGCACCGGTACCGACACCGTCGACTACTCGGCGGCGAGCATCTCCGTGTACATCCCATCGCTCCCGAATTCCACCGTCACCAGCACCATCGGGTCCGACACGCTCACGGGGATCGAGAACGCGATCGGCTCCCCGGCGGGGGACTACCTCTACGGCGGGCCGGCCCCGAACGTGCTCCGTGGAGGGGGCGGGAACGACGTGTTCCGAGGACGCGGAGGCGACGACATCCTCGTCGGCGGTCCTGGCACCGATGGGATCGACCTGTCCCGTTCCCCCAAGCGGGCGGTCGTCGACCTGGCCCGTGGAACGGCCGACGGCGAGGGTCACGACGTCCTTCAGAGGATCGAGAACGCGACCGGCAGCAAGTACGGTGACCGGATCAAGGGCACGCCCGGCCCCAACGGGCTGTACGGCGGGGCGGGAGCCGATGTGCTCGTCAGCGGAGCGGGCAACGACTTCCTCGACGGCGGCGACGGCGGGGACACGCTGAATGCCGGAACGGGCGACGACCAGGTCTACGGCGGAGCCGGAGTGGACACGATCGACGGCGGCTCCGGCTACGACTCCTGCCTCGGGGGGGAGCGAGTCCGAAACTGCGAGGTTCCGTAAGGACAGACCTGCGATCCGGATCACATGGTGGGCGCGGCAGTGTTTGGTTTCACGACATAGTGGACAGGTGTCTCGCGACATCGTTTACACCTCATCGCGAGGGGGTGTGCGATGTCGTTGGCTCGGTTGGTGGTCGCGGCGGTCAGGATGGAGGGGCGGACGAAGGCCGAGGTCGCCCGGGACTACCGGGTTTCCCGGCAGTGGGTCCACGAGCTCGTCAAGCGGTACGACGCCGAGGGAGAGGCGGGTCTGGAGCCCCGGTCGCGTCGACCCCGGGCCTCTCCTCAGCGAACAGCCGACGCAGTCGAGGTCGAGATCATCGAGCTACGCAAGGCCCTAGCCGATCAAGGCCTGGACGCTGGCGCTCACACCATCGCCTTCCATCTCACCGGTCGTCGTGCTGCTGTGCCCTCCGTGGCCACGATCTGGCGGATCCTGTCTCGGCGGGGGTTTGTCACCCCCCAGCCACAGAAGCGGCCTCGGAGCTCCTTCATCCGGTTCGAGGCGGCCATGCCCAACGAGCGGTGGCAGGCCGATCTCACCCACTGGGTTCTGGCTGATGGGAGGGAGGTGGGGATCCTGAACGTCTTAGACGACCACTCCCGGCTGCTAGTGGCCTCCGACGGCCGGGCTCACACCAAGGCAGCCGACATCGTGGTGAGCTTCCACCAAGCCGTTGGTAGGCACGGGTTCCCGGCCTCGATGCTGACCGACAACGGGGCCGTGTTCACCGCGATCCCTCGGGGCGGTGGGCGCTGCGCCATCGAGATCGAGTTGGATCGGCTGGGGATCGACTACCGGCACTCCACGCCCTACCACCCCCAGACCTGCGGCAAGGTCGAGCGCTTTCACCAGACCCTCAAGCGCTGGCTTCGCCGGCAACCAGCCGCCGGCGACGTCGCCGAGCTGCAGGGCCAGCTCGACTGGTTCCGCGACTACTACAACACCTGCCGACCTCACCGGGCCGTCGGTCGGCGGACCCCCGCCGAGGCCTTCGAGGCCAGACCCAAAGCGTCTCCCTTAGGAGCGGGCCTAGGGGTCCCTGGTCACTACCGGGTCCGTAGGGACAAGATCGACCAGAGCGGGGTGATCACCCTGCGCTACAACAGCCACCTCCACCACCTCGGGCTGGGCCGGCGGCACGCGGGTGCTCGGGTGCTGGTCCTCGTGGCCGACCTGGACGTTCGGGTGCTCACCGAAGACGGCGAGCTACTGCGCGAGCTGAGGCTCGACCCCACCCGGGACTACCAGCGACAGAGGTAAGGTGCAACGATGTCCCGAGACACCTGTGAACGATGTCTCGAGACATCACAC
>JBIOUU010000212.1:0-15730 GCA_044867345.1 Actinomycetota bacterium
AGCTCGAGTCCCGGGTCCCCGTAGACCACGCTCATCAGGGTCTCCCGCACCTCCGGCTCGTCGTCGGCGATGAGGACCCGAAGCCGGCTGGGGAGGACTGACTCGTCGGGCGGCGCGCTCTCCGATCTCGGAGATGGCCTGGCCGATCGCGTCTCCATCTCGAGGACGGTTCCCACGGTGGCCCCCTTGCGCGCTCCTGCAGAGAAGTATCGAGAACTGCCTCCGCGATTCCCATAGCACTGCATGCGGGTTTCCCTTGTCCGCCGAACCGGGGACCCGTGACGCACGCCCGCCTCGCCCGACGAGGGACCTAGGTCCGAAGTCACGTCACGCCCTCTTCGAATCACCCGAAGGTCGGATGCTGAAGATGAGTCCGGGGAGCTATGTACTGGTCGAGTGTCTCCCGCCGATACCTTGATTCGAGTACCACGAGCCTCCCGCGAGATGAGGGCCATGGATCGCATCAGGGTACTGATCGCAGACGACGAGGAGTCCGTCCTCGATGTCCTGACCGCACTGATGGCCGCGGAAAGCGACCTCGAGATCGCCGGGTCGGCCAGGGACGCCGAAACGGCGATCCGGCTGGCCACATCGGAGCAGCCCGATGTCGCCATCCTCGATGTACGGATGCCGGGAGGCGGGGGACCTCGGGCGGCCCGCGAGATCCTTCGGAGATCGCCGGCCAGCAAGGTCATCGCGCTCTCGGTGCACGAGGAGATCGACAGCGTCCTGGAGATGTTGCGGGCGGGCGCCCTCGGCTATGTCGTCAAGGGCGACTCGACGGACGCGATCGTGAAGGCCATTCACCGCTCCCTCGACCAACAGGGGACCTTCTCCTCCCAGGTGACCGGGGACATGGCGCACGCGCTCGCCGAGCAACTGCACTTGGTGTCCCAGGGAGCCAAGCAGCGGCGACAGGAGCTGGAGGACCGGATCGGCCGCGTGCTGGATGGCGATGGCCACGAGCTCTACATGGCCTACCAGCCCATCTTCGACCTGAAGAGCAGCAGTATCGTGGGGCTCGAGGCCCTCGCCCGGTTCACGTCCCCGCCGGATCGGTCCGCCGACACGTGGCTGGCCGAGGCGGAAGCGGTGGGGCGCCTGCTCGAGCTGGAGCTCGCGTGCCTTCGCACCGCGCTCCGGGACCTCGAGCGCCTTCCCGAGGAGGCGTACCTCAGCCTGAACGTCTCCCCCACGACGGCGATCGCGCCCGAGCTCCACGAGGTGCTCGACGGGCTGCCGGCCGAGCGGGTAGTCCTGGAGATGACCGAGCACGCTCGCGTCGACGACTATCCGGCGCTGAAGGCCGCACTCGCCGTCTTTCGGGAGCGAGGGCTCCGGCTGGCCATCGATGACGCCGGGGCGGGATTCGCCAGCCTCCGGCACATCGTGTTGCTCCACCCGGACTTCATCAAGCTCGACATGACGCTGACCCGGGACGTCCACGCGGACGAGACCCGGCGGGCGCTCGTGGTGGCCCTCGTCGCCTTCGGATCTCAGATCGGGGCCAGGGTCGTGGCCGAAGGCGTGGAGACCCCGGAACAGCTGGCCGCGTTGCTCGAAGCCGGCGTCCAGTTCGGCCAGGGCTTCTACCTCGCCCGGCCGCAAGCCCTGCCAGACGATGGAAACTCATGGTCAAGCGGAGAGTTGATCCTTGCCGATACAAGCGTTGAGGGCTCGGCCCAGGAATGGGCAGCGACCTAGGAAGAGGAGCAGGAGGAAACTCGATGAGCCAGATCCCCCGGAGGCGCCGCGCCACCGTCCGAAGGTGGTTCGCGACTCGGCTCGGAGTGGCCGGCCTGATGGTAGGCGCGGCGTTCGTCCTGATTGCCGCCCCGGCGATGGCCGACTGCCCGGCGACCGACCCCACGTGTCTCCCGGGGACGGCCCCCGATCCCGTCACGACCATCGCGGATGCCACGACGGAGGTGGCGGCCGCAGCCACAGGCGCGGTCGACCAGGGCACCGCGGCCGCGGATCCGGTCAACCAGGCGGTGGAGCCCGTCACCGACACCGTCAAGGGGATCGTCGGACAGACGCCGGACCCACCGGACCCCGGCCTGATCGATGACCCGACCGGGATCTTCCCCGGTGTCTTGGGCTCGACGGTCACCGAGCCTGCCGGCCCGGGCGCCAGGGGGCCGGGCGAAAACGGCTCCGCGACCGGTCAGGGCGGGGCGAAGTCCCGAACTGCCGGCGGCGCCGGTGTCTCGTTCCTCGGCCGTGGTTCGGTCATCGGTCCCGTGCCCGGCCCGATCTCCTCGACCCCGGCCGTCTCGATGGCAATCCCGCGGCAGGGACTGTTCGAACGGACCGAGTCCCTGACGATCCAGGCGGCGGGAGCACTTGCCTTCCCCTTGGCGCTCGCGGTGATCGTCCTGCTGTTCGTGGCGGTCCAGAACCGGATCGACCGCATGGACCCCAAGCTCGCCCTGGCCCCGATAGCCCCGGATCTCCTGAGGTTCGAATGAAGCTGGCTCGGCCACGAGCGCACTCGCGGCCCGAGCCCGGCGAGCTGGTGTCGCTGGAGGAGCGCGTGGGCTCCTTGAGCTTCATGCGTGCAGGCTTCGCCCTTGCCGTCCTCGCTCTCGGCTTGTTCGCCCCGGACATCCGCGGCGTGTCGATGGGTCTTCTGACACTGGTCACCTGCGTGTACCTGGTGCCGACGTTCGCCCTCGCTCCCGCGGTCCGCACGCTCTCGCGAGAGCCCGCGGTGCTCGCATCCGGCGCTCTCCTCCTGTTCGACGGCATGTACCTCACGTGGGTCACCTACGCGACCGGGGGCGTCCAGAGCCCGCTCCGCTTCCTGCTGTTCGTGCACGTGGTGGCGGTCACGTTGATCGCCTCGTCCCGGACCGGCTTGAAGGTCGCTGCATGGAACTCGCTCCTGCTGCTGGTGGTGCTCTACGCGCAGGCGGCTGGGATCATCCAGACGAGGGAGACGCTCCTCTCGGCGCTCCCGGGGCAGGATGAGCACTTCCGGCTGTTCGCCATGCTGAACGTGGCGGCGTTGTGGGCGGTGGCCCTGGCGACCGCCGCGTTCTCCTCGGTCAACGAGCGCGAGCTCCGAGCCCAGAAGGTCGACCTGCACCAGCTGTCCGCGATGGTACGGGAGATCGATGCGCGGACCGATGCCGCCGACATCCCACACATATTGCTGGACAAGCTGTGCGAGGTCTTCGGGTTCACCCGGGGCGTCCTCCTGGCATCCCCCGAACAGGACCTGGCCGTCCTGGCGTACCGGGGGGAGGCCGAACCTCCGCCGATCGTGCCGGGCCTGGACCCGGTGATGGAACGGGCCTGGAAGGACCGGCACACCCAGCTGGTCAAGAGCCTCGATCCCGGCGTCGAGCCACGCCTCGGTGCGCTGTTCCCATTCGCCGGGCGCCTGGTCATCGTGCCGCTGTTCCTGGACCGGGGGCAGCGGCTCGGGATCCTCGCCCTGGAGCACCCGGGGAACGCCGATCGGATCAAGCGCTGGACGGTCACCGTGATCGAGCAGTTCGCCGCCCACGCCGCGATGGCCATGCAGAACGCCTGGCTCCTCGACGAGATCCGGCACCGGCTCGAGGAGAACCGGGCGCTCCAGCGGGAGCTGATGGCGGAGAACATGTCGCTCGAGGTGGCCGTGGACGAACGCACCTCAGAGCTCACCAATAGCCTGCGGAGCTTGCGGCAGGTCGAGGACGCCCGCCGCAAGCTCGTGTCCCGGTTGGTGAACGCCCAGGAGGAGGAGCGGCTGCGGATCGCCGGGGACATCCACGACGATCCGGTCCAGAAGGTCGTGGCCGCGAGCATGCGGCTGCAGCTCATCCGCAAGCAGGTGCAGGACCCGGACGTCCGCGCGTCCCTGGACAAGCTGCTGGCATCGATCCGGGCCTCGATCTTCAGCCTGCGGCACATGATCTTCGAACTGCATCCTTCCGTCCTGGAGCACGAGGGGTTGGCGCCGGCTCTGCGGGAGCACATGGCAAAGCTCGAGAGCGAGCTCGAGTTCGAGCTCAAGGACGACTTCGAGGAGCAACCCTCGGGCGAGACCCGGGTCTTGCTCTTCCGCATCGCGCAGGAGGCGCTGGGGAACGTGCGCAAGCATGCCAGGGCCAAGAAGGTCCAGGTTCACCTGGGCCAGGAGAACGGCGGATATAGGGTGGAGATCCGCGATGACGGCGTCGGGTTCACGCCACCGCCGCAGCTGAGCTCGGCTCCCGGACACCTCGGCTTGTCCTCCATGCGGGAACGAGCGGAGCTGGCCGGCGGCTGGTGCAAGGTCCACAGTCTTCCCGATTGCGGCACCACCGTGGAGTTCTGGCTCCCGGCGTCAGCCCAATCCTCGGCGAGCCAGATCCAGCCGATTGAGGAGACCGAGCCCGCAGCCAACGACGTGCACCTGGGGGCCGCAGCTTCCTGAGATCACCATCCCTGCCCCCCATGCCTCTGATGCCGGGCAGGGCGTGAGCCCCCTCCCTCGATCCTCGGCAGGGTTCAGAGGCCGGGGCCGGTGAGGCGGAGTTCGCCGTGCTTCGTCAGCACGAAGACCTGCCAGTTGTAGTACGCGTAGAACGTCCGGGAGTCGCGCGTCATCTGGCGCGCGTATCGCATCACGGCGTCGACGTACGCCGGCACCGGGTTGTAGTGATACAGCGCGACGCGGTAGTTCCCCGGTGCGCCCGATGCTCGCAGGTAGTTCGCCGCGCCGAGGATCGCGTCGTGTGGGTCGTGCACGTCGCCACCCAGGCCGTAGGCCGCCCACGTCGATGGGATGAACTGCATCGGGCCCTGCGCGCCGGCCGAGCTCGCCGACACCACCCGCCCGAACTTGGACTCCGTGTAGTTCACGGCGGCCAGGACCTGCCAAGCCACGCCGAACCGGTCCTCCGCCTCCCGGTAGAACCCCAGCAACACTCCGGGCGGCTCGGGCGGCTGCGTCCTGATCAGGCTGGGCCTGGAGACCGGGCTGGCCAGGGACAACAGGTCCGATCCCGCCGCCACGTTGAGTCGTGCCTCCCTGGCCACGGATGAGCTGAGACGGGCCACGATATCGTGGGCAAGCGCCCGATCCCGGGCCAGCATCCGATAGATGCGCTGCTGGTACAGGGCCAGGAGCTGCACGTCGAGAGGCGCTCCCCGGCTCGAGACATCGCCCTCGTTCGTCCATCGATCGATGGCCGAGCGGAGCGACCGGGTGGTGGCGTCGAGCGCCGGCGCCAACCGGTCCGGGGCCCTGGGGATCCACGCGTCGGGCTGGGGCACGAGGGTCGACAGGTGGGGGCAGGGGCAGTCCGTCTCGGGCGAGGTCGTGGCGTCCGACGAGGAGGTGGCTCTCGGTGAGCCGCCGGGCTCACGCCGGGCGTCCGCCCGCCCTCCGCAGGAGGCAGAGACGATGGTCAGAGCGAACGCGGCGGCGAGGAGGGCGGTCGTCCGGTCCCTCCGCGTCACGACGTCCCCTTGTAGTTCGCGATGGCGTGCAACTCGTGCTGGACCTCCACGAGGTCGGCTTGGTCCCGCATCACCACGTCGATCGGCTTGTACGCCGACGGGTGCTCGTCGAGCAGCCGCTCCGCGAACTCCCGCTGCCACGACGTGTCGCCCATCACCGGTTCGAAGTCCTCGACCGAGAACGTGGAGCGGGCCCGGCGGCGGGACATGACACGGCCGGCACCGTGCGCACAGGACTCGTAGGAGTCGGTGTTGCCGAGGCCGCGGACGACGAAGCTCGCCTGTCCCATCGCTCCGGGGATCAGACCGTAGTCGCCCACTCCGGCACGGATGGCTCCCTTGCGCGTGATCCAGACCTGGCGGCCCTGGTGCTCCTCGAGCTCGGTGTAGTTGTGGTGGCAGTTCACGTTCAGCCCACTGTCAACCCTCCGGCCGAGCACGTCGACGAGCAGGTCATGGGTGGCGCCGAGCATCACTCGGCGGTTCTCCTGGGCGTACCGCTGCGACCATCTCAGGTCGCGCAGGTAGTTGTCGAACTCCTCCGTGCCGCCTTCGAACCAGGAGAGCTCGTAGTCCTCGAGCGCCAGGCCCTGACGCTTGGCGATCTGCTTGGCCAGGCTGGTATGGATGGTCGCGAGCTTGTTCCCTCCGCCCCGCGACCCCGAGTGCAGCAGGATCCAGACGCGACCCCGCTCGTCGAGAGCCAACTCGACGAAGTGGTTGCCCGAGCCGAGCGTCCCAAGCTGGGCCATGGCCCGCTCCACCTTCTCGAGCGTCGGCGGTGGCGGATGGAGGTCGAACCACGCTCGCGACGCATCGGAGGCCTCCGCGTGCCAGCGACCGAGGCCGGCAGGTACGGCATCACGCATGCCCGCGACCCATCGGGACAGGTGCTCCGGAGTCACCTCGTCACGATGGAGCTCCAGCTGCCGAGCGGCCATCCCGCACCCGATGTCGACCCCGACGGCGGAAGGGATCACCGCGTTGCGCGTTGGAATCACGGTGCCGATGGTGGCACCCTTGCCGAGGTGGGCGTCCGCCATGAGCGCGAGGTGCCCGTCCAGGATCGCGAGGCGGGACGTCCGTTCGGCCTGCTCCCGCGTCTCATCGTCCAAGATCGAGGCCCACGAGTAGAGGCTGTCGCTCAGCTTCTCCACCGCTCCACGTTCCTGCACTCTGTCGGATGACTGCGGGGGTGATGCCCAAGTTTCTCAAACTCGGATACTTCTCCCGGCAGACCCCGATAGGGTGGACCCGTGAGGGAAGGCGGCGGGATCGCCACCGGTATCGGCTTCGCGGTGTTCTTCTACTTGCTGCTGCTGCCGCTCCTGCTGGCCGTGTTCCTGTACGCGTTCTTCGGCATCTACGCCATGGCCAAGGGGACGGCGTTCGGCGCGGCCACCATCAACCTCGCGGTGTGGTTCGCCGGCGTCGCCGTGATCACGGCGTTGTTGCTCGCCCTGGTGATGGGCGTGGTGTCGCTGGTGGGCCGGTCGCTCCACCCGCCCCGCCGACGGCGGGACGCCTGACCGCGGGGTCGCAGCCTTCAGGAAAGCGCGGCGACCGCGTCCTCTTCCAGGATGCTGAGGTAGGCATACAGCGCCAGGCTCTCGGCCCGGGGGTCGCCCGGACGCACGTCGAGCTCACTCAGATCTTCCGGGACGTCGAGGCGCGTCCCCAGCACCAGCCGGAGGTCGTTGATGGCTGAGAGCCAGGCGAGGAGCTCCTCCTCCGAGAGCTTGTCCGAGTCGATCGTCCGCTCCATGACCTCGATGGCGGCCAGCCGCTCCGCCATGAGGTCGTCGCGGACCATCCCGTCGTACTCGGCCGCCTTCTCCGGATCGTCCGGGTACGCGGTCGGAAAGAGTCGCCGCAGATCCGGGTTCGCCGCCACGTCTCGCTCGGCCAGCAGGTCCCGCAGCTGTGCGGGGAGCGAACGAAGGACGTCGCGCTCGGCCGCGGTGATGCGGAGGGCGAACCGGCCGCCCCGAACCCGCTTGACCCTGGCCGGCGGCATTCAACGGTCCTTCTGCATGGTGGCCCACAGCCCGTGGGCGTGGAGCCGGGACACGTCGAACTCGCACTTCTCCCGCGAGCCGTGCGACACCGCGGCCTTCCCCTTCTGATGGACGTCGAGCATGAGCTTCGTGGCCTTGTCCCGGCTGTAGCCGAACAGCTTCTGGAAGACGAAGACGACGTACGACATCAGGTTGATGGGGTCGTTCCACACGATCACGACCCACGGGACCTCCGGCTCGACGACCTTCTCGTCGATGGGCTCGTCGACCTCGACGGGCTGCGTCTCGACGGGGGCGGTCTCAACGGGAGCGGTCGAGGGCATGGGGACACCATACGGCGCCCGTCACACGAAGAAGAGGCGCGACGTCGCGGTGCGAATCCGCACCGCGACATCGCGCCCTCCTGCTTCCGACGGACTACGTTACCCGGTCACTCGGGGGAGCACGTACCACGCAAGGAACGCGAGGATCGCCAGGACGATGATCACGATCGCCGAGTACTTGATGGCCGCGTACCCCACGAGCGAGTTGGATTCGGGCTCGTGGATCGTCGGTGGCTCGTGCACGTGCTCATCCTGTCGGTAGCTCATCCCGTCACCTCCTCTCGTTCCGCGGGCGCTCACCCCGGACCGGCCCCCTAGCTCGCTCGCCGGTCCAGGGCCCGTTCCAGCTGTGCCTTGTTCATCCGCGAGCGGCCCCGGATCCCACGATCCTTCGCCTCTTCGTAGAGCTGGTCATAGGTCCGTCCGCCGGGCCCCCTGTGCGAGCGGAGTCCCCCGCGGCGCCCCGAGGAGATGTCCTCGACGGACGTCCGGCTGGCCTCCCTGGCCTCGCCGGCCCGAGCTCGCTCCTTGTTGACGGTGCGGGCCGCGATCTCCTCGGCCACGTCCATGGACTCACCCCGCTCGCGGAGCCCTTCCTTGATGTGCTCGTACTGCCGCTCGCGCTTCTGCTTCCAGGCCCTCTGGGGCATGGCTACCTCCTGACCGGAGCCTCGCGCTCGCGCTCACGCTCGACCGCGACCGTTCTCCATCCACCGAAGAAGCCGCCGATCACGGTGACGATCCCACCGGCCAGGACCAACCACATCCCGACCTGCAGATCGTCCACCGCGTTCACGACGTCCGCCCGGATGGCCTGGATGAGGAACAGCACGAATGCGACGATGCCGAGCGCCCCGGCCAGCCGGATCAGCCACCCGCCGCGGGTCGCCAATCCGATCAGCCCGAGGATGGCGATGCCGATGACGATCGCGCCGGCCGAGGTGATGAACTCGGATCCACCGGACAGGTTCGTCCGGTAATAGGCCTCCCAGCTCATCGAGGTGCCGCCGATCCCGTTCGCCCAGTCCAACATGGCCCCCACGATCAGCAGGGCCGCACCGATCAGGGTGAGGATCACTCGGCCGAGCATCGAGCCGACCGGCATGAAGCTCGCCACTTCCTCGCGCCGCTCGCCCACGCGCTCTGGCACGGTGCGCTCGCGGACGTAGGTCGGGTCGTTCGTCCTCTGAACTACGACCGGGTCGTTACGCTCGACCACGACCGGCTCGTCCTCCGTGTCTGTCGTTCGATTCCGCCACATGTCTTCACCCCCTTTGTGCACGTGGCGTGCACGGACCACCGGCCCCCTCGGGCCGGTCACGCAGGGGTTTTCCCCGAAGGCAGGGTCCTCAAACGCCCAGCGATCCGAGGGGCCTGGAGGGCTGCCCGGGAAATCCCCTCGAGCGAGGTTTGAGCCTGGCGAGGCACGGGTACACGCACGCCGAGGCGAACGGGGGGTATTCATGGGCATCATCGCGTGGCTGATCGTGGGACTCCTGGCCGGGGCGATCGCGCGAGCGCTCGTACCGGGGCCGGACCCCATGGGTCTGCTCGGAACGATGCTCCTCGGGCTCGTCGGATCGGTGATCGGAGGCTTGATCGGCAACCTGTTCGTCTCGGGCGATCAGGACTTGACGCCCGCGGGGCTGATCGGCTCGATCCTGGGGGCGGTGATCGCACTCCTCGTGTACCGGGCGGCCACCAGGCGCCGCACGGCTTGACAAGCGTGGGGGCCGGGCTCCTCAGGGCGCCCCCTACCCTCTCCCGCCGGAGACCGGCCTCCCCCCCTTCCCCCTGATGGGCCGACACGCGCGTCCACCGAGACGGCGAGCGGCCATTCGTGTTTCCCTTACGACCTTCGACCGATTCCCCCGCGGCCTTGCCGCTCCTACCCTGAGGAGCCTGTAGTAGCCCCCAGGGAGAGGATCGGTCCATGGAGAAGCTTCGGCGGCGATCGGCGCTCGGCATCCTGGCCGTCGCGACGGTCGTCGTGGCGTCCCTCGGCCCACCGGCCGCGGCCGCACCCGCGCATCCGCCCGCGCAACTCGCGGACCGCGATCACAACCACCTCTCCGACGACCTCCAGGCCGAGCTCAGCGGCGCGGCCCCGGGTGCGCGATTCCCCGTCCTCGTCACGTTCTCCGGCCCGGGCGGCGTCGCCTCGGCCCACGAAGCCGTCGGTCCGTTCAGGGTCACCGAGCGCTTCGATCTGATCAGGGGGTTCGCGGCCGTCATGACGGCGGACCAGGCCGAAGCCCTGGCCGAGACGCCCGGCGTCTTCCGGGTGGAGCAGGACTTCCCCGTGCAGGCCACGATGGACGCGGCAGACCGGGACTTCGGCACCGAGGCGGCTCGCCAGGCGTTCAACGTCACCGGCCAGGGCATCGAGGTGTGCATCGTCGACACCGGCGTCGATCCCGCCCACGAGCAACTCGACTCCAAGACCTCGCTCGGCTCCTCGTCCATCGCCTTCCTCGACGCGGTGAACGGTGGGACCACCGCTTACGACGACCAGGGCCACGGGACGCACGTCTCGTCGATCGCGGTGGGCGACGGCACCGGCGGCCCCCAAGCGGCGAACTTCGGCGGCGTGGCCCCGGGCGCGAGCCTATCGGTGGCCAAGGTCCTGAACGCCCAAGGGTCCGGGACCGCCAGCCAGGTGATCGCCGGCATCGACTGGTGCGCCGACCGTACGAACGTCCGCGTGATCTCGATGAGCCTCGGAAGCTCCACGCCCTCCGACGGCCAGGATGCGCTCAGCCTGTCGGTGAACCGGGCGGTCGTCGAGAAGGGGAAGGTCGTCGTGGTCGCCGCGGGGAACTCCGGCGACGATCAGAGCACCGTCGGCTCGCCCGGCGCGGCCGCCCGGGCCATCACGGTGGGGGCCGTGGCCGAGTGGTCCGCCCCGACCGGCGCGCCGAACCATTCGGACGGCGTGTACCTCGCCTACTTCTCCAGCCGTGGCCCGACCCTCGACGGCCGGACCAAGCCCGACGTCGCATCGCCGGGCGTCACCATCACCGCGGCCCAGGCCGGAACGGCGAGCGGCTACGTCACGTTCAGCGGGACCTCGATGGCCACCCCGTTCGTGTCCGGCACGGTGGCCCTCGGCCTCCAGGCCCATCCGTCGTGGACGCCGGACGACGTCCGGAGCGCCATCGAGGGAACGGCACAGGACCGCGGACCCGCCGGCAAGGACAACGACTGGGGAGCCGGGCTCCTGGACGGCTACGGTTTCGTGGCCCGGGCCGAGGGCACGACCGGCCAGACGGCGTTCCCGAGCAACTCGAGGATCCAGGGCACCGTGGCCGACCATGGGACGTGGACCCGCGACTTCACCGTGGGGTCGGCTGACCTCGCGGTTCCCATCGGCGCCACGATCATCATCGACGGCGCCCCCGAGTGCGTCCTCGGATTCCCGGGCTTCTGCTTCGAGTACAACTGGGGGCCCGACCTCGACGCCGAGCTCCTCGAGCCCAGCGGTGCCGTCATCGCCTCGAGCACGTGCGCGGCGGGGGCCGAATGCGGGATCGGGCGCCAGGAGACGCTGCACGCCATGCCCACGACCGCGGGCACGTACACAATCCGGGTGTCCCCCTACGAGGGCGACCCGTTCTACGGCCGCGGTGGCTCCTTCGGCATCGATCTGTCGACGGGGCCGGTGGGTGGGTCGCCACCGCCGCCTCCGCCTCCCCCGCCACCGCCCGCTCAGACCATGCACGTGGGGGACCTCGACGGGACCGCGGTGCGGAACGCGAACAGGCGGTGGACCGCCACGGTGACCATCAGGGTGCATGATGGGGACCACGTGCTCCTCGGCGGCGTGGTCGTCACCGCCGGCTGGCAGGGCGGCGGCTCGGCAACGTGCACGACCGGTGCGAGCGGGGCCTGCTCGGTCAGCAGGCAGTTCCAGAACTCACGGACGAGCGTGTCGTTCACGGTGAACAACCTGTCGAAGGCCGGCTACACCTACCAGCCCTCGGCCAACCACGACCCGGACGCGGACAGCAACGGCACGACGATCACGGTAAAGAAGCCGGCCTGACCGATCGGGTTCACCCGGCCGACCTGGCCTCGATCCTCGGCGCGTGCGCCCGCTCCAACCGTCCGAACACGCCCACCAGGCCGGCGAGGATGAGTGCCGGAACCAGCTCCCACACGACCCGTTCCATCCACCACCGCGCGGTGCTGTCGACCTCGTGCCCGAACCCCAGCGGCCACAGCAACAGGATGGCGATCAGGTACGCGGTCATGTGCCACAGGAACAGCGTCATGATCATGCTGTTCACGAAGATCGTGAACTTCCACGGCCCCGACCGCTCGAGCCATCGTGACAGCCGCGGCCGAAGGAGCAGGGCCGCGCCGATCGACCAGATCCCGCCGAGCATGAAGCACACCGTCGGTGGATACGCGTTGGAGATCGGCTCGACGTCGGTGCCCAGCAGGCTCTTCGGGTAGTAGCCGATCGTGGGGAACGAGTCGAACCGGGCCTCGCCGAACAACCGGAACAGCCACGGGTTCGTCAGTAGCACGAGGCCCGCCAGACCAACCGCCACCATGGTCCAGAAGGCCCAGTTCGGCTGGGCCGCAAGGCGGCCGTCGGCGTAGAAGAACCCCAGCTGGTGCGGCAGCAGCAGGACGAACGCGACGTTCAACCACCGCACCTCGGGATGCCCGAACCCGAAGCCGATCACGTCCGCAGCGATGGTGCCCGCGATCATGGCCGCCGGAACCCACAGCCCGAACCGCCGGTGCAGCCGGATCATGGCCGGGGCGATGGCCACTACGAGCATGTACACGGCGAGGAACCACAGCGGCCCGAACGGGATCGTGGCCCCTGGCGGCCGGATCCCCCGGAGGAGCCTCGTGCCGTCCCACAGCGTCGGGCCGGTGGGCCTGCCGATGTCGGCGACGTGGAGGAACACCTGGGTCACGGTCCACAGGGCCAGGAACACCAGCGAGGGCTTCAGCAGCCGGACCTCGCGGTCCCTCACGAACGACCACGCCGATCCGCCGCGGCGCTCGTGCGCCTGGAACGTGACCATGTTGGAGAACCCGCCGACGAAGAAGAAGATCGGCATGACCTGGAAGACCCACGTGCCGAGCCACAGATACGAGGTCACGCCGACGGCGCTCGTCTGGTAGATCAGGGCGTCGGGCCAGTGGATGATCGAGATGAACCAGTGGCCGAACACCACCGCCAGGATCGAGGCCGCCCGCAGGAAGTCCAGGTAGCGGTCCCGGGTGGCGGGCGTCGCCCTGGCCAGCTCGTCGAGGCGGCTCGTCACGCTCGTCCCACCGGGCCCAACCGTACACCCGGCCATCCCGCGCCCCGGAATCTCACGGGAATGCCAAATGTTCAACCACCGCGTTTGGGGCCGCGGGGCCGGGGTAATCCAGACGCCGAAGTCCCTCCTCGGTGCCGGGCAGCAAAACGGCCGAGGCTCCGGGGCTGGGGGCCCCACCTCGGGGCAGGCGCCGATGGGGACCGAAGGCTGACGAGGCCTCGAGTGTCGTGCGGGCGCGGCACCCGGGGCTTCGTCGCGTTCAGCGGTTCAGGAGCCCTTCGAGCCCTCCAGCTTCGCCTTGAGGTTCCTGAGGGACTTCATGGCGTCGCCCCGGATGGCCGGGTAGGCGATCATCAGGACCACCTGGTTTCCGTCGCTCGTCAGGGACTTCTCGATCAGGGTGCCGCCGTCTGCGCCCGTGAACGTGTACGTGTTCTGGTAGTGCACGTCCTTCTTCCCTTGCTGGTGGTGGGACACCGAGTATGCGAACGTCCCGGGCCGCTCGAACTTCGTGATCTCCAGGTCGGCCGACACGGGCTTGCGGACGAAGACGGCCTCCGAGCGGTACTTCGCGCCGAGATGGGGCGCTCCGCCGGAGACCGGGTCCATGCGCATCTTCGCGCTCGGGTTCGCCCACTCGGGATGCCGGGAGATGTCCGAGACGTAGTCGAATGCCTCCTCCGGGCTCACCCCTTCCGCCTTGATGCGGAATCGCAAAGCCATCGTCTCCTCCTCTCGGCCGGCGCTCGATCTCGGCGCGCGGCAACAAAACTCTGGAGCCGGAATTTAAGCCTTCGCTTACATACGAGTCAACCCGGCCGGCGGCGAGGGGAGATCCTGTTGGGTTGGCGCGGCCTCGGCCCGAGCGTTGCGCTTCGGCCAGGCCTCCACGAGGAGGCTCACCGCGAGAACGACGACCCCGGCCCTGGTGGCCAGGGCGATCGCGAAGTCGGACTGCGATGCGTACCTGTTGGGACTGCCACCCCCGAGGAATGCGAATCCACCGATCGCGGCGGACCAGAGGAGGCCGATGGGCCGTCCGAGCTCATGGATCCACAGCAAGGCCCCCAGGGTGGCGCCAATGACGAGCGCGCCACCGATGATGGAGAGCCACCCGAGCACGAGGAGCGCATATCCTGCGATTCGCTTCATGGCCATGTCGTGCTCGTTTCTCATGGAGTCGTTATCGGATCCACCGTGATCGGAGATGAGAACGTTGCCGGTCGAAGGTGCTCACCAGCCCGCGTCATCACGGCCATTCGGTCATGCTTTCCCTGTGGCCAGCTACGTGCTCCACATGGACCTCGACCAGTTCATCGCGGCGGTCGAGATGCTCCGTCGCCCGGAGATCAAGGACAGGCCCGTAGTCGTGGGCGGCGACGGCGACCCCACGAAACGGGGTGTGGTTTCGACAGCCAACTACGAGGCCCGCCGGTTCGGGATCCGCTCGGCCATGCCGCTTCGGACGGCCTACAAGCGGGCACCGGAGGCCGTGTTCCTTCCCGTGGACGCCGACGCGTACCTGGAGGCCTCTCGCCGGGTGATGGACACGCTCCGGACGTTCCCCGCCGTGGTCGAGGTTGCCGGGTGGGACGAGGCGTTCATGGAGTTCGAGGCCGACGATCCGGAGGGGCTGGCTCGCGAGGTCCAGAAGGCCGTGCTCGACCGGACGGAGTTGTGGTGCTCGATCGGGGTCGGCGACAACAAGCTGCGGGCCAAGATCGCGACCGGCTTCGCCAAGCCGGCCGGCGTGTTCCGGCTGACCCGAGAGAACTGGTTCGAGGTCATGGGGCCGCTGCCCACGTCCGAGCTGTGGGGCATCGGCAAGAAGACGGCGCCGAAGCTCGAGGCCCTCGGCATCCGAACCGTGGAGGAGCTTGCCACCGCCGATGAGGAGATGCTGGCGGCGCGGTTCGGACCGAGCACCGGTCCGTGGCTTCGGAGGCTGGGGACGGGCGAGGACGACTCGCCGGTGAGCGCCGAGCCCTATGTGCCGAGGGGCCGCGGCCGAGAACGGACGTTCCAGCAGGACATCACGGACCCGGACGAGATTCGACGGGAGGTGGCCGCCCTGGCACGGCAGCTGGCCGAAGATCTCGAAGGCGACGGCCGTCTGGCCGAGCGGGTGGTGGTCAAGGTCCGCTTCAAGCCGTTCTTCACCTCGACCCACGGCGTGCCGCTGCCCGAGCCGTCCCTGGAGCCCGAGGCGGTAGAGGCCGGGGCCTTGGCCGCGCTGGAGAAGTTCGAACTGGACCGGCCGGTCCGGCTCCTCGGCGTGCGCGTCGAGCTGGTTCGGCCGGCGTGAGGTTGCGGCTTCACATCGTGCAGCTCTCGCGGGCGACGTCAGGGATCTGACGACAGGCCTTGCAGAACCGCAGGTGCCACCGGGCGTTCTGTGAGGGCCACGTCAGGGCCCTGACGGCTATCGCGAGCAGGCCCCGGCCCCCGCGATCAGACGCTCAGCGGGAGGGGCGGCAGTCTCAGGCCGGCGAGGGCTTGAACACCTCGTTCTGGTTGGTGGAGGCGCCGAACGCCGGCAGCGCCCCGCCGACGGTGTAGATCCTGCCCCCGTGCGAGACGACGCCCATCTCCGCCCGGGGCGTGAGCATCGGGGCCCACGTGCTCCAGGAGTCCTTCGACACCTTGTAGCCCTCGTTCACCCCGA